>CAYYJM010000322.1:0-6603 GCA_964471755.1 uncultured Alcaligenaceae bacterium
TGACGCCGTAACACACCGGGACAGGTCCGTTGCGGGCCGCATGGCCTGTACCCAGATCGCGAACGTCTTACCGCTCGCCGGTCGGCGGCTGGCCCTGATTCGATTGCAGCAGATCGGCCCCGGCCCGGGCGATGCGCTTCTGTCTCTCCCGCGCCTGCGGAGCCGGCTCCTGCTGCTGTGCTTGCAAGTCGGCCAGGTTCGCCAGGCAGTATGGACAGGTGATCGTCTCCAGGTGGAAGCGGAAATAGTCCATCTCCGCCTCATCGAGCACCTGAAGCAGATAGCTGCCCAACTGCTCGCGGGTCGGGCAGGTGAGCCGTTCACGCCGCCAGATCGCTCCCAGGGAGTGTTCGCCCCGGTCACGCTCCTGAAGAACCTGATCCAGAGCGCGACGCAACTCCTCCGACTGGCGCAGCGCCTGCTCGATCTGGGCCGTCTCCGCCTCGCTCAAGGCGTCGTCCAGGTAGGCGTGGAACTGCTCACGGGTGATCGTCGTGGTGGCCATCTCGAACCCCGACACGGACACGGGCGATCTCCCATTGAACCACCTCGACCGGGGTTGCGTCAATTCGTCACCGCCATCGATTGCGTTCGCCCGGTCACTTGCCGAGCGGGTAGTTCAGCGTGTAGTACGCCTGTGGATGCAGCAGCGGCTGACCGTCGGCCGAGCGAACTCCGGTCGCGGTCAGGTCGTGAACGTGCCCCTCTTGCAGGCCGTCCACGACGAGCCGCACGCTCTTGCGGTCGGCTCCAACCGTGACGCGCGTGATCTTCGGCGTCGTCTGGTCCACTTCCGGGCTGCCGTACGCCCCCTGGAAGATGTAGGTGAACGTCTTCAGTCCGTACGACTCGACCTTGCCGGCCGTCTCCGGATCGATCGGCTCGGTGAACGTCAACTCGAAGCCGTCCGGCTGCAATCGCATCTCGTGGATCTCGAACGGCACCTTGCCCGTCCAGACCAGCCGCTCGACCGCGAACGGCTTCGGGCCACGCGACCCCCAGCCGCGGTTCGTACTCCCCACGAAGAGCGAACCGTCCGGCGCGAACCGCACCGGGACGACGCCGGAGCCGAAACCCTGCCGGAACGGGAAGCACGCTCCCTGATACCGGCCGTTCTTCGCCTTCTCCAGGAAGACGCGCATGACCGTGCTGTGTGTCTGGTCGCCGACGAAGAGCTGGTTGGCGAACGGGCCGAACTTGCCGCCGGTCGTGTCGCAGTCGATGCCGCTGGCCGACTGACCCATCTTGCCGTACGGGAAGAGGACCGCCGGCGGGACGTACTGCGGGATGCGCTTCGCCTCGACGTGAATCCGGCTGCCACTCTTCGGCGACTCCGGAGCCTTGCCGAGGTACTTCGCCTCCGGCTCACTGTACCACCGGAAGCTGTCCGGATGACCACAGAACCCGCCCGGCACGATCTGCTTCAGCGAGCAGGTGCCGTTCCACGGCCCCTGGTTGTCCGTGTAGAAGACGTCACCGACCGCGTTGAAGCCGACGCCACCCGGCGAACGGACACCGCTCGCCACCGGGATCATCTTCCCCTCCGGCGTCACCTTGACCGCCCAGCCCCGGAACTTGCTGCTGCTGTTGAACGAGCCGGTCAGACAGAGCGTGATCCACAGATCGCCATTGCGATCGAAACGCGAACCGAGCGCGTATTCGTGGTAGTCGCCGTTGATCTCCCAGTCGTCGGTGATGACCTCGAAGCGGTCGGCCTTGCCGTCGCCATTGGTGTCCTTGATGCGCGACACGTCGGGCCGCTGGGTGACGTACAGCCAGCCGTCGCGCGTGCCGAGGCCGAGAACCTCGTGCAGACCATGAGCGAAGCGCGTGAACTTCGCCTTCGCCGGATTCGGATCGAAGGCGTTGTCGATGAGCCAGACCTCGCCACGACGGGTGCCGACGGCGACCTTGCCATCGGGCAGCATCTCGATCGCGCCGGCCTCCAGCACCTCGCCCGGTGGCGTCGTGAACGTCAGGAGCTTGTAGTAGTCGGCCTCGGTCGCCGGCTTCGCGGCCGGTGCCTTGCCCTGGCGGGCCTCGCCGCGTTCCGGCAGGCCCAGAAGCAGGGCCGCCAGCACGGCAAGGGCCGGGAAGAACAGGTATCGCATGGGTTGAATCCCCTTCAGCGTCAGTGATCGTGAGGAAAGACGGCGGGTCACCACCGGTACGTCTGGACGATCTCGGCCTTGCCATCGACGAACCGAATCGGCACGAGCAGCTCGGCCTTGCCGCCAGAGGTGCGGACCCGTGCCGGCGTCGAACCTTCGAGCCGCATCCGCCAGACGCCATCGATCAGAAACCAGCCGTTCTCCTGCGGCTCGATCTTGTTCGCCGACACGGCCCGGAAGTAGAGCCCCTCGGTCGGCTTCTCGGCCGTGAACTTCAGCGTCCGCTTCAGGACGGCGACCTTGTCCGGGACCGGGCTGGCGAAGTCCTCGACCTTCACGTCACCCAGCGAGTAGAGGAACGTCGGCCGATCGTCCGGCGTGAGGCTGTAGCCGTGGAAGCGGTAGCCGCGCTGGTGAGCCGGCGTGGTCGGCCAGGCGTCATCGGCCTTCGCCAGCGTGGCGAACGGCGTTCCGGTCGGCAGCCGCAGGATGTTGTCGCCGAGCGGCACCTGGTTGCCGGAACCGCGATCGGTCCAGTGCTTCGCCGCGTCGATGAACGCTCCCTCCCACAGGAGCGCGAGCCGAAGCTGATTCGCGTCGAAGGCGAGGTGAATCCGCTCCGGGTAGCCAACGGCGATGGCGCGCGCCCCGGCCCCCTCGATGAAGTTGCGATACAGAATCGCCCCGCTCGTCGGCATCAGCGGGATCGACTTCGCCGACGCGCCGATCGGCAGCTGGGCCTTGGTCGCGTCGGACAGGTAAACCCACATCGCCTCGATCTGCGTCCGGGCGGTGCCGTCGAGGAACTCGGGCAGGACGCTCTTGCCCTGGAGGAACGCCGCCGGCATTCGCGTGCCGGGCCGGACGGCCTGCGGGTCGTTGACGTAGGCGTGGAACCAGTCGCGCCGCAGACGTCGGGTCATGATCGCCATGTCGATGCCCTGGACGCCCTCGGCCTTCTGACCGGCGAAGGTGTGGCACTTGATGCAGCCGAACGCCTGGCCGCCGACCAGATGGCGGGCCGTCGCCTTGACGCGGGCCAGCGACTCCTTGAACGTCACCGCCGGCACCTCCGGCAGCGAATCGAGAGCAGCGAACGCGGCGACGAGATGGCCCACGTTGGCGTCGCCGAAGCCCGGCATCCGCGTGTGCATGTACGGCCGATCGTCGGCCCCCCTGTCGAGAATCTCCTTCAGGTAGGCCGGGGTGAGCTTGGCTCCGACGCCGTCCAGCGGAGGCGGCAGGCGACCCTCATCGCCCATCTCGGGCTGCGTCGTCTGGAAAGACTTGTTGAGTTCCTCGATGGGGCCGCCGATCTTGTCGCGAACGTGGCAGGCGTAGCAGTTGAAGCGCGTCAGCGTCTCGGTGACGAGTTCTCGCGGCGAGGTCGGCGGGGCGATCGGCTTCTTCAGGGCGGCAGCGAGGGCGGCACGCTGGAGGGCGGTGAGCCCGAACCACGGCGTCCCCTTGGCCGGGTCCGGAGCGAGGCAGCCCCGGTCGGCCTGGAGCTTCGCCAGAGGCGGAGCGGTCAGGGTCGAGACGATCGGCTTCTTCTCGATGCTGGCCTGATGACAGGCCGCGCAGCCGGCAGCGGCGAAGAGGGTTCGGCCCTTCTCGACCAGGGCCGGCCGGGGTTCGAGGTAGTCCGCGTCGTCGCGGTTCACGACCGTCGGCTTCCGGTCCAGGTCGGCCTCGGTCGCCGCCAGGATTTCCGTCAGGTCGAAGCTGCCGAAGCCGGGAGCCTCGATCTGGCCGTGCAGCTCGGCTCCGCCGCCACCCTGGAAGAAATCGACGATCACCCGGTGGGCTCCCTTCGTCAGCTTGACCTTGCCCTTCCGCGTGGTCGGCGGATGGATGCCATCGTTGTCGACGACGGTCTTGCCATCGACGAGGAGCCGGGACCCATCATCGCTGTGAAGAGTGAAGGTGTACTCGGCATCGCGATCGGCCTTGAAGAAGCCGCCGAAGCGGATGCCATAGTTGCCACCCCGACGGGCCGACCCGAGATCGAGAGCGACGCCGGTTCCCTGGGCGATCGGCTTGAGTTTCTCGAAATCGGGCAGCTTCTGCCAGTCCCCCTCGTGGTAGGCGTAGGTGGTCGTTCCGCGGCCCTGAGGCGGTGGTGCCTTGATCCCCTGAAGCAGGAACGTGGCGACCGCCTTCGCCTCCGGCCCGGCCAGCAGATGCGGCATGCGGCCCGATGGCCGAACCACCTGCGGACTTTCGAGAAAGGCAGCCAGGCTCGTGATCGAGTATTTCTCCTTCAGTGGCCCGAGCGGAACCGACGACGGCAGAACGAGATCGGGCGAGCCGTCCGCCTTGCGGGTGCCGTGACAGGCGACACAGCCGACCTTGTGGTAGGTGTCGCGGCCGGGGCCGAGGTTCTTCGCCTGGGGGCGTTCCTGCTTGATCACGCCGGTCGAGGCGAGGAACTGCACGAGGGCCTCGATCTTCTGGTCGCGATCCGGATCGTTGACGAACGGAGTCGGCATGACCGAGCCCGGCTTGACGGCGTGCGGATCGCGCAGGAACTTGCGGAGATGGCCGACCCGGACCCGAGCGCCGACGTGATCGAGAACAGGAGCCTGCCTGCGCTGCGTGGCCCGGCTCTCGGCCTGGTGACAGGCGACACAGCCCAGCTCGCCGAGCAGAAGCCGGCCGCCCTGCGCCGGATCGGCCTTGTCGCCGGTGTGGAAGCGCTCGAAGCCGGGAACGATCGGCCCGGCAGCGTCGGCTCGCGTTACGTCCAGGCCAGTCAGGCAGAGGATCGCCAGCGTGACGGCGGGCAGGTAGTGAAGACCTCGAATCATCGGTTTCCTCTGCGGAGTGTGAGGCAGGTTCGTTCAGCGGGGGCGGCCCCTCGGGCCAGGATGGCGATTCTAACCGACGCGTTCGCCGTCGCAAGGAGGTTCCAGGTAAATCGGCCTCAACGGCCGAACAGATCGAGAGCCGGTCGGCCCTTGCCGTCCTGGGTGACGTAGAACGGTCGCTTCTCGACGGTGAACGCCGTCCGCGGCGAGATCCCCATCGCGTGGAAGATGGTCGCGTGCAGATCGGTCACGCTGATCGGATTCTTGATCGCCAGGCAGGGCCGGTCTGGAGCACTCGCTCCGTAGAGGAAGCCCTTCTTGATGCCGCCGCCGAACATCAGGACGCTGCTCGCCCCGGTGAAGTGGCGATGCAGACCATAGTGCTTCGGCTCCTTCATCACGTCGGTCTTCGCCCGGGACTGATCACGAGCCGTGCTGCCGGGAACGCCCTCGATCATCATGTCCCGGCTGAACTCGCTAGCGATGACGACGAGCGTCCGATCGAGCAACTTGCGGGCTTCGAGATCGCGGATGAGCTGGGCGATCGGACCATCGACCTCGCCCTTGAGACGCTCGACGGTCGCGTGACCGTTCTCGTGCGTGTCCCAGTGGACGAACGGAATGTACTCCGTCGTCACCTCGACGAAGCGCGCCCCGGCCTCGACCAGGCGCCGGGCGAGCAGGCAGCCCTGACCGAAGCGGCTATTCCGGCCGGTCAGGTACTTCTCGGCGCTCTCCTTCGGCTCCAGCGTCAGGTCGAACGCCTGGCGATCCGGCGATGACAGCAGACGGTCCGCGTTCTCCATCGCGCGGAGCATGGATTGACGCTGGTAGTCGCTGACGCCTTCGCCGATCGGGCCTTTCTCGACGAGGTTCTTGAACAGGCGATAGCGCTGCTTGAACCGTTCGGCGCTCATGCCGCGTGGTGGCCGGACGGCCTCGACGGCCTGGGTCGGTTCGGGCAGCAGGAAGGGGCCGAACTCGCTGCCGAAGAAGCCGGCCGTGTGGAACGCCTTCAATTCCTCCTTCTCGCCGTGGCTGTCGAGGTGCTGCCCGATGGCGATGAACGGCGGAATGGCCGGGTTGCGCGGCCCGAGAACGCGAGCCATCCACGCCCCCAGGTGCGGAGCGGCCACGGTCAGCGGTGGCACGTAGCCGGTGTGCCAGTGGTACTGATGGCGCGAGTGGAGGATGTTGCCGAGGTCCGGCTGGACGTGCGAGCGGATGAGCGTGCCGCGATCGATGATCTTCGCGATCTTTTCCAGGCCGGCCGTGATCTTGATGTCATCGACGACGGTATCGATGGCCGGGAAGGTGCTGATGATCTTCTCGGCCGGGACGCCGATCTCGAAGGGGAGGTAGCGTTTCGGGTCGAACGTCTCCGGTGCGGCCATGCCGCCGGCCATCCAGAGGAGGATGCAGGCGTCGGCGGTCGGCTTCGGATGCTGGACGGCCTCCTCGGCGTGGAGGCGCGGCTCGCCGGTGGCCAGCGCGGCGAGCGACGCGGCCGAGAGCTGGGCGAGAAACTGACGACGGGTGGTCTGCGGAGTGGTCATGGATGTCTCCAGATTTAGCCGCCGGCGGGCCTCTTCATTTAGCCGCCGGCTTGTCGGCGGGTATTTGCTGCGAAGACCGCCGGCAAGCCGGCGGCTATCGGCAGTAAGGAAAGTAATGCACGCTTG
>CAYYJM010000323.1:0-6571 GCA_964471755.1 uncultured Alcaligenaceae bacterium
CAGCCACGGCTCCGCGACCACCGGCTGACGCGGTGTCATACCGGCCGTCCCGGATGTCGGCGAAGCCGGCCGGTCCCTCGTTCCCCTTGTTGCTGTCCGGCAGGATGTAAACCTTGCCGGCCGGGACCGGCTGACCATTGAATGTCACGGTACCGGAGACGCGGAAAGTTTTGCCGTCGCCACAACCCAGAGCGGCGGCACACAGCAGCACCGCGAGTCCAATCCCGGCGAGGCGACGAAACTGCGAGAACATGGGAGTTTCTCCATGCAGGGAAATCAGGGGAAGGGAAGCGGAGCCAGGGCGGACTACCCTGGCCCACGGATGCCCAGCCTCAGGGCAGCGACGCGACTTCGCGGGAGTTGATGCTCGCCATCGCCATGTAGAGCGGCAAGGAGATCGTGTCGGAAATAAAGCGAACGGAGCCGTCGCCCAGGCAGAAGTTGGTTCCGCCGGAGTGGTTGCTTCCGAAGCTGATGTTGTTGAAGTTGTTACTGCCGTTGTAGTACGTCGAGTTGATCGGCGTGGCGACGTTCTTGGCCGCGCCGCTGCCGCCGTTGTTGCCACGGATCCATGACCGGAAGTCCGTGGTGCTGGCTCCCGGCGGCGGCTGGGACATGGATCGCTCGCCGACCATGATGGTATTCGTCAGGCCATCGACCACGTCGGTCAGCCGAACGAGTCGCTTGGTGCTGATGCTGCCGGGCCGGTCCATGTACTGGCTCAGCATGCCGTTGCCTGACCAGGCCGCGTTGCCGGTGGCGTCGCCGACCCGGTAGGTGTAGGTGACGCCGTTATAGGTGTTCGGCCAGTTGTCCGTCGTTCCGCCCGGCCCCATGACACCGTAATAATGGGTCGATGGGTTACCGCTGGTGCCAGCGTTCGGGTCCGTGAACGACAGCGGAGCCGGCCCACCCGGACAGTACAGGGTCGAGACGACGTTCATCCCCACGGCCCCGTTGGTGGCGCTGCTGTACGTCTGCGCGAAGTTGTACTGACGGTAGAGATTCTCCTGCTCGATGAACGGCAGGATGAAGACGATCCAGCTCGTGCCACGGATGAAGGTGGTCGTGTTGCCGATCGGGTTGGGCTGCGGGAACACGTCTTGCTGGGCTCCCGGCGGCAGCGAGTTGGCCACCTCGTGGTAGCCGTGCAGGGCGAGGCCGAGTTGCTTGAGCTTGTTCTGGCAACTCATGCGCGCGGCGGCATCGCGGACCTTCTGGACCGCCGGCAGCAGCAGCCCGATGAGAATGGCGATGATGGCGATGACCACCAGCAGTTCGATCAGCGTGAAGGCTCGTCGTGAACGAGTCGGAACCGGGTGCATCGGAACCTCCGAGAAGGATGAATGATATCGGAGCCCAGAAACAGGCTCGCCTGCCCGGTGTTCTTCTCGCCGGGCAGACTTGTCTGATTCTGAACACCGAACAACGCGAAAGGTTGCACCTTCTCGGCATTCAGTCCGCATTTTCATACTCGTCTCATCATTCAAGTCGTGATTCGCCCAGTCCTGGATACGGACCGACGCAATGATGAAAGATCGTTCAAGCAGTTGATGATGAGACAGGGACGTGTCCACTGTCGTCTCTGGCCGAGTCCGAGTGTCCGCGAAGGACGGGGCATCCTTCGCGGACGCTGCTGTCCGGGTGATTCGGACGGATCGAACGGATGCTCGCCCGTTCAGCCGGCATCATCGCGGCGGAAACGTCTGAAAGCGGGAGTAGTAATACGGATAGCCCGACAGTCGTGTCGGCGTCATGAACCGGCCGGACGGCAGCCCGTACTGTCTCTGGTACGGCTCGTACTGATCGCGGTGATTCTGATACCACAACTCGGCGGCCACCTGGCTCCACGCGGCCTGGTATTCTCGACGCAGGGCCTGGACCCGATTGACGCGATCGCCCACGGTCAGACCGCCCAGGGCGTCCACGTCGGTGGCGAACCGCACGGTCGCCTGGTTGGTGATCCGGGCGAGTTGCTCGGCCTGCTGCGGTGTCAGGCCCATGAACCGGTTGACCAGTGGGTCGCGGTAGTACGCCCCGGCCGGCAGCGTTCCCGCCTCGGCATGGAACTGTGCGGGCAGGGTCGGCGTCAGGGTCATCGTCAGGGCCAGGGCCAGGAAGGGGTGCATTCGCATGGCAGGACTCCGGGTGCGGGCCTGGGAAGTTCGTCCTGTTCACGATTCGCTGCAAATGGTGCGCCGGGCTTCGCGAAACCGGCCGGCTCCTCTTGGACGCCCCGAGCGGTGGGAATACGATCAGAAGGGAGGAACCGAGCAGCGCACCGTGTCGAAACCCCGCCGGCAAGGCGGCTCAATGAGAGACCCCATGCTTCACGTCGCACTGGCCGAACGCGGCTACGACATCGCCATCACCGCCTGCGGCCTTGGACCGTTCGTCCGTCAGCGGGCTCGTGGTCGGCTGGCGCTCCTCGTCCATGACACGAATGTCACCGCGCATGCTCAACGGGCCGAGGCGCTCCTGCACGAGGTGAACTTCGACGTCCGACGGGTCGAACTGCCGCCCGGCGAGCAGGAGAAGTGTCTGGCGACCGCCGCACGCCTCTACGATGAACTGGTCGAGATGCGTGCCGACCGGCAAACGCTGGTCGTGGCCCTGGGTGGCGGCGTCGTCGGCGATCTGGCCGGCTTCGTCGCCGCGACGTTCAATCGCGGTCTGCCGTTACTCATGGTGCCGACGACGCTCCTGGCCATGGTCGATAGCAGCGTCGGCGGCAAGGTCGGCATCAACCACCCGCGCGGCAAGAACATGATCGGCGCGTTCCACCAGCCGGTCGGCGTCTGGGTCGACACGACGCTGCTCGACACGCTGCCCGATCGCGAGTACCGCAGCGGCCTGGCCGAGGTCGTCAAGTACGGCGTCATTCTCGACGCCGACTTCTTCGCCTACCTGGAGGCGCGTATTCCGCAACTGCTGGCCCGTGATCCGGAGACGGTGCGGGCGATCATTCGTCGATCCTGTGAACTGAAGGCCGAGGTGGTTCGCCAGGATGAGCGTGAGGAGACGGGTCTGCGGGCGGTGCTGAATTATGGCCACACGTTCGCCCACGCCTTCGAGGCGGTGGCCGGCTACGGCACCTGGCTGCACGGCGAGGCCGTCGCCGCTGGCATGGTCTGTGCCAGTCGCCTGGCCGAATCGCTGGGCCGCATCGACGCGATGACGACCAGGCGTCAGCTCGATCTGCTCGCCGCCCTCGGCCTGCCGACAGAGCCGGAGCCTACCTGGCCGATCGACGCCCTGCTCTCGGCGATGCGTAATGACAAGAAGAACGTCGCGGGCAAGTTGCGCTTCGTGCTGCCGTCGCGGCTCGGCGCATGCGAGCTGGTCGATGGCGTCGCGGAGGAGAACGTGCGGGCGGTGTTGAGCTGAGGCCGGGGCTTCATTCTCTCAACCCTGCCAGCGGCCCGCCTCGCACGGCCTCCTCTGTTTCAGTCGAGATCCCATACCGCGATCGCCGTCTGGCCGGCCACGGCGGCCGTCTGGCCATTAGGCGCGAACGCGACCGCCGCCACGCTCCCGACACCCCAGTCATAGCGTCCCCGTTCGTGGCCACCCGCCTCCCAGACGCCCACGGTGCCATCGCGGCAGCCGGCCGCGAACAGGGTCTGGTCCGGCGCGACGGCCAGGGCTTCGACGTACTTGCGAAACGCCGGGTACTTCTGCGCCACCCTGGCACTGGGAACCTCCCAGACGCGGACGATCCGGCCGGCAGCGACGGCCAGGCGGTCGTTGTCGAGGAAGGCGACCGCCGCCACGCCATCGCTCTGTTCAAGCCGGCAAACCTCCTGTCGGCTGGCCACGTCCCAGACCCACACGACCTTCATGCCATTGCTCAGGGCCAGGAGCGTGCCGTCCGGGGAGAAGTCACCGCTGGGGCCGAAGTAGCCTGGGGTTAGCAGCAGGACATGCATCTCACCGGCGACGTCGCGCAGGTGGAAGCGCGTGTGGTAGTAGCCCATCGGCACGCCCTCGGCGAACGCGGCCGTGACACCGTCCGGGTGGAAGAAGGGGTGGTGATAGGGCCGGAGCGGCTGGAGGATCGGCGGTCGATCGCCAGGATGATCCCCGAAGGCTGGCGGCAACGGTTCGCCGTCGGGCCAGAACCCCTGCCGGCGAAGGAAGGTCGCGCCGTGGGCTCGGAACAGTTCGGCAACGGCCTGGGCTTGCGGCCACGACACTGCTTGCGGCGAGCTGTCGCCGGAGAGGTCCCACAAGAAGACGCGGATATGGGATCGATAGCCGGCAGCGAGCAGAGTGCTGTCGTCCAGGTACGCGACGCGGGTAAACGTCACGTCGGCAAGGGTTAGTCGTTTCATGCCACTTCCTCCGCGTGGTCAGATCGAGTCGAGCCATCACATCAACCCCGCCAGCGGCCCACCCCGCACCGCCAGCGCCTCGATCCGCCGCACCACGTCCGGATCTTCCTCCAGTGGCGGCGCATGATGCGGCTTGATCCGCGCGTCCAGTACCAGCGGCCCGGTGCAGCCCCAGTGCTTCTCGACGATGCCGGCTCCGACGCCGAACGTGTCCGGAGCCGGGTTCGTCCGCGTGAAGACCAGCCACAGCCAGTTGTTCAGGCTCCGACCGGCGAAATCGGCGTCATCGACCACGGTGATCAGGGCGATGCCGTCGAGCCCGCCACGCGCCGCGAGATGCCGGCAGAGGTCCTCCATCGGCCGGATCGCGTCGGCACGGTTCGTCGCATACCGCGGCCCCTGAATCGCGACGATCCCCGGCAGCACGACACGGGCCGCGCCAAACTCCGCCGGTAGCGTGAAGCCCGTCGGCAACTCGGTGGCCAGCGTCCGCCGCACTGGCCCGGCCGCGGCCCAGACGACCTTCGAGCCCTCGTTGAAGCCGCTGCCGCTGTAGTCGAGTGTGTCGATCGTCGTCCGCGTCTGGAAGTGCAGATCACGCGTCCAGTCGATCCGCGTCAGCAGGTGTCGCAGGAACGCCGGGATGTCGTGGATGTCGAGCCCTGGATCGTCCTCGCGGGCCGTGATCAGCAGGAACTTCGCCAGCGAAAGCTGTCCCTGGCCGAGGATCGCGTTGGCGATCGTCAGCAGCTCCTGCGGCTTCCGCTCGGCCGCGTAGGGGACGTAACGCTCGCTACCGATGGCGAGCAGCAGCGGATGGACCCCGGCCGCATCGACCGCGTGGACGGCGTGGACGCCAGCCAGGACCGTCGGGATGACCGGCCCGGTGATCTCGTGGATGATCTCGCCGAACGCCGTGTCCTCCTGCGGCGGCCGACCGACGACCGTGAACGGCCAGATCGCTCCGGGCCGGTGATAGACCGCCTCGACGTTCAGCACCGGGAAATCATGGACGAGGCTATAGTAGCCGAGATGATCGCCGAACGGCCCTTCCGGCATCTGCCGCGTCGGATCGACCGTACCGAGGATGGCGAAGTCCGCCTCGGCCGGTACCGGCATCCAGGGATGCTCCTTCGGCGACTCCGGCGACCGACACAGGGCGACGCGTCGGCCGCCGAGGGCCCCGGCGAAGGCGAGTTCCGGCAGACCCTCCGGCAGCGGCATGACGGCCGACAGCGTCAGCGCCGGCGGTCCACCGACCCAGACCGCGACCCGGAACGGCACCCCCTTCTCGATCGCCCTCGCGTGATGGACGCCGATGCCACGATGGATCTGATAGTGCAGGCCGACCTGCCGTTCCGGGTCGTAATCGTTGCCGGACAGCTGGACGCGGTACATGCCGAGGTTCGACTGTCGCCAGCCGGGGTTGTTCACGTCCTCGGTGTAGACCTGCGGCAGCGTGACGAACGCGCCGCCGTCCTTCGGCCAGCAGACGAGTTGCGGCAACTTCGACAGTGCGATACGGTTCTGAAGAATCGGCCCGGAGCGGACCATTCGCGGCAGAGCGTGCCAGAGCGTGAACGGCAGCGAGCGATACTTCCACGGATTCCGCCAGAACCGGCCGGGATCGACCTTCATGTCAACGAGGCAGCGAACCGCGTCGAGGGTATCGCGGAAAAGGAAACGTGTCCGTTCGATGGTGCCGAACAGGTTCGACACCATCGGAAAGAGACTGCCCTTCGGCCGGGTGAAGAGCAGGGCTGGCCCCTGCTTTCGGTAGACGCGCCGCTGGATCTCGGCCATCTCGAGATACGGATCGATCTCGGCATCGATGCGAACGAGGTGCCGGTGGCGCTCCAGGTCGGCGACGCAGGCGGCGAGAGTGCGGTAGCCCATTAACGATCCCTGACGAGCGGTGCGGTGTCAGCCCAGTGTCAATCACATGGCCGGTACGGACAGGCCGGCACCGCCGCGCAGCCAGGAACCATTCTACGACTGGCGTCGCCGACTGCCAGTTCTCCTCCGCCGGCCGTCGCCACCGTGTCGCTCGCTCGGGGAGAAGGCGCTTGCTCGCCAGTGGAATCACCCGGCCGGCCTGTCGGCGCTGGACGCCCTCTGGCCTCGACCGCGAAACGTCGGGTAGCTGGCAATGTAGGGTGGGCGGGAGCGCCGCCGCCGCCCGATCCGCTTCTTGATCCGGAACAGCGCAGGCCCACCGATGCTCCGACGGGAGCGCA
>CAYYJM010000324.1:0-6542 GCA_964471755.1 uncultured Alcaligenaceae bacterium
GTTGTTCTGGCGGCAAGAGCGGCTCCGGTCGCGCCGCCCGGCTGGCCAGTCCGTGACGGTGGACCTTCCCACGGGGTGACTCATGCTTGCCGAGATCATCTGGTTTCCGACCCAGGCCTCGACGACGGCCTACGCGGTGGACTGGCTCCTCCTCGGCCTGGTGGTCGTGACGGGAACGGTCGGCCTCGGGGTTGCCGTGGCACTGATCGGCTTCGCGATTCGCTATCGACGTCGGCCGGGCCAGCCGACGCCGCACGCCATGCCGGGCAACGTCGGCCTGGAACTGACGTGGACCCTCACGCCGCTGATCATCTTCTACGGCTTCTTCACCTGGGGAGCGATCGTCTACTTCGACGCCTTTCGCGCTCCGGATGATGCCGGCGTCGTCTACGTCGTCGCCAAGCAGTGGATGTGGAAGTTCCAGCACCCCGAGGGCCAGCGTGAGATCAACGAGCTGCACGTCCCGACCGGTCGGCCGATCAAGCTCGTGATGACCTCGGAAGACGTGATTCACAGCTTCTTCGTCCCGGACTTCCGCGTCCACATGGACGTGCTGCCGGGCCGCTACACCTCCGTCTGGTTCCACGCCACGCGGCCCGGAGTGTACCACCTGTTCTGCTCGCAGTACTGCGGCACGAACCACGCCGGGATGCGCGGCCGGGTCGTGGTTCAATCGCCCGAGGACTACCAGCGCTGGCTGCACTCACAGGCCGAGGGATCGCTGGCCCTGCAAGGGCGCAAGACGTTCCTCAAGTATCGCTGCGTGAGCTGCCACAGTGCCAACTCCAGCGCCCGCGCTCCGGTGCTGGAGAGCCTCTACGGCAAGGTGGTGCCGCTTCGCGATGGTCGATCCGTGGTGGCCGACGAGAGCTACCTGCGTGAGTCGATTCTGAATCCGGGCGTCAAGGTGGTTCTCGGCTGGGAAGACATCATGCCGACGTTCAAGGGGCAGATCACCGAGGAGGAGATCATCGAGGTGATCGCCTTCCTCAAGGCGCTGGGGCCGGGCCAGACTCCCGACCGGGTCGAGGATTTTCCGCCACCAGTCACCACCCCTGCCATCAACCCCCAGAAGGAGGGGAAGAAGCCATGAGCACGGTCACCGCACGGCCTGAGCAGGAGCCGCTGTCCCCGTCGCCGGCAGAGCCGCGCGTGACGTACCTGAACGTGGCCCGCGGCCTCGCCTCGTGGCTGCTGACAAAGGACCACAAGCGGATCGCCATCCTCTATCTGCTCACGGTCACGTTCATGTTCTTCATCGGCGGCCTGGCCATCACGATCGCCCGGCTGAACCTCATGAACCCGGAGGGCGGCCTCGTCTCGCCGGACCTGTACAACCGGCTGTTCACCGCGCACGGTATCATCATGGTCTTCTTCTTCCTCGTCCCGGTGGCACCGACCGTTCTCGGCAATTTCTGTCTGCCGCTGATGATCGGGGCGAAGGATCTCGCCTTTCCGCGCATCAACCTGGCGAGCTGGTATCTGTTCGTCATCGGTGGCGGCTGGGCGTTGTGGGCCATCCTCGCCGGTGGCGTCGATACCGGCTGGACGTTCTACACGCCGTACACGTCCCGGTCGAGCCATTACAACGTGGTGCCGACACTGATCGGCATCGTCATCGCGGGCTTCTCGTCCATCTTCACGGGGCTGAACTTCATCGTCACGATCCACCGCCTGCGCGCACCGGGCCTGACGTGGTGGCGTCTGCCCATTTTCGTCTGGAGCCTCTACGCGACGAGCTTCATCTTCCTGCTCGCCGTGCCGGTTCTGGCCATGGCCATCCTTCTGGTTCTCTTCGAGCGACTCTTCCAGATTGGCGTCTTCGATCCGGCCCTGGGCGGCGATCCGTTGCTGTTCCAGCATCTGTTCTGGTTCTATTCGCATCCGGCGGTGTACATCATGATTCTGCCGGGCATGGGCATCGTCACCGAGATCATCCCCTGCTTCGCGCGGAAGAATCTGTACGGCTACACGGCCGTCGCCCTGTCGAGTTTCGGCATCGCCACGCTGAGTTTCCTCGTCTGGGCGCATCACATGTTCGTGGCGGGCATCTCGATGTACGCCGCCATGATCTTCTCGTTCCTGAGCTTCCTCGTCGCGATCCCGTCGGCGATCAAGGTGTTCAACTGGACGGCGACGCTCTACAAGGGCTCGATCTCGTTCGAGGCCCCGATGCTCTACTCCCTGGGCTTCGTCTGCCTGTTCACTGCCGGCGGCATGACCGGTCTGTTCCTGGCGAGCCTGGGCATGGACATGCACGTTCACGACACCTACTTCATCATCGCCCATTTCCACTTCATCATGGTCGGCGGCATGGTCATGGCCTACATGGGCGGCCTGCACTACTGGTGGCCGAAGATCACCGGACGAATGTACAGCGACTGGTGGGCACGTCTGTCCGCCCTCATCATCTTCGTCGGGTTCTTCCTGACGTTTCTGCCGCAGTTCATCGCCGGCTACGCGGGCATGCCGCGCCGCTACCACAGTTATCCGCCGGAGTACCAGATCTGGAACGTGATGTCCACGGCCGGGGCGTCGATCCTCGGGGTCGGCTACCTGCTGCCGTTGTGCTATCTGCTGCTGTCGCTCTGGAAGGGACCGAAGGCCGACGCCAATCCGTGGAAGGCGACCGGCCTGGAGTGGCAGACGCCCTCGCCGCCACCGCCGCAGAACTTCGAGGAGACGCCCGTCGTGGTCCGTGGCCCGTACGAGTACCACCTGGAGAAGGCACAGAATGAGCGCTGACAACTCCATCCTGACGGCCGATGAACGGGACGAACTGCACCGGACCGCCCTGGCACGGGATCGGCTCGAGGAGCAGTTTCCCAACCTGGAGCATCAGCACGAGACGGCGGCCCTGGGAATGTGGGTCTTCCTCGCCACCGAGGTCCTCTTCTTTGGCTCGCTCTTCGTCGGCGTCGCCGTCTACCGATACCAGTACCCCGTCGAGTTCGAGGTGGGCAGCGAACACCTGAGCTGGATCATCGGCGGCAGCAATACCATCGTCCTGCTGATCAGCAGTCTGATGATGGTCCTCGCCGTCCACTACACGAAGGTGGGCCAGCGGAACCGCGTCCTCGTCTACCTCGCTCTGACCGCGCTGCTGGGCCTGGTGTTCCTCGGCCTCAAGGGCCTGGAATACTACATCGATTTCCAGGAGAGCCTCGCTCCCGGCGTGAAGTTCGACGATCAGTACTGGGTCAGCCAGGTGGGCCTGCGTCCCGAGCAGGTGCCGCACGTCAAGCTGTTCCTGCTCTACTACTGGACCATGACACTCTTTCACGCCCTGCACATGATCATCGGCATCGGTGTTGTCATCACCCTGTTCGTGCTGACCTGGCGGGGCTGGTTCTCGCCGGAGTACAGCGCCCCGATCGACGTGGCCGGCCTCTACTGGCACTTCGTGGACATGGTCTGGATCTTCCTGCTGCCGATGCTCTACCTGCTCGGCACTCACACGCTCCATTGAGGAGGCGATCATGGCCCAGCGAACCATCGCGCCCGTGACGTACGTCATCGTCTGCGTCCTGCTGGTGGTCTTGACGGTCCTGACGGTCGGGATCTCGTTCATTCCCCTGCCGGGGATCTGGCACCTCATCGCCGGGCTGACGATCGGTCTGTGCAAGGGGGCCCTGGTGGCGTTGTTCTTCATGCACGTGCTGATCAGCCCACGGTTGACGTGGATCGTGATCGCCGTGGCGATCTTCTGGCTCGGGATACTCACGGTCCTGACGCTGGCGGATTTCATGTCTCGCGGCCTGGTCCCGTTCACACCGGGCCATTGACAGGAGACGCCCCATGAGCAATCTGCTGGTCCGCTTTCGTGTGCCGTCCGGCCTGGCGATGACTTCCCTGGTCCTGGGCCACATCAGTCTGATTCTGGCGTTCCTGCCGATCCTCGGGATCCCGCTGGCCGCTGCCGGGGTCGTCTTCGGAGTGCTGGGCCTCCTGGCCTGCCTGTTCAGCCGGATGGCGAGCGCACGCTGGAGCCTGGCCGGGCTGGTCGTCTCGACGATCGCCCTGGGAATGGGCATCGGCCTGTACCTCGCCCCGTACGGCGACTGGACGCCGCAGCCGCGGCCGGAGAGGTGGCAACCGATCCCGCATCGGGTGTATGTGCCACCTCCCGCGTCGCCGATGCCGTGATCACGGCACGCGACGCACCGTCACCCGGCACGAGAACAGGACTGCCGGATCAGTCGAGGAGATGATTCGCTCGCCACGCGTGGCTTTCCCCCCGAACGCGACCACTTTCAGAAGTCGGCCGAAAGGCGTTATCGGGCCAGGGTCCACCCCGGGACCACCCCGGTGCTGGCCGCCCAGGGCCTCCTGCTCCAGGAAATCGTAGTTCGGCTCCTGAGCGCTCGCCGTCAGCGGGGTAGCCAGCACGACGTAGCCCTCGGGGCCGTACGCATCGTTATCGACGGACAGTTGCACCCGGATCGGCTTGATCTTGCCGTTGCCGGCGCGGAGCTTGCCGGAGAACCGTCGCCGAATCTCCAGGTCGGCTCCGAGGTAGAACATCGTCACCCAGAGATCCTCGATGCCGCGGTTCTCCAGGCGGTATTCCAGCACGTCCCCCTCAGTGACGACGGCATCGCGCAGCAACTCGCCGCCGGAGGTGTCGTGGCGATTCTTGAGTCGGGCCGCCTCGAAGACGAGTTCGTAGTTCTCGGCGTTCGTCTTCGCCCCGGCCGACTCGGTGGCGATACGCCAGAGGTTCTGCCAGGCGAAGATCTTGGGCAGATCACGGGCCAGTTCACCGGCCAGCTTCTTCGGATCGCTGAGCGGATACTGAGCATAGACGCGCCGCATCACTGTCGGCCGCCCTTGCGCAGCGCGGAGCGCCTCGGCTGCTTGATCCCGGACGGGGTCCAGACGACGGCCCTCGCCGATCGTCAGCAGGATGGTGTCCTGCCGAACGTTCTTCAGGCCCCAGTCCTTCGCCGCCTGGGTCGGCGTCACGCGGCGCAGCACCCACTGGGCCTCGGCTTCCTTCGCAACCATCACCTGGGCCGTCACGCGTTCGGGGAGTTGCTTCATGGCCTGGACGAGAAGGACGGACTGCGGATCGAAGGCCAGCTTGAGCCGCAGGTCGCCCAGGTCGCGGCTGACCACTTCACATCGACCCAGCGAGTCCAGTTTCTCCGCCGGGATCACCTGCATTCCGGCGAAGGCCGTGGCCGAGACGACGGCGCGAGCCGGGTTGGCGCTGGTGACCTTGACGTGGCCGAGGACGGTCTTGAATGGCCGTGGATCGCCGGCGGGCGGATGGATGGCCAGGACCGTGCCGGGCGTCAGGCCGCGCAGGGTGCCAGCCGTGACGGCCAGGTCGCCGGCCTCCTTCTCCAGGAGGATGTCGGCCCGCTCCGGCCAGACGGCCAGGCCGAGGACCTGATGGTCCAGGTCGCCGTCGCTGGACGGCGTCGGTGGTCGTGTGCTGCGCGTCGCGCGATAGCGTGCCGCCAGGAGTTGGGTCAGTTCACGGTAGGACATCGGGCTCTGCCGCTGCGACAGGATGCTGACCAGATTGAAACTGAGGACACCGTGGACCCGAGCGTCGGCGGCGTCTACCGGCAGCGGCATTTCGGGGGCACGCTCGAACGGCTGGGCCGCGTAGAAGGCGGCGACGCTTCCCTTCTTCGAGCCGCCGACCCGCTCCTGCAAGCCCTGGATCGGCCCGGTTCCATCGCGGCTCGGAAGGTTCGCTCCTCGAGCTTTCTCGACCGCTTCCCGACCGCGCCTGGCAGCGGCTTCCAGTGTCTTCCGGTCGATGCCCAGAGTGTGCGGCTCGACCGTCCGGGCCACCTCCCGGGAGTCCCGGTCGTTGCCACGGCTCATGGTGCCGGAATGACACGAATCGAAGACGATCCAGACGTGCGCACCCTTGTCGCGGAGTCGGTCGAGCCAGCGGCCGATGTCGTCGTCCTTGATCACTTGCCAGGCGTTCGGGCCCTTGAAGGTCAGATCCGCCGGCAGGAAGACCTCGTCCAGGCCGTCCGGTTCGGGATTGGACTTGTCGAGCGGATCCTGTGTCTCAGGGATCGGCAGTTGAGATCCGTGGCCGGACAGGACGATGACGACCTGAGCGTCCCGGTCGGCACGGCGAATGAGATCCTCGAAGGCCGCCCGGATGTTCTGGTTCGTCGGCCGTTTCGCGACGTCGTCGGGCCAGCCGACCAGCTGGGTGATGTCTTTCGGCGCGAACCCAAACCGTGGCGTGGGGAGCCCTCGATCGGTCAACAGATCGAACCAGAGGCGAGCATCGTTTTCCGGTCCGGTCAGCGCCGGGATGCTGTCCTCGCCAGCGAGGGGATAGCTCGTGCAGCCGACGAGCAGGGCGAGTTTCTTGCCCGGTGCGAGAGGTTCGGCCGTCGATGCGGGCTGAACGGACAGGGCAAAGACACCGAGGGCCAGGAGCAGGGGCCAGCCTCTGGAGGCGAGAGCTTTCATTGGGATTCTCCGTGTGGGTCGGTAAGTATTCCAGCGTACTCCGTCAGAGCCGCGCACGCAGCGAGGCCGCAGGCCGAGCGAAGTAAGCG
>CAYYJM010000325.1:0-6485 GCA_964471755.1 uncultured Alcaligenaceae bacterium
CCGGAAGTTTTGCCCCCCCCTGTCACTGCCGCGTCGGCACCGTTCCCTGCGGCTCGGCCGGCAGGGTGAGCGTGGCCGGCTCCGGCTGCTTCTCCTCACGGGTTGCGTGCCAGATCTCGGCCTGACGTGGCGACCAGTCGCCGGCACAGGCACAGGCGTCGAGTGCCGCGAGCAGCTCGTCCACGTTCTGGAAGCGGGCCTTCGGATCGCGGGCCAGGCAGCGATCGACGACCGCGACCACGTCGTCCGGCAAGCCCGGCTGAACCGCCTGGAGCGGCTCCGGTTCGCGAGTCAGTTGCAGGGCCAGCACCTCGGCGACCGAGCCGCCCGTGTAGAGCGATCGACCTGACAGAAGGAAGTAGGCGACCGCGCCGAGACTGTAGATGTCCGAGCGGGCGTCGATCGTCGAGCCGATCGACTGTTCCGGCGGCATGTAGCCCGGCGTGCCCATGATCGCGCCCGGATTGGTCAGGGTCCAGCCACCCAGCGCGTGGCTCGTGTCGTGAACGAGGCCGAAGTCCAGCACCTTGACCACGTCGTAGGTGCCGCCCTTGCGCGTCAGAAACAGGTTCGACGGCTTCAGATCGCGATGGACGAGGCCCAGGCGGTGGGCCATCCGGATCGCCTCGCAGGCCTGGCGGAGCAGATACAGGACGCGGCCCGGCGGCAGCGGCCCCGACTGGCGAACCAGGTCGTGCAGGGACTGGCCATCGAGATATTCCATGACGTAGTAGCAGGTGCCGTCGGGCGATTCGCCGAAGTCGTAGACCTCGACGAGGTTCCAGTGCGACAGTCGAGCCAGGGCCTGGAACTCGCGGAAGAAGCGCTGCCGCTGGGCGGGATCGGCCAGGGCCTGCTTGTGGATGAACTTGATGGCACACGGCCGCTTGACCAGGCGATGCTCGGCCTTGTAGACGACGCCCATACCGCCCTCGCCGAGCTTCTCGCGCAGACGGTACGGTCCCACCCGACGAGCCTCGATCACGTCCTGTTGCAGCCGGTTCTCGTGGTAGCAGCTGTAGACGACGACGCCCCCGCCGGCGGCCATGACCGTGAACATGACCAGGTAGAAGACGCCGGAGAGAGCCTGGCCGATCTCCGCATCGAACGCGGCAACGGTGAGACAGACCAGGAGCGGAGCCAGGACGAACGCCAGCGTCTCGACGGCCAGACGCTGCCAGCGGTTGGCGAGGAACGTCCCGTAGCAGAGCAGGGGCCCGAACCAGGCGAAACTGAAGGCACAGGCGGAGAAGACCGCGTGTTCCTTGACGAACCGGGTCAGGAGCTGGTCGGCGTTGTCGTAGAGCTTCTCGAGCGTGTACCAGGCGCAGAAGACGAGGATCAACGTCATGGTCGCCGTCTGGATGATCCGCAGCAGCCGCAGGTCCGGGCTGGGCTGGAGCCGCAAGGCCAGGACGATGCCCCCGGCAATGAGCGTCGCCAGGCCGTTGGCGATCAACGCCCCGCTGGGGTTGTAACCCGGCATGGGAGCCGCGATCAACAGGCGGAAGGCGGCGACTCCGCAGAAGGTGGCGAACAGCAGACTCAGCACCAGGTTGAAGACCTGCAACCGTTCGCGCAGCCGTCGGATCGTCCGTCGCTCGTTGGTCGTCTGGTCGTGGTCAGGGGCGGCGTGCGGCGGTTCGTTGGGCAAGGGTTCCCGGTTGGCCCCCGTGGGGAGGGTGGGAGCGGCCGGGACGGAACCGGGCGTCTGCCGCGGGGGTTCGCTCATCGGACCAACCCTCTCCAGGTGGGGACCAGTGGGCACCGATCCTGTTCCGTTCCGGTTGTCCGCACGGACGACCGGGTTCAGGAATCGCGTTGCAGATCCGGGCCGTCTTTCCGATCCGGATCGGACTTTTCCAGCTCCAGCGGCAGGTCGCGCCACTCGGCATCGAGATCGTCCTCCGGCAACGACATGTCGCGCGGCTCGTTGCTCTGCGGACTCGGCGCGGTCCCCGGTGTCGGCGTGGCCGTCGCGAACGTCGCTGCGGGGACGCTGACTCCGGGCCGGAGCGGCTGGTGGACCTTGTTCCCCTGGAACTCCAGGGTGAAGTAGTCCGCTCCGGCGTCGATCTCGAACTCGAGGTAGGCTGGCACGCCGGTTGCGTAATCCTTCACCACGCGGCCCTGCGGGTCAAGAATCTTCCCCGATTCGGCGACGCGAGTGTTCTTATCGACCACCTCGGCGAAGATGTCGGCCAGCTGACGCATCTCGGCCGCGAGCTTGTGGTCCCACAGGTCCACGTCGGTGCCGGTCTCCAGGTCGTCCAGCTCGGTCATCTGGACCTCGTTGACCTGATCGCCCAGGCCGATCAGGACGAACTTGACCGGCCGACGCTTGCCGGCCGCGATATCCTTCGCCAGCCGGACGCTGTACGCCTTGACCTCGTTCAGGTCGTGCAGTTCGCCATCGGTGATGAAGGCGTAGAAGCCGAACGGCGCGTCCTGGAAGCGTTCGACGAAGTAGCGAACGGCCGGCAGGAG
This sequence comes from uncultured Alcaligenaceae bacterium, assembly GCA_964471755.1. Taxonomy (GTDB): domain Bacteria; phylum Planctomycetota; class Planctomycetia; order Gemmatales; family Gemmataceae; genus CAYYJM01. The sequence continues at coordinate 2,488 of CAYYJM010000325.1, forward strand.
TTGGGTGCCGGTGCCGAGATCCTCCGGCGGCTTGAACGGATACTGCTCGGCCTGCTCGGCGGTCAGATCGCCGATGACCTGGACCTCCGAACCGCCCATGCCGACGGACCAGTAGATGGCCGTGGTGCCACCGTCGGAGTCGAGCTTGCGAGCGAGGTAGGCACAGATCCGCTGGGCGACGGGAGCGACCTCGTTGGTGGCCTTGTTGCCGCCGAACAGCGGCGAGATGGGCCGGGCTCCGAGGCCGAACAGTTTGCTCATCGACGCGGAACCGTCGATGGCGATGCCGGTCTGGGCTCCTTCCTTGTGCGGTTCCATCAGAATGGTGGCGACGACACGTGTCTTGCCGCCATGCGGGTAGACGTTGACCTCGCCGAACGGTTCGACGACCTGCTTGAGCTGAGACATGTGGCAATCTCCTTCGGGTCGCTCATCCTGGCGAGCGTGGGGCGTTAGCCCCATGACTCTTCGGTCGGAGAGAAATACTCATGGGGCTAACGCCCCACGCTCGCCTCTGAAGTACTTCGTTGCTCGGTGCGACGTCTTTCAATCACAGCGTCGGCCCGATCGCCCAGGGGGCGAATTCCTCCTCGCCGACGCCGGCCAGCTCGCTCTTCGTCTTCTTGCCGCTGGCCACGGCGAGAATCTCCTCGAAGATCTGTCGGCCGACCACCTCGACCGGCGTACCGGCCAGGATCACGCCGGCGTCGATGTCCATGTCATCGCTCATGTGGCGGAACAGCGGCGTGTTGGTCGCCACCTTGATCGACGGCACCGGCTTGCAGCCGAACACGGAGCCCCGGCCAGTCGTGAAGACCAGCACGTTGGCACCGCCGGCGACGATGCCGGTCATGCTCACTGGATCGTAGCCCGGCGTGTCCATGACGACGAAGCCCCTGGCGGTGACCGGCTCGGCGTACTGGACCACGTCCACCAGTGCGGTGCGTCCCGCCTTGGCGATCGCTCCGAGTGACTTTTCGTAGATCGTCGTCAGGCCGCCTTCCTTGTTGCCCGGCGACGGGTTGTTGTTGATCTCGGTGCCGAAGATGCTCGTGTACCACTCCCACCATTTGATCCGCTCGATCAACTTCTCGCCGACGGCCCGCGACACGGCCCGGCGCGTGAGCAGATGCTCGGCTCCGTAGATCTCCGGCGTCTCGCCGAGAATGGTCGTGCCGCCCTGCTGCACGATCAGGTCGGAGGCGACGCCGAGGGCCGGGTTGGCGGTCACGCCACTGTTGCCATCGGAGCCGCCGCAGTTGGTGCCGAGGATGAGCCGCTCGGCAGGGATCGACACCCGCTTCACGTCGTTGACACGCGGCAGGAGTTTCTCCACCTCGCGGAAACCAGCCTCGACGGTCTTGCTGATGCCGCCGCACTCCTGGATCGAGACGACGACCGGTGGCTTGCGTGAGCCGTCGAGCTGCACCAGGTGTTCGCCCTCGATCAGGTGCATGGCCTGGCCCGTCTCGCAGCCGAGGCCCATCAGAAGGTACGCCCCGACGTTCGGATGACGAGCGAAGCCGGCCAGGGTGCGATCGAGTTGGCGATGGTCGGCACCGTCGTACTGCATGGCGCAGCCGGCCTTGTGCGTGATGGCGATGACGCCATCGACGTTGGGGAACTGCTTCAGGATGCCGGACAGGCGGACCTTCTCGCTGACGTAGCGGTTGGTGCTGGCCGAGCAGTTGACGGTGCTGATGATGGCGAGGTAGTTGCGCGTACCGTAGCGGCCGCCGCCACGATCGTAGCCGAGGAAGGAGCGGCGTTCGTCGGGCGGTCCCGGCGGCGGCGGACAGTCCTGGCAGAAGGCGTAATCGCGCTGGAAGTTCTCGGCCGAGACGTTGTGAACGTGGACGTGACCACCGAGGGGGATGTCCACCGAGGCGAAGCCGATGATCTGGCCATACTTGCGGACTGGGTCGCCGGCCCGGATCGGCTCGACGGCGATCTTGTGTCCCATGCCGATGCGACGAGCCAGTGTCACCGGGACGCCGGCAATGGCGATTTCCTCACCCGGCAGCAGGGGTCGAGTGGTGATGGCCACGTTGTCTTCGGGCCGCAGGTGAACGGCCACCTGGGCCAGGGGAAGGACTGGCATGGAGAATCTCCGGGCGAACGAAACCCATTACCAGCATACCGTCTTCGGCCAGCGCTGCCTAGACGCCGGCCGACCTCATCTCCGGCGATGTGCCCAGATTCTGTAGCGTTCTCTCCCGCGGATGATACAGTGACTGGTAGAATAGAGGGGCACTGCGGGAGGGCCAACCATGACGACCCTGGCCGGTTCGTTTCTCGTGGCACGACCCGTGCTGGACGATCCGAACTTCGTTCAGACAGTCGTCCTGATCATGCAGCACAATACGGAGGGGGCCTTCGGCCTGATCGTCAATCGGCCGATCGAGGTCGAGGACTACAACGTGCCCATCTTTCTTGGCGGTCCCTGCGAGATGCCCGGCATGTTCCTGCTGCACGGCTATGAGGAGTGGTTCGCCGTGAGCGACAACCCTCGGGGCCAGGTCGCACCGGGAGTCTTCCTCGGTGACGAGGCCATCATGACGCGGCTCCGGGACAATGCCGATGAGTACCCGCGTTTCCGGGTCTTCACCGGCTACTCGGGCTGGGGCCCCGATCAGCTCGAACGCGAGATCGCCTCGGGAGCCTGGGCCGTGGTGCCGGCCAGCGGCGAACGTCTGTTCGGACCTCCCATCGAGGAACTCTGGCGTCGCCTGCTCCCGTCGGGCATCCCACAGCCCAGCCTCAACTGAGCCAGTCGGCCGCGCCTTCCTATAATGGCAGCATGGAGGCGCGGAGACATGGCCATGTCCGATTCGGTTCCCACAGGTTCGTCCCCGGTGCTGCCCGTCGTCGTTCGCCGTGAGGGCGATCGACTTCGGATCGAGTGGAGCGACGGCCTCGTTTCGCTCTACCCCTGGCGGCTCCTGCGCGACAGTTGCCCCTGTGCTACCTGTCGCGAAGAACGCCAGGCACCGGCCGATCCGCTGCGAATTCTCAAGCCCGGTGAACTGATGCCACTGGAAGCCGTGGCCATGCCGCGCGTCGGACACTATGCCTACAGAATCGTCTGGAGCGACGGTCACGATACCGGCCTCTACACAATCGAATTCCTCCGCGAACTGGGCCAGCGGCCCGAGTGCCTTCCACGGAGTTGACAGGTTCCACACCCGGAGTCGATGATGCACCCGCACGGCGGAACGCCCCAGAAGATCACTCTCCCCGGTATCAAGTGTCTGCTGGCCGTCGCCAGCGGCAAGGGCGGCGTCGGCAAGTCCACCGTGGCCACCAACCTCGCTCTGGCCCTGCGCCAGGCGGGGGCCGCCGTCGGCCTGCTCGACGCCGACATCTACGGCCCCAGTATCCCGATCATGATGGGCGTGCCCAGTCCCGTCGATCAGCACACGACGCCGCTGCCGGTCGAGAAGTATGGCCTGAAGCTGATGTCGATGGGCTTCGTCGTCCCGCCCGAGCAGGCCGTCGTCTGGCGTGGACCGATGATCCATCAGGCCCTCACCCAGTTTCTCACGCAGATCGACTGGGGCCAGCTCGACTACCTGATCATCGACCTGCCACCGGGCACGGGTGACGCACAGCTGACACTGACCCAGAACGCTCCCCTGGCCGGAGCGATCATCGTGACCATGCCGCAGGCGGTGAGTCTGATCGATGCGCGCAAGGGGTTGGCGATGTTCCGGCAGGTGCGCGTGCCAGTTCTGGGGATCATCGAGAACATGAGCTACTACCTGGCCGCCGACGGCTCACGCCATGAGATGTTCGGCGAAGGAGGCGGCCGAAAACTGGCCGAGGAGTCGGGCGTGCCGTGTCTGGGCCAAATCCCGATCGATCCGCGCGTGGCTCGCTGCGGCGACGAGGGGGAACCGATCGTCCAGCGTTATCCGGATTCGCCGGTCGCCCGGGCTTACCGGGATCTGGCCGAGGCCGTGCGTGCCGTCACCGACCAGGCAGGGGGAGCAACTCCG
>CAYYJM010000326.1:0-6377 GCA_964471755.1 uncultured Alcaligenaceae bacterium
CCGCGAACCCCTCACCCCAACCCCTCTCCCCTGAGTACAGGGGCGAGGGGCTTCCGGGGCAGCTTCTGACTTCGGACCTCAGACCGTGGACCTGGTTCAGGCCGTGGGATCGACCCGGAACAGCACCTGGTTGTACTCGACCGCCTCGCCATTCTTGACGACGATCTCCTTGACCACGCCGGAGACGCCGGCGAAGATCTCGTTGAAGACCTTCATGGCCTCGATCAGGCCGATGATCGTCGTCGGCGTGACGCGCAGGCCGATCGTGACGTACGGCGCGGCCCCTTCCTTCTCCTGGGCGTAGAAGGTGCCGACGGTCGGGCTCTTGATCTCGATCAGCTGGCTGGCGGCCTTCTGCTCGGCCGGGGCCGACGAGGGGATCGCGGCCGGCACCGGCGGCGGCGTGGCCGACACGGCCGGGGCCGCCTGCAGCGCGAGCGGCGGGACGGCCGTCGTGGTGACGACACGCGTGCCCCGGCGCAGGCGGATACGCTGCGTCCCTTCTTGCAGGTCCAGCTCACTGAGGTCGTGCTTCGACATCAGATGAACGAGGAATTTGATCGTCTGCACGTCGAAGGGACGCGGGGTTTCTTGTGCTTCGTCGGCCACCTCAAACTCCTTGTCCAGACACTCCCTGCCGTCAGTTGTTCAGTTCCAGGGACGAGAGATCCCTCGGCCAGTGGGTCAACACCTCATGCCCGTCGGCGGTCACGAGCAGATCGTCCTCGATGCGGACGCCCCCCCAGCCGGGCAGGTAGATGCCCGGCTCGATGGTGACGACCATGCCCGGTTCGAGGACCGACTCGGAGTTCGGTCGCAGGGCCGGAGCCTCGTGGATCTGCAAGCCGAAGCCGTGGCCCAGGCCATGACCGAAGAAGTCGCCGTAGCCGGCCGCGGCGATCACGCCGCGAGCGATGGCGTCGATGTCCTTGCCGCGGGCTCCGGGTCGAACGGCGGCGATGGCCGCCATCTGGGCTCGGGCCACAACCGCGTACACCTCCGCGAGTTTGGCGGAAATCGTACGAGTCGCCATGACTCGGGTCAAGTCGCTTTTGTACTGTCGGCCGGTCGCCCCCCAGTCGATCAGGACCATCTCGCCGCTGCCCAGGGTGGCGTTCGTCAGCGGCGCGTGCGGCAGGGCGGCGCGCGGCCCGACGCCGACGATCGGCGCGAAGGCCAGCCCCTCTCCGCCCATGCGCCGGACGTGATACTCCAGCAGCGCTCCGATCTCGCGCTCGGTCGTGTCGGGTGTGAAGTGGCTGCGCACGACGCGCAGAGCCCCCTCGGCCAGGTTGACCGCCTCGCGGATCAGGACCAGTTCCTGCGCATCCTTGACCGCACGCAGCCGTTCGACCCGGTCGGTGTCCGGCTTCCAGTCCAGCGTCGGAGCCAGCGATCGCCAGGTTTCCAACTCGGCGACGGTGACGATGTGACTCTCGAAGCCGACGGTTCGCAGACCGAGTTTGCCCAGCACCTCGCCGACCGCCTCGAGCAGTTTCTGCGACGCCGTTCGGATGTGCGTCGGAATCTCCGGGCACTCCTCGGCCAGCTGTTCGGTGTAGCGGGAATCGCTGATGATCAGATCGCGAGTCGGAGTCAGGACCAGGACGGTACTGTCGCCGGTGAAGCCGGTCAGGTAGCTGACGTTGACTGGAGCAGTGATGAGGAGCGCATCGACGCTCTCCTGCGCAAACTGCCGCCGCAACCGCTCGCGCCGCTGGGCCGGATAGTTCATACAAGGTCTCCCGGGCTGATGCTATTCTCGGGAGGCCCCACTTCCGCGGCAAGGGGTCGCATCCGTCACACGGTGCGCTCGTCGGCGACGACGTCGAGCCAGCCGACCCGCGTCTCGCCACGCTGGTTGGCCTGCCAGTATTGCCCCGAGGCCACATCCAGACAGGTCAGCCAGCCGCGACGACCGAAGACATCCGTGTCGATGCACACCGCATGGCCGATGCTGAGGGGCACGCCGGACGGCTGCGGCGTGTGGCCGCAGACGAGGATCTTGCCCGACTCGTGCGGCGCGGGGTCGTTCCACGACTCATAGTAGAGCATCGAGTCGGGCTGCTCCTCCAGCGGCAGCTCGGGGTAGGCCCCGGCATGAACGAAGAAGTGCGTCTCCATCTCGTAGTACGGCAGCAGGTCCTGTTCGAGGAAGCGCCAGTGTCTGTCCGGCACGTCGGCGAGTCGGCCGGCATCGTCGAAGGGGGAGTACGAGGCGAGGGTGGCGTCACCGCCGGCCTGGAGCCAGGAGGCCAGAGCCTCCTCGCTGTCGCGGGCCTGGAGCATCATCAGTTCGTGATTACCGAACAGGGCGACGAGTCGGTTACGGCGCTGGCGAGCGATGGCCCAGTCGAGGACGGCATGCGTGTCTGGGCCGCGATCGACGAGATCGCCGAGGGTGACGATCAGGTCATCCGCCTGGAACGGTACGCACCGTTCCAGAGCGAGCAGGGCAGTCGAACAGCCATGAATGTCACCGATGGCAAGAGTACGCATGGTTCGGCCCTCCCGGGGGCGGGTGAGAGCGTCGTCGAGGATGGCAGGTCGGCGGAGATTGCCGACATCGTCCCGGCGGTTCAGGTGGTTCCGGGGCCTACTTCGCCCGGAACCATGCTCCATGAGTATTGTAGCTTGACAAAGGCCAAGATGACAGGTCGATCGATGCGGTTTCGAGGTGGTGAACGTCCGAACGTTCGGATCTCAGCGGGGCGCGCCGACCGCAGTCGTCGGCGTCCACGACGGCGGATCACTCGCCGGGAAGGATTCATCCGAGGATTCATCCACGATGTCACATTCTGCCGCTTCGGCCGCCTCGGCGGCCCTGCGCGGCTCTCCGACTGTACTCGTGGCCGTCCAGGAGGGGGCATCGCTGGCCGGGAATGACTCCTCCGACGCCTCATCCACGATGTCTCGGCTATCCCGCATTTCGTTGACTTCGCTCATGGCATCCTCCCGCTGCAAGAGACGACGACCCGATCGCCGCCGGAATGATCGAGAACGGTGCAAATCGTGCGCCGTTGCGTCGTGGATGGATCGCTCCTCATCGCCTACACTGGCGGTATGAGACACCTCGAACATCTCCGGCAGTGCCTGGCCTCGTTCGCCGAGGCGGGGCCGGTCCTGCATCTGTGGGGCCTGACCGACCTCGAGCAGGGTTGGCGAAATCTCAACGCTCTGGGCCGGGCTCTGCCACTGGACGCACTCCAGGACCTCACCACGCCCCTCGGCCTCATTCTGCCCGAATGCCCCGTGCCCGACCAGGCCCTGAACAACCTGGAACGCTTCCTTGCCAACCCCGCCGGGGCGGCCCTCCTTCCAACCCTGCTCGAAAACCGAGCCCGACTGCTGGAGATCCTCCTGCAACTCGTCAGCACCAGCGACTCGTTCGCTGACCTGCTCGCCCGCAATCCGGACTTCCTCGGCATGCTACGCGTACCACTTCGGAGCAGCCCCTCACCCGACGAGCTGATCGCCGACCTGCGTGCCAACCTCACCGGCACCAGCGACGCCGGCACCCTCGCCGCGTTCCGGGCCTTTCGGCAACGGCATCTGCTGCGCATCGGCACGAATGACGTCATCCGCGATCGACCACTGGAGGAGATCACGCTCGACCTGTCCAACGTCGCTGACGCCGCCCTGGCAGTGGCCCTGGAGACGGCCTGGCGAACCGTCGCCGGGCGCTTCGGCGAGCCGACCACCCTGGATGGAGAGCCGGCCCGCGGCGTGCTGCTCGCCCTGGGCAAGCACGGCGGCCAGGAACTGAACTACTCCAGCGACCTCGACCTGATGTTCGTCTACGACGCCGAGGGCACCACCCGAGGCGGTCGAAAGACCGGCAACGACGAGTTCTTCGCCCGGGTCGTCAGCGAGGTCGTTCGTCTCCTGTCGGCCAACACCGATCGCGGAGCCGCCTACCGGATCGACCTGCGGTTACGGCCCGAGGGCGATCGAGGCCCGCTGGCCCGGTCGCTGGCCAGCACCCTGGCCTACTACGACGCCCTGGGCCGCACCTGGGAGCGGCAGGCGCTCATCAAGGTTCGGCCCGTCGCCGGCGATCGCGACCTGGGCACGGCGTTCCTCCAGGGGATCGAGTCGTTCGTCTGGCGGCGCTATCTGAGCTTCGCCGAGATCAACGAGATCAAGTCCGTCAAGCGTCGCATCGAGGCGAAGACGCACAGTGCCGGCGTCAGCGAGCGCGAGGTGAAGACCGGCCGGGGCGGCATCCGCGACATCGAGTTCACGATCCAGTTCCTTCAACTGCTCAACGGCGGCGACCAGATCGGTCTGCGTCAACGAAACACGCTCGCCGCCCTCCTAGCCCTGGAGCAGGCCGGCTGCCTGACCGATCTGGAGTTCCGCGTCCTGGGAGATGCCTACCGCTTCCTGCGCAAGACGGAACACCGCCTGCAACTGCTCTTCGATCTGGCGACCCACGAGTTGCCCGAGAAACCGAACGAGCTGCGCCGTCTCGCCCTGCGGATGGGCTACGCCGACGACCGCCAGACCACGACCGCCCAGGATCGCTTCCTGACCGAATATCGCGATCGGACCGAGCCGACCCGACGCATCCTCGACCACCTGCTGCATGACACGTTCCCGCGAGCGCCGGACGAGCCGATCGATGAGTCGGCTGCGGCCGAGACGGATCTGATGCTCGACCCGAACCCCGACCCGGAGACGATCCGGGCCGTCCTGGGTCGCTATCCGTTCCGCGACATCCCGGCGGCGTACCAGAATCTCACGCAGCTGGCCCAGGAGTCGGTGCCGTTCCTGTCCACGCGGCGCTGCCGGCACTTCCTGGCGAGCATCGCCCCGAACCTGCTGCGGGCCATCGCCGAGACGGGCGATCCGGACCTCGCCCTGCTGAACCTGGAGAAGGTCACCCGCTCGCTCGGCGGCAAGACCGGCCTGTATGAGCTGTTCAGCTTTCATCCGCCGAGCCTGACGCTCTACGTCGAGCTGTGCGCCTGGAGCCAGTTCCTGTCGGAGATCCTGATCACCAATCCGGGCATGATCGACGAACTGCTCGACAGTCTGGTCCTGAATCAGCCGCGTTCGCTGGCCGAACTGCGGGTCGAGTTGCTCGATCTCTGCCGGGGAGCCGAGGACCTTGATCCGATCCTGCACAGCTTCCAGGATCAGGAACTGCTGCGCATCGGTGTGCGCGACATCCTGAACAAGGACTCGATCCGCGAGACGACCACGGCCCTGAGCGACGTGGCCGAGGTGATCCTCGAACAGGTGGCTCTGGCCCAGAGCCGGATTCTGGAACAGCGCTTCGGCCTGCCGTTGCTCGGCGAAGGTCAACGCTGTCGATTCGTGCTGCTCGGTCTGGGCAAGCTCGGCGGCCAGGAGATGAGCTACCACTCCGACCTCGACCTCGTCCTGATCTACGAGGGCGAGGGGCAGACCCGAAACGGTCGTGACAATGCGGTGTACTTCACCGAGCTGGCCCAGCGGATCATCAAGGTGATGAACACGGCCGGGCCGCTGGGTCGGCTCTATGAAGTGGACATGCGTTTGCGGCCCACGGGCCGATCCGGCTCGCTGGTCGTCTCCCTGGCGGAGTTCCGACGCTACTACCTTGAAGCCGGGGCCTATCTGTGGGAGCGGATGACCCTGAGTCGGGCACGCATCGTCCACGGCGATGGCGAGTTTGGCCGGGACGTGCTGGCGACGGTCGAGTGTGCCGTGGCGGGCCGGGCCTGGCAGCCGACGTGGATCGCCGAGATCCTCGACATGCGCCGGCGGTTGGAGACGAGTCGGGATGATCGCGATCTGAAACGCGGCCCCGGCGGCCTGATGGACATCGAGTTCCTGGTCCAGCTGCTCCAGCTCAAGTACGGTCTGCGGATTCCGTACCTGCGGAGCCCGAACACCTGGCGCGCCCTGGCCGCGGCGGAGGCGGCCCGCAAGCTGACGCCGGAGGAGGCGGCCGACCTGCGCCGGGCGTACGACTTCCTGGCGCGTGTGCAGAGTCGGTTGCGCATCGTTCACAATCGCTCCCTCGATCGCGTGCCGGACGCGGCCGACGAGGTCGCCAAGCTGGCCCGCCGACTTGGCTACGACGCGGGAGCCGCCTTCGTCGCCGACCTGGAGGCGCATACCCGGCGGACACGCGAACACTTCCTGGCGATCCTGCAACGCGAACGAGAGGACTGATACTCAATCGCGGTGTGTCAGAGCCGCGCACGCAGCGAGGCCTCAGGCCGAGCGGAGTAAGCGCACCACGACCTGTACGGAAGGGCGGAGTCTGCGTTTCAAGCCCAGCACGTCCGGTCCCCGGTGCGCTTACTCCGCTCGCCTGGCGGCTCGCTGCGTGCGCGGCTCTGACACACCCCTGGAGGATTAACCCGCGCCATTACTTCCGGAAC
>CAYYJM010000327.1:0-6341 GCA_964471755.1 uncultured Alcaligenaceae bacterium
AGGGCGGATACGGCCAGGGCGGATACGGCCAGGGCGGATACGGCCAGGGCGGATACGGCCAGGGCGGATATCCCGGTTACGGTGGTCCTGGCTGCGGTGGTCCCGGTTGTGGCCCGGGTGGCTACGCGGGCTACCCCGGTCCGGGCGGCGGCCCCGGCGTCTTCGGGGTGCATCCGTTTGCTCGCAGTCCGCGTGACTTCTTCATGGCTGGCGACTGAGCGGAAGGTCTTCGCCTCTCAGGGGGAGTTGGGTGAACCCGGCTCCCCGATGTTGTTTCCGGCTCGGGCCTCGATCGCCGCGATTCTCCGTCGCAGCTCCTCCGGCACCGGAACCTTCTGGCTCCGGGCGTAGTCGTAGATCACGATCACCGATTCCCCCTCCGTCGCGATCTTGCCCAGACTCTGGCTGGCGATCGCGTGGCGTAGTACCACGCGATCGGTCTGGATCTCGGCGATGCGGGCCCCGATCGCGATCGTATCGGGATACGCCAGCGGCAGACGAAATCGCGCCTGCGTCGAGGCCAGGATCGGCCCCACCCCGACCGGACGCGACGACGCGCCCCAGCCCAGCTCCAGAAAGTAGGCCAGCCGAGCGTTCTCGAAATAGCGAAAGTAGACCACGTTGTTGACGTGCGCGTAGGCGTCCATCTCGCCCCAGGCGACCGCCTGGACGACGACCACCGGATATGGTTTGAGCAGTTCCTGCATGCGTGATCCTCCGAACGCCGGGCGGTGCCTGGTTCTTCTAGGGATCGCTCGACCGGAGAGCAACCCGACAGAGAGCCGCAAAACTGCGCTTGACGGCCGGACGCACGCTCCGTATACCCCGCCCCACCCGAAGGGATATTCGCGTTTTGCACGGAAGGGACCGTGGCCATGCTTCGTCTCCAGCCGTTGGTGCTGGTCTGCGCCATGCTGGCCGGTTGCCTCGCCACCCGACCCGAGGTTCTCGTCTCGAAATACGAGTCGAGCGAACCGACGGCGGGATTGGCCGAGCCCGGAAGCATCGCCCTGTTCGTCGCGGTCGCCGAACGCCCCGTCGGAGATCGCTACCTCAACCACGATCTGTGGGAATTTGCCGACGAGCAGACGCCCTTCCGCCACGATGAATTCGACCGCAAGCTCTTGCTCGATCAGAACGGCTTCCGCGTCGGACTCCTGGGGGGTATTCCGAGTGGGCCGTTCCAGAATCTGCTCTCGGCCCGAAACTGTCCTGATCCACGCTGCATCCGCCTGGCGGTGGGGACACCGACCGCGATCGACGTCGGAGAGGTCTGGCCCACCTGCGACTTCCAGTTGATCTTCAAGGATCAACCGCATGCCGTCTCGCTGACACAGGCCCAGTGTCGGCTGCAACTGCTGGCCCACCTCGACGGTACCGACAAGGTCCGCCTCGTCGTCACGCCGATGATTCGTCACGGGGCGCAGCAGCTGACGCCGCGCGCCGTGCAGGACCCCGATGGTAGCCGACGCTGGGACCTTCAGGTCCGCCATCCCGAGGAGACGTACCAGTGGCTGAACTGGACCGTCACCCTGGGAACGAACGATTACCTGGTCGTCGGCGGACGGATGGATCGAACCGAGTCGCTCGGTCGGCGGCTGTTCCTGTTCACCGAGACAAAGGCTCCCGTTCAGCGGGTGCTGGTGATCCGGGCCATTCGCCAGGATCATGCCGTGACGCTGGCCAACCGTCAGGACGAGGCGGTGCCGCTGGCCCTTCAGGCGCAGGCGATTCCGGTGCCGCGTGTCCGCAGCGTCGCTCCGGGAAATTGACGGGACCGCGAACTTCGGGACTCCGCGCCGTATCCTGAGGGTATGAGCAATCCCTCTCTGGTCGAACTGGACGGCTCGCAGGGCGAGGGCGGCGGACAGATTCTGCGCTCGAGCCTGGCCCTGAGCCTGTTGACGGGCCGGCCCTTCCGGCTGAACAACATCCGCGCTCGCCGACCGAAGCCCGGTCTGCGAGCCCAGCACCTGATGAGCGTCCAGGCGGCCGCCAGGGTCGGCCGGGCCGAGGCTCTCGGAGCCAGCCTGGGCAGCACGGTCCTGACCTTCACGCCGGGCGAGGTACGGCCGGGGGCCTACACCTTCGAGATCGGCACGGCCGGGGCCACCGCGCTGGTTCTGCACACGATCTACCTACCGCTCGCCCTGCGCGGCGGTGAGCCGAGCCATCTCCAGGTCACCGGCGGCACGCACGCTCTGGCCGCGCCGTCGTTCGACTTCCTGGCCGCGACCTGGGCCGGCCATCTTGCCATGATGGGTCTGAACGTCAGCCTGACCCTGCGGCGGCGCGGTTTCTACCCGCGCGGCGGCGGTCTGGTCGAGGTCATGGTCCCGCCTGTCTCGCGCCTGCTCGGCCTGACGGCAGGGCCACGCTCCGGCCCGGTGCGGATCACCGGCATCAGTGCCGTGGCTGGTCTGCCCGACCACATTGGCCGACGTCAGGCCCAGCGTGCCGAAGACCGTCTCGAGGACGTCGGCGACGTGTCCATCGATCAGCAGCAATGGGACAACGGCCCGACCAGCGTTCTGACCCTGACCGTCCACACGGGGTCCGTTCCGGTCGTCTTCTTCGCTCTGGGGGAACGCGGCAAGTCCGCCGAGGCGGTCGCCGACGAGGCGGCCGATCAGGTGCTACGGTTTCTTGAAGCTGGCGATCAGCCGATCGACCCGCACTCGGCCGACCAGCTCCTTCTGCCGGCCGTCTTCGCCGAGGGGCCGACGAGCTACGCCGTCACCGAGGTGACCCAGCACCTGCTCACCAACCGCGACGTGATCGCGGCCTTTCTGGATCGCCGCGTCGAGGTGAGAGGAGCCGAGGGGCAGCCCGGGCGCGTCGAGGTCGCCTGAGCCCTATAATGGGGCAGGCCCTTTTCGGAGAGGATGCGCTTCATGAGTCAGTCGCTGCCCGTGATCGAGGACGTGACCCTGTCCGTCGCCCAGATCGTGCCCGTGACGGAGGCCGAGGGGCCGGGGCTGCGCTTCGCCCTGTGGTTCCAGGGCTGTCCGCTGCGCTGTCCCGGCTGCTGCAATCCGGAGATGCTGAAGTTCGAGGGCGGCACGCCGATGACCGTGGCCGAGGTCGTCGCCCGGATCGAGGAGTCGGCCCGATCGCACGGCATCGAGGGAATCACCCTGCTGGGCGGCGAACCGCTGGCGCACGCGCACGGCGGCAAGATCCTCGCTCGTGAAGTGCAGGCTCGCGGCCTGAGCGTGATGGTCTTCTCCGGCTTCCTGCTCGAAGACGTCCGGGCGAAGAACGACGCCGACATGAACGACCTGCTCGCGCTGACCGACATTCTCGTCGATGGTCCGTACGTCCGTGAGCAGCCCGACACGGAGCGGCGCTGGATCGGCTCGACGAATCAGCGCATCCACTTCCTGACGGAGCGTTATCACTTCGACGACCGCTGGCGGCAGCGTAACACGCTGGAGATCCGTCTGCGTGATGGCGAGCTGACCGTGAACGGCTTCCCGTCGCGCTCGGCCGTGGGCCTGTGGAAGCGCCCGCGAACGGCGAAGAAAGACTGACGGCCTGTTCGGGAAGCCCCTCGCCCCCGCTTCGGGGGAGAGGGAGCCGCTTATCGAACAGGCTCTGACAACATCCCCAGAAGCCTGGGTTCCTCCCTTCCAGCCCGACCTCGCGTTCCGCCACGAGCTATAGTGGCAATGGACCGTCATCGCGAGGAGGGAAGGCAAGTGAGCAGCGCACGCTCGGGGTGGATGTTCTGGGGCCAGGCCGTCCTCGGTCTGCTCGCGATCTTGGCAGCGTCGCTGGTCTTCGACCTGATCTTCTCGGCGCAGTTCCTGGCGCTGCTGCTGGCCTGCGTCTGCGCCCTGGCTCTGGGCAATCGTAGAGGGCAACTCTGGCGTCAGCTGACCCGGCAGGCCGCGCTTGAGCAGTCTCTCCAGGAGACCAACGAGGAACTCCGCCAGGCTCATGACGAGCTGGAACGACGGGTCCACGAGCGGACCCAGCAACTGGCCCAGACGGTCGCCGAGTTGGAACGAGCCGTCACCTCGGCCGAACAGGCCAACCAGGCCAAGAGCGATTTCCTGGCCCGCATGAGCCATGAGATCCGCACGCCGATGAACGGCGTCCTGGGCATGACCGACCTGCTCCTCGATGGCGACGCGACCGAGCAGCAGCGTGAACTGCTCCACGTCGTCAAGGTGTCGGGCCAGCATCTGCTGGAGCTGATCGACGACATCCTCGACTTCTCACGAATCGAGGCCGGCAAGCTGGAGATCAGCCCGACTCCGTTCCGTCTGCGCGACCTGATCGCCGACCTGCTCAAGCCACTGGCGGTACGCGGCGAGGCAAAGGGCGTCGAACTGATCGCCGACATCTGTCCCGAGGTTTCCGATCGTCTGCTGGGCGATGCCGGTCGGCTACGCCAGGTCCTCGTCAACCTGGTCGGCAACGCGGTCAAGTTCACCCACCAGGGCGAGGTTGTCGTCCGTATCCGCCTGGTCAGTCGGAGTCCGGGGCGAGACAAACTGACGATTCAGTTCGAGGTGAGCGACACCGGCATCGGCATTCCGGCCGATCGGCTGGGCTCGATCTTCGAGCCGTTCGTGCAGGCCGATGGCACGCTCGCCCGCAAGTACGGCGGCACCGGACTGGGCCTGACCATCTCGGCCCGGCTGGTCGGCCTCCTGGGGGGGAACCTCGAGGTGACCAGCGAGGTCGGCCAGGGCAGCACGTTTCGCTTCGCGGTGGAACTGGGCCAGGAAGGCAACTCGCAGCATGACCAGATCGTGGGCAATCCGCTGGCCGGCACCCGCGTTCTCGTCGTGGATGACAGCGCCAGCAACCGTCAGGCCCTGGCCGAGATGCTCCGCGGCTGGGGCATGATCTCGACGCTGGAAACGACCGTGGCCGGAGCCGTGCGGGCCTTGCGAACGGCGGCGGAGTGTGGCGAACCGTTCAGCGTCGTCCTCATCGATGGAGCCATGCCGCCGTTGCCGCCGGGCCAGTGGGAACACGAACGTCAGCAGACTCCCGACCGCTGCGATATCGGCGTGGTCCTCGTCTCGCTCGCTTCGCGCCGGCAGGAGTGCAGCGCCTGGCGGGAGGCGGCCACGCACGTTGTCGGCAAGCCGATTCGCCAGTCCGAGCTGCTCGAAGCGATCCAGACGGCTTTGGGACTGAGCCGGGTGGCCCGTCGCTCCCGATTCGTTCCTCGCCAGGCGGTGACCGAACCGCCGGTGATCCCGCTGTCGATTCTGCTCGCCGAGGACAACCGGTTCAACCAGAAGGTGGCGATCACGATGCTCCAGCGTGAGGGCCATCGCGTGGTCCTGGCCGAAACCGGCCAGGAGGCTCTCGATCGGATTGCCGAGCAGAAGTTCGACGTGGTTCTCATGGACGTGCAGATGCCGGAGATGGACGGCCTGGAAGCGGTTCGTCGTCTGCGGGCTCGCGAACGGCTCGCCCACGAAGCGACCGGTCAGAACGGCCATCTGGCCGTGGTCGCACTGACGGCCCACGCCATGCAGGGCGATGAGGATCGCTGCCGGGCGGCCGGCATGGACGGCTATCTGACCAAGCCGCTGGAGCGGGCCGCCCTGCGTGGTGAGCTGCGTCGCCTGAGCCAGTCGCGCGAATGGGCCCTGCTGCCGACCGAGAACGAGGCCGTGGAAGCGGCCGCACCACTGGTGTTCCGGCCGGAAGCGGTCCTGGCCCGGAGCAACGGTGACCCGGACCTGGCCCGGGAGATCGCCGATCTGTACCGCACCGAATCGACCCGCATTCTGGAAGAGATCGAGACGGCCCTGAGTCGGGACGACACCCGAACGGCGACCCGACTGGCGCACACGCTGCGTGGATCGTCGGCCTTCTTCGACGCCCGGCGCGTGGTCCGTGTGGCGGCGAATCTGGAACAGGCCGCCGCCGCGTCTCGCATGCGTGAGATGATGCCCGAATTGCGCGAGGCCGTCGCCGACCTCTGGTCGGCCTTGACCCGGATCTTCGGGGGGAGCCCAGCATGAACGTGCTTGTCGCCGAGGATGACCCGATCTATCGCCGGGTACTGCGGGCCACCCTGACCGCCTGGGGCTACCGTGTCGTCGAGGCCGGCGACGGAGCCACCGCCCTGAGTCGGCTCGAGGCCGACGACGCTCCGCGTCTGGCACTGCTCGACTGGGTCATGCCTGGCCTGGATGGTCCGGAGGTCTGCCGGGCTCTGCGTCAGCGTGTCAGCGATTACTACGTCTACGTCGTGCTGCTGACGGCCCGAGGCGGCAAGGCCGACCTCATCCAGGGTCTGGAGGCCGGGGCCGACGATTACCTGATCAAGCCGTTCGATCCGCCCGAGTTGCAGGCCCGGCTGAACA
>CAYYJM010000328.1:0-6319 GCA_964471755.1 uncultured Alcaligenaceae bacterium
ACATCAGGCCAAGCGTGCATTACTTTCCTTACTGCCGATAGCCGCCGGCAAGCCGCGGTCTGCGCATCGAAAAGGCACCGCCGGCAAGCCGGCGGCTAAATGAAGAAGTGGGAGAACCCCCGACCATGACCCCGCACGACCTCTTCCGCCGTATGAACCGCCGAACTTTCCTGGGGCGATCCGCGGCCGGTATGACCGCCCTGGCCACGCTGCTGGGCTCCGTCGCCGCCGAGGAGAAGAAGGCCGGCTTCCCCGGTGTACTCAATCCCCTGCACCATCCGCCCAGGGCGAAGCGCGTCATCTGGCTGACAATGGCCGGCGGGCCGTCGCACCTGGAGACGTTCGACCACAAGCCGAAGCTGGCCGAGATGCACGGCAAGCCGATGCCGGAGACCCTGACCAGGGGCCAGCAGATCGCCCAGCTTCAGGGGAACAAGCTCGTCTGCTTCGGACCCCAACTGCCGTTCAAGAAGTTCGGCGACAGCCAGGCCGAGATCTGCGAACTGTTCGAGCATTTCGGCAAGGTCGTCGATGACGTCTGCTTCATCCGCTCGATGACGACCGAGGCGATCAATCACGACCCGGCCCACATGTTCATGAACAGTGGTTCGCAGATCGCCGGCCGACCGTCGATGGGATCGTGGGTGACCTACGGTCTGGGCAGCGAGGCGTCCGACCTGCCCGGCTTCGTCGTGTTGACCTCCCTGGGACGTGGCGGTCAGAATCAGCCGATCGCGGCCCGGCAGTGGTCGGCCGGCTTCCTGCCCGGCAAGTATCAGGGCGTCGCCCTGCGCGGCAAGGGTGATCCGGTTCTGTACCTGACGTCGCCGCCCGGTGTCGATCGCGCGCAGCAGGGCGACCTCGTCGGTGCCATCAACCGCCTGAACAGCGAGTTCGACCGGATCGCCGACGATCCGGAGATCGCCACGCGCATCAACCAGTACGAGCTGGCCTTCCAGATGCAGGCGAGCGTGCCGGAGTTGATGGACACGAGCAAGGAGCCGAAGAACATCCTCGACCTGTACGGCTGCAAGCCGGGCGATGGCTCCTTCGCGTCGAACTGTCTGCTGGCTCGACGCCTGGCCGAGCGCGGCGTGCGCTTCATCCAGCTCTACCACAAGGACTGGGACCATCACGGCGGCGTCAAGGATGGCGTCAAGCAGAAGATCCTGGAGATCGACCGGGCCAGCATGGCTCTGCTGACGGACCTGAAGCAGCGCGACCTGCTCAAGGACACGCTCGTCGTCTGGGCCGGCGAGTTTGGCCGGACGCCGATGTCGCAGGGCAACAGCGGTCGCGATCACCACAACAAGGGTTTCAGCGTCTGGCTCGCGGGCGGCGGCATCCGTGGCGGTGTCCAGCATGGCGCGACCGACGAGTTTGGTTACGCCGCCCAGGAGAAGCCCGAAGACATCCACAACCTGCACGCGACCATGCTGCACCTGCTCGGCATCGATCACAGTCGGTTCAGCTTCCGCTTCCAGGGCCTGGACGCCCGGTTGTCGGGCGTGGAACCGGCCCAGGTGATCCAGGACATCCTGGCCTGATGTCGCCGGCATCGTGATCACGACAACCGACCTGAGGAGCGACCCCATGCCCCCCCGCTTGATCCTTGGTCTGGGCCTGCTCGGCCTGGCCCTGACCAGTCCGTGGCAGGCCGAAGGACGACCGGAAGCGGAAGCCAATCCGCCGATCGATCAGTTGCTGCCGATCACGACGAAGGAGTACGTCGCCATCCCCTCGGTCGCCCGGTTGGAGGCGGCCTTCGCGAAGACGAACTTCGGCAAGCTGTTTCGCGACCCGGCCCTGAAGGAGTTCTGTGATCAGCTCGGTCCGACGAGCTGGCTGCCGGGCATCGTCTGTGCCCGGCTCCAGCTGACGCCCGATGAGATCAAGGCGATGGCCAGCGGCGCGGCCGGCTGGGCCTATGCGCAACCGGGCCTGGACCAGGCCGCCCACTTCGTCTGGATCGACACCACGGGCAAGACCGACGCCCGGAAACGCTGGGCCGAACAGTGTGCCGCCCGCGTGGTGAAGTCCGGGGGGAAGGTGGCTCCCGAGAAAATCGGGGCCTTCGACGCGATCGCCTATCGAACCGCGGCCGGCGAGTCGGTCTATTCCCTTGTCCGGAACGATCTGCTCCTGCTGAGCGACAATCGCGACGCCCTGGCCGAGATGCTCGCTCGCTGGGGCGGCCAGGGGAACAGCCTGGCCGATCTGCCGGCGTACCAGGCCGTGTGGAAGCGACTGGGAGATACGGGCAAGGCGGACCTGCTGGCCTTCATCGATCCGGTCGGCCGGGTCGAGGTTCAGGAAAAGTACCTGCCGGCCGCCTTTCCACGCGAGAAGAGTCGGCAGATCATCCGGGCTCTTCGCAAGCAGGGCGTGGATGGTCTTCGTGGCGTCGGGGCGAGCCTCCGCCTGGCGAGCGGGCCGCACGATCTGTTCTACCATGTCGCGGTTCACGTGCCGGGGCCGTCGAAGGGGAACCTGGGCGTGGTTCGCCTCAAGCCCGGCAAGAGCTTCGCCCCCGATCCCTGGGTGCCGGCCAATGCCGCCTCGTTCATCACCGCTCATGTCGATATCCCGGCCGCCTTCGATCACTTCGGCCCGATCTACGATCAGTTCGCTCCCGGCGGCAAGGAGGGAGCCTGGCAGGCCTGGTTGAAGGATCTGCGCGACGATCCGCGTGGGCCGCAGGTGGACCTGCGCCGGGAGATCATCGCCCGGCTGCAATCGCGTGTCCTGTTCTTCTCGGCCCCTCCCGCGCAGACCGACCGCGTGCTGCTGGCGATCCCGGTCATCGAGCCGGAGGGAGTGAAGAAGGCTCTGCGCCGTCTGTTTGAGAACGATGAAGGTGCCAGCGTGAAGAAGGTCCTCGATCATGAAGTCTGGGTCGTCGAGGCTCTGTCGCGCAAGAAGGGGCAGACTCCCGCGCACACGGCCTACTGCGTGGCCAATGATCTGCTCTGCGTCTCCAACCAGTTCGAGGTGATGCAGTCGGTTCTGAAATCGGAGACGACGCCCCAGCTGGTCGCCTCGGAAGAATACCGGCGGGTGGCTCGCGAACTGGAGCGTCTGACGCCTCCGGGCGCGCGGCTGGCCTCGCAGGCGTTCCTACGGCCGGAACTGGATTACCGCACGGTCTACGAGGCGGCTCGCCGGGAGAAACTGAGCGATCTTGAGTCGTTCCACGCCCGACTGGCCGTGATCCTGGCGAGTTCGTCGGAGGAACTATTCACCAAGCTACCTCCTTTCACCGCCATCGCGGGTTATTTCAAACCCGCTGGCTCGATGGGGCTCCTGCACGACGACGGCTGGGAGTTTCTCGGCTTCTCGCTGGCGGAGTGAACGGGATCGGCCGGGTTTGCTGGAATCGGACGCCGCGTCCGGCCGATCTACTCGATGACGGATTGCTTCGCCGCCTCAGGGATGAGGGTACGTCCATGCTGTCACTCTGGCTGGCCATGCTGGTGGCCCAACCGGTCGCACCGCTTCCCGGTGCTGAAGCGGCTGCGTCCAATGTTCGCCTGGCCGTGTCTGGAGACCTGGCCTGCCTGCTCGGTCGGCGACACGTCGATCGCTGCGAGCGGATCTGCGAGGAGATCCTCGGCATCCAGGTGCGCGGCATCACGCGCTCGGTCGGGGAAATCAACCTGGAGTTCGTTCCCTCCGCCCAGGGAGCGGTCGTCGATCTGGTGCTGACGGCGGTGAGCAGGCCCCTCGGCCATCTCATCGGCAAAAAGGGGCCGGTGACCCTGATCACCGACGGCGAGTCGTTCGTGTCGGGCCGCAAACGGATTGTTCTCTTCCCGGAGGGTGTCTCGACCCTGCCGGCCATCGCGGACGTCCAGCCGACCGCGAAGTTAGTGCGGATCGATACCCCCTATCAAGGGGTGCTGGATCGCTGGCTCCGGAACGCGGCCCTGCAATCCAACGAAAAGAACCGTGCCGAGGCGACGGCCATCGTCCGCGAACGAGCCATCGTCCGGACGCGGCATCAACTCGATGAGGACGTGGCCGTTCAGTTACCGGGCTGGAATCACCAGCTCAAGGAATTGTTCTGGGAGCCGTTGCAGCGGCGTGGCATCGATCCGCGTTCGTTTCACTTCTGGACGGATGCGGGCCATCTCCACATCGCGGCCCTGCTGACAGGGCCGATGCAGACCGTGATGATCGGTCCACCGCCGGAACTGCCACCGGGCACGCACCTGGGATTCTGGCTGCACCAGTCGCTGCCCGGAGGCCAACTGACCCAGTTCCTGGCCGGCAAGGAACGGTCCAGCGAGCAACTCGCGAAACGTCTGCGGGAGGCACTCGGCGCGACGGCCACGACCCGAGAGGGCGAACCGGGCCAGGAGTCGCTCACGATCCGGTTCCCGGACGCCGAACCGGTCACGCTGACCTTCGCTGATGGCGAGGTTACCGCGACGATACGAACGGAATCGTTCGCCGCGGGGGATACCATCTACGACAGCCCGCTGTCCCGTCTCAAGGTGAAGGTGCGATACCGGCTGGGCCTGGAGGCCAACCGCCTGGTGGCCCAGCGAGTCGGTGCGGTGGAAGTCCTGCCGGCGAAGTTCAAGGAAGGCGATCGGATCAGTGCCCGTCAGTTGAGCGTGATCGGCGAACTGGAGAGACGGCTTGGCGAACTCTTCCTGGAGAAGGCGCTGGACATCACGACCGCACTGCCGGTGCCGCCGGCGGTGGCGGGCCGGATCGGTGCGTTGCGGCTCGAACACCTCGTGATCAGTGGTGGCTGGCTGGCCGTCGGCGTGCGGGCGCTGCCGCCGGTGATTCAGGTTCCTGTCGTGGAACCGTGTCATCCAGTTGTCACCGGCGGGGAGAAGAGGTGACGTCTGGACGTCTGGGTGGAGGGATTCATCTTGCCCACTGGGTCGTCGCTCGGGTATCAAACGGTCAATTCTCCTCGGGAGGTGGTCATGGCATTTCAGTCTGTTCCTCGCAAAGTCGCGCACTACACGCAGGTTCTCGACCCTCGCCCGGACGATCCCTGTTTCCGGGAATGGTGGACCTGGAAGGCGGAGATGCCCCGTCTGCTGAAGGACGGCTACGAGGGCAAATTCATTGTCATCAAGGGCAGCAAGATCCTCGGGCCCTACGAGACCCTGGACGAGGCCCGTGACGCCGCTCATGCCGCCTACCCATTACAGAGTTTCGTGATGATGCAAATACTCGAGTATGAACCGGTGTTGAACGTCCCGGCAGTGTATCACGGGAGTTACGGATGCCCGACATCACGATGAACTGGGATGTCGCCGGGCTCGTGCTTCCCGTTGCGATCGGGCCATCCCTCAAGACCATCCAGGGGTTACAGGCCGCCGGGCAACCTATCCCGTCGAGCGTCGAGGTTCGTGGCCTGATCGACAGTGGGTCGGATATCTGTGTCATCTCGCCGCTGCTCGTCCAGCATTTCGCCTTCCCCATCAGTCGTTTGCAGACTACGCTGACCACGCTCGGCACCCAGCGGATCGCACTCTTCGAGATTAGTTTGGTCGTAATGGGACCGACCGGTCTATCAGGCCCGACGTTGGTTCAAAGCAACCTTGATGTGATGGGCTCACCCCAATCCTTTTCTCAGCAGATCGACGTCCTCATTGGGCTGGACATCCTGCGGCTGTGCGTCCTGCATGCAGACGGCCCGAGTACCTTCTTCACCCTGTCCTTCTGAACGCCCCGTCACCGATCGCGCTCGATCAGCGACTGCGTCTTGACCACGGTGAACTCATCGGGAAACGTGTGGAACGACGTGACGATCAGCAAGCCCGGCTTCGCCTCGGCCGAGAGATAACCCAGTGGAGCCAGGTTGAACCGATCGTGAACGCAGAAGGTGTGCAGAAAGCCGCGCTTGCTGCCGTCGGCCAGGATCTCGTCATGCACCTGGAAGTAGACCTCCGGCCGCATCACCTCGACCTGGAAGCTCATCTGATACGTAATGCCATGCGCGCACGGCAACTTCTTCGACTGTTCGCTGCGAAGGCGGTAGTCGAGTAATCGGCGTCGCTGCGGCAGTTCGCACTTCTGAGACGTGGTCACTTCCGTCAGTACGACGTTGGGGTTCTCCCACGACACGACATGGCCGGTGCGCGTGATCCAGACCGTCAGGGTGTAGTCCTCGCGCTGGATCTTGCGGACGGCCAGGATGTCGAAGAACTCCGGGTGCAAGGGCCGACCGTAGAGCTGAAAGATCAACTCGCCGACGGGCGGTCGCAGGATGGATGACGTGCCCATGACGCCGGACCTCTGCTCATTTGGGATGCTCCTTCCCTCTCCCTGGATTATAGACCACGAGCGTGGG
>CAYYJM010000329.1:0-6292 GCA_964471755.1 uncultured Alcaligenaceae bacterium
CTGAACTCCCGCTTCCCCGTGCATTACTTTCCTAACATGGGATAAATGAAGATCACTCGAACGCCGACGCGATGGCGTTCGACAGATGCACCAGTCGCCACGGTGCCCGGGCTCGCAGGTAGTTCGAGAGGATCAGACAGAACCCCTGCGTTCGTGGGTCCATCCAGACGACGTTGCCGACCGAGCCAGTGTGGCCGAAGACGTGTCGATCAAGCAGATCGCTCCAGCTGTCCGGCATGCCGGGATGGTTCATGCGCCAGCCGAGGCCCCACGGTTGGGTCCGCCGGATCGGCTCCGGCAGGTCCGGCAGATCGTTCAGCCGATTCGTCGTCATCATGCGAACCGTGGCCGATGACAGCAGGCGGACACCACCCCACTTGCCGCCGTTGAGCATCAGGGCACAGATCACGGCGTAGTCCTCCGGCGTGCTGAACAGGCCGCCGGCCGGTGAACCGAACTCCTGCCAGTACTTGCTGTTCCAGCCGAAGTCCTCACCGCCCTTCTGGTAGTCTGGCACCGTCGCTCGCACGATTCTCTCTCGGGCGAAGCCCTGGGAGCCGAGGCCAGTCGATTTCAGACCGAGCGGGTCGATGATCTCGCGTCGGACGAATTCCTGGATCGACCGCCCGGACAGACGCTGCACGATCTCGGCGACGAGGAGCGTACCGCAGCTGGCGTAGCTGTACTTCGTGCCGGGCTTGAACAGCAGATCGGCCTTGAGCGACTCGGTGACGAACCGGCTCAGCGGAGCATGCTGGCGGCGCAGGTCGGCGTTCTTTGGCAACTCGTCGGGCAGGCCCGAGGTGTGCGTGAACAGGTGGATGATCTGGGTGGGCTCCTTTCCCTCGCCGGTGTACTCCGGGAGGTAGCGGGTGACACGGTCACTCAGGTTGAGCAGACCGCGTTCGACGAGGATCAGGGCGCTGAGATAGATGACCGGCTTGGTGACCGAGGCCATGTAGAACAGGGCGTCGCGTCGGATCGGCTCGGCGTCCGCCTCGGGGCCGTGCTTGCCGAAGTAGTGCGGGGCGAGCGCCTTACCGGCCCGACCGACCAGGATCGCGCCGCCCGGCACGGGAGCGTTCGGACCGGTCGTCCACTTCGTCATCAGATCGTAGGCGACCTGGAGCCGACGCGGATCGATGTGCAGATCCTCCGGCTTGACCTGGGGCAGGCCAGGCGCAGGCGCGGCCTGGATCTCGGCACCGGCCGCGAGGACGGCACCGGCGGCAAGGGCGGCTCCGATGACATCGCGGCGGGTCACGTCGATTCGCTGACTCATGTCCTCGCTCCTTTCCGGGAAGGGTTCAGGCCGATGGGCCGAGGCCGAGTCGGTCGGCCATGCGGACCAGGTCGGCCAGGGAGGCGGCGCGCATCTTGGTCATGACGCGACCTCGATGCGCCTTGATCGTTTTCTCACACACCCCCAGGACGACCGCCGTTTGCTTGTTCGGCCGGCCGGCAACGACGTGGGCCAGCACTTCCAGTTCGCGTGCCGTCAAGCTCGCCAGGCGGTGACGCAGGTCGGCCAGGCCCGCTTCATCGCGTGGAGCGATCGGCACGGCCCGGGCCAGTTGCGCGCGCAGGTGGGCCTCTGTCTCCAGGGCGACCTTCCGCGCCAGGGCGTTGGCGAATACCTCGCCGATCAATCGAAGCCGAAGGACGAGCGGTACCGACCAGTCGAGAATGCGACGGTACGACCCGAAGCCGAGGCCGCCCAGAACGGCGTCGCCGACCGAGAAGGGAACGGCGACGTGAGAGATCGGCAGTCCGCCTCGGGCAAACGCGGCGCGCTCAAGCGTGGCCTCGGCCGGTAGATCGTCGGGTAATCGTGGCAGCCGGACGACTCCGCCGAGGCGGATCTGCGCCGTGTACCACGGCCACATCGCCGCCAGATCGACACGCGGCATCGGTGGGATGCCCGGTACGGTGTGACTGTGCGTGACGATCAACTGCGTGCCCTCGGCGGAGAACTGGGCCAGGCTGGCTCGCTCGATGTCGAGAAAGCCGACGATCTGGGCCAGCCCACGTTCGACCTCGTCATCGATACGGTCGGCCGGCAGGTGGGTGAATGTTGCCGAGAGGTGCGAGAGCAGACCCTCGAACCGGGCCGCATCTCCCGCTGGCTCCTGGGTGTCAGCAAGAACGCTCCTGATCATGACGGAGAGTGGCCATCCGTGCCGTGGGGCCGTCCACCGACCCGGTGACGGTCGCAGGTCATGACGCGAGGCCCGGCGGAGGAATCGTATTGGACCAAGGTCCAATCGTCTCGCCTTCCGGATGGATATAAAGTACCGAACATGATCCTCTCCTGACATCTCGATGATGGTTCCTGCCAGAAGGAGTCTCGCATGGTTCACCGTCGGAAGACACTGGTCGTGGCGACCGTGGGTATGTTCATCCTGGGAGCGATCGGCTACCTGGCCGCCCAGGGCCAGTTCGTCGGCCTGCTGTCCGGCGTCCTCGGCCAGCCCGACACGAACCCGCCGGCCGCGCCGCCTGGTTCGCCCGCGGCGACGACGACCATCGACGGCCGCTATCTGCCGAATCCGTCCGCGCTGTTTGGCGGCACGATCAACCTCAACGCCATCGACTCGAAGCCGTACTGGCCGCCGCGGGTCGTTCCGCCGAAGGGGGCACCGAACGTCCTGCTCATCATGACCGACGACGTCGGCTTCGGGGCCCCGAGTACGTTCGGAGGCGTCATCCCGACACCGGCTCTCGACCGTATCGCGAAGATGGGCCTGCGCTACACGAACTTCCACAGCACGGCCCTGTGTTCGCCGACGCGGGCGGCCGTGATCACCGGCCGCAACCACCACTCGGCCGGTTTCGGCGTCATCTCCGAGATGTCCACGGGCTTCCCCGGTTACAACAGCATCCTGGTCAAGGAGAAGGCCACCATCGGGACGATTCTCCAGCAGAACGGCTACGGCACATCGTGGTTCGGCAAGGCCCACAACACCCCCTCGTTCATGGCCAGCCAGGCCGGGCCGTTCGATCTGTGGCCGACCGGCATGGGGTTCGACTACTTCTACGGCTTCGTCGGCGGCGATACCAGCCAGTGGCAGCCGAACCTGTTCCGCGGCACGGCTCCGATTTACCCCTACGTCGGCAAGCCCGGCTGGAACCTGACCACCGCCCAGGCCGACGAGGCGATCGGCTGGTTGAACCAACTCAACGCCATCGACCCGGACAAGCCGTTCTTCTGCTACTACGTCCCCGGCGGGACGCACGCTCCGCACCACCCGACTCCGGAGTGGATCAAGAAATTCGAGGGCAAGTTCGACACGGGCTGGAACGAGCTGCGCGAGCGCATCTTCGCCAACCAGAAGAAGCTCGGCGTCATCCCGGCCAACGCGAAACTCACGCCGTGGCCGAAGGATCTGCTCCCGGAGTGGAACACGCTCAATGCCGACCAGAAGAAGATGTACGCCCGGCAAGCCGAGGTCTACGCCGCCTACCTGGCCTACACCGACCACGAGATCGGCCGGGTCGTCGAGGCGGTGGAAAAGATGGGCAAGCTCGACAACACGCTCATCATCTACATCAGCGGCGACAACGGCTCCAGCGCCGAGGGGACGACCATCGGCACCCCCAACGAGGTG
This sequence comes from uncultured Alcaligenaceae bacterium, assembly GCA_964471755.1. Taxonomy (GTDB): domain Bacteria; phylum Planctomycetota; class Planctomycetia; order Gemmatales; family Gemmataceae; genus CAYYJM01. The sequence continues at coordinate 3,609 of CAYYJM010000329.1, forward strand.
GCGGCGTTCAACGGCGTGGACGTGCCCGTGGACGTGCAGCTCAAGTTCTATGACGCCTGGGGCTCGGATCGCACCTACCCGCACATGTCCGTGGCCTGGAGCTGGGCGTTCGACACGCCGTTCAAGTGGACCAAGCAGATGGCCTCGCACTTCGGCGGCACCAAGCAGGGCATGTGCGTCGCCTGGCCCAACCGCATCAAGGACAGGGGCGGCATCCGTCATCAGTTCCACCACGTCGTCGATGTCGTGCCGACCATCCTGGAGGCGACCGGCATCCCGGCCCCGGTCCAGGTCGACGGCATCGCCCAGCACCCGATCGAAGGCGTGAGCATGGTCTCGACGTGGGATAAGGCGAACGCGAACGCACCGTCGAACCACAAGACGCAGTACTTCGAGATGTTCGGCAACCGGGGCATCTACCACGACGGCTGGTATGCCAACACCGTCCCGATCGAGCCGTCGTGGGTGCTGACCAAGCCGTCGCCGGCCGACGTGGTCAACGGCTTCAAGTGGGAGCTGTTCGATCTGTCGAAGGACTGGACCCAGTTCGAGGACGTCTCCAGGGCGAACCCGGAAAAGCTCAAGCAACTGCAAGACTTGTTCCTTGTCGAGGCGGCGAAGTATCAGGTCTTCCCCCTCGATGCGTCGAAGTCGACGCGGCTCCTCACGCCCCGGCCGAGTACCGCGGCGGGGCGGGATACGTTCGTCTACTCGGGCCCGATCACCGGCATTCCGCTCCCCAGCGCGCCGTCATTCCTGGACCGCTCGTACTCGCTGACGGCCGAGGTGGACGTGCCAGCGGGCGGCGGCGACGGGATGCTCAACACGGGCGGCGGCCGATTCGGCGGCTACGGCTTCTACGTCCTCAAGGGCAAGCCGGTCTTCACCTGGAACCTGCTCGACCTGGAGCGGGTGAAGTGGGAAGGGCCCGACGCGCTGACTGCCGGCAAGCACACGCTCAGTTTCGAGTTCACCTACGCCGGACCTGGCCCGGGCAAGGGCGGCACCGGCGTGCTGAAGGTCGATGGCAAGGAAGTCGCCAGCAAGAAGATGGCTCGCACGATGCCATTCATCCTACAGTGGGACGAGACGTTCGACGTCGGCAGTGACACCGGCACGTCGGTCGATGACAGGGACTACGCATCGCCGTTCCCGTTCACCGGCAAGCTGCACAAGCTGACGGTGAAGATCGGCCCGAGTCAGTTGCTGCCGCCGGAGAAGAAGAATGCGGAGAGGAAGGTCGGCCAGCGGGATTGACTGGATGACAGGATCGACAGGTAATCATCAAGGAGTAAGATGAGCATGACCCTATTCCGTATCGCCAGTTGGGGGTTCCTGATCGCGGCAGTTGCGATCACGACCCCGAACGCATCGACTGCGGCAGGCCCGACCGAGGACGAAGCCGTCGCGATCGGTATCGACGCCTACACCTACGGCTATCCACTGGTGACGTTGGAGTTCACCCGGCGGGTGATGACCAACACCACGGAACCGAAAGGAACGCATGCCCCGATGGGCCAGTTCGTGCGGATGCGCGAATACCCCAACGCCAGGTTCCGCGATATCACCGCTCCGAACGCCGACACGCTCTACTCGACCGCCTGGCTCGACCTGTCGAAGGAGCCCTACGTCCTGAGTCTGCCGGACCTGGGCGACCGCTACTTCCTCATGCCGATGCTCGACGGCTGGACCAATGTGTTCCAGGTTCCCGGCACGCGGACCACGGGGAACAAGGCTCAGGCCTACGCGATCACCGGGCCGGGCTGGAAAGGCAAACTGCCCGAGGGCGTGAAGGAGTTGAAGGCTCCGACGGATATGGTCTGGATCCTCGGCCGGACCTACTGCTCCGGGACGCCGGAAGACTACAAGGCGTGCCACGCCGTCATGGACAGGTACGACCTTCGGCCGCTCAGCGCCTACGGCAAGGCATACACACCGCCGGCTGGCAAGGTCGATCCGGCCATCGACATGAAGACCGCTGTCCGCGAACAGGTCAACCGACTCGACGCCGGGGAATATTTCCGGTTGCTGGCCGCTCTGATGAAGGACAACCCGGCGGCGCGGGAGGACGCCGCGATGGTCGAGAAGCTGGCGAAGATCGGCGTCGTTCCTGGCAAGGACTTCGACATCACTCGAGTCGATCCAGCGATTGCCAGGGGGCTATCGCGCGTCCCGAAGGCGGCCCAGGCGAAGATCATGGGCCACTTCAAGGCGGCAGGCAAGGACGAGAACGGCTGGGAATTCACGACGAAGACCGGCCTGTACGGGACTGACTACCTCCAGCGAGCCCTGATCACCGCGATCGGCCTGGGAGCGAACCGGCCGCAAGACGCGGTTTATCCGACCTCGACTGAGGACGCCACCGGCAAGAAGTACAACGGAGCGAACAGGTACGTCCTGCACTTCGACAAGGGGCAGACCCCACCGGCCACCGCGTTCTGGTCGGTGACCATGTACGACGCCGACTACTTCTTCGTGGACAACCCGCTGAACAAGTACACGGTCAGTCCGAGGAACGCGCTGAAGTACAACCCGGACGGCTCGCTCGATCTCTACATCCAGAACGAGTCGCCCGGCACGGACAGGGAGGCGAACTGGCTGCCGGCCCCGAAGGGAGATTTCATACTGATGATGCGCCTGTACTGGCCGAAGGAGAAGGCTCCGTCGATCCTCGACGGCACCTG
>CAYYJM010000330.1:0-6210 GCA_964471755.1 uncultured Alcaligenaceae bacterium
GAACCCGGCCCGGTCTGGCTCCGCGACAAGGTCGTCGTCGCCCAGGTCCGTGAGGTGACGAAACATCCCAACGCCGACAAGCTCAAGCTCGTCCATCTCGACTACGCGGCGAAGGAAGTCAAGGTCGTCGTCACCGGGGCACCGAACATCCGCGTCGGCGACCAGGGCCAGAAGGTCGTTCTCGGCCTGGCCGGGACACGCTACATTGACACCCATGTGACACCACCGGCGATCAAGGAACTGAAGCCGAGCGAACTCCGTGGCGTGCCATCTGACGCGATGGTCATGTCCGAACGCGAGTTGGGCATCAGCGAGGAACACGAAGGGATCATCCTGCTCGATCCCGACGACCAGGTCGGCACGCCAGCGGCGGACCTGATCGGCGACGTGGTCCTCGACGTGGACGTGCTGCCGAACATGGCCCGCTGCCTCGGCCTGCTCGGCGTGGCCCGCGAGGTCGCCGCCCTGACCGGCCAGACCGTCACGCCGCCGCGATCCGGCCTGACGGCGAAAGGCGAGAAGATCGCCGGCCAGGTCAGCGTACGAATCGAGGCCGAGGATCTTTGCCCTCGCTACGCCTGCGCCCTGCTCACTGACACGAAAGTGTCACCGTCGCCTTACTGGATGCAGCGCCGCGTTCGCTACGCCGGCATGCGGCCCATCTCGAATCTCGTCGATGTGACCAACTACGTCCTGTTCGAGTACGGCCAGCCGCTGCACGCCTTCGACTTCGACGTTCTCGTCCAGCGGGCGAAGGGCAAGGCTCCGACGATCATCGTCCGCCGGGCTCAGGAGGGCGAGAAGCTCCGGACGATCGACGGCATCGAACGCACATTGACGCCGGACATGCTCGTCATCGCCGACACGGTCGGGCCGATCGCCCTGGCCGGCGTCATGGGCGGGGCCGAGACGGAGGTGTCCGCGAAGACGACGCGCGTCCTGCTCGAATCGGCGAACTTCGACTTCGTCAGCATCCGCCGCACGATGCAGACCCTGCAACTGCCCAGCGAGGCGAGCCATCGCTTCTCGCGCGGCCTGCATCCCGACCTCGTCCTGCCAGCCCTGGAGCGTGCCGCCGACCTGATGCGCGAACACGCCGGCGCGACCATCTGCCAGGGCATCGTCGATAGCTACCCCCGCAAGCCGGAGGATCGCGTCGTCGAACTGCCGATGAGCGAGGTGAAGCGCGTCCTCGGCGTCGCGATCCCGGCGAGCGAGTGCGCCCGCATCCTGACCGCTCTCGACTTCCAGGTCAAGGAGGGCAAGGATCGGCTGACCGTGACCCTGCCACGAACGCGCGTCGATATCCAGGACGGCCCGGCCGACCTGATCGAGGAGATCGCCCGCCTGCACGGCTACGACCAGTTCCCCTCGACGCTGCTGGCCGACGCCCTGCCCGAACCGCTCTACAGCGAGAGCCAGGCGTTCGAGGAACGCACGCGCGATCTGCTCGTCGATCTCGGTTTGCAGGAGGCGATCTGCTACGCGCCGACGACGCCCGAGGCGGAGACGCGCGTCCAGCCGGCCGTCGCCGAGTTCGTGACAATTCTCAACCCGGTCAGCAGCGACCGAACGGTCCTCCGCCAGATGCTGCTGCCCGGTCTGCTCGATGCCCTGGACCTGAACCTGAAGCACGTCGCCGACGTGCGGCTGTTCGAGGTCGGCACGGTCTTCCACGGCAAGGCCGGCCAGCGTCTGCCGGACGAGATCCGCCGGATCGGCGTCGTTCTGTGTGGCCGACGCGGCCAGGCCACCTGGGCCGACGGCGCGAACGCCGCCCTGCCCGGACTCGACTTCTACGACCTGAAGGGGATCGTCGAGGGCCTGGTCGAGGGGTTGCATGCCGGCCCGGTCCACTACGAGCCAGGCTCGGCGGCCTGGCTGCATCCGGCGCGGTGTGCGAAGCTCGTCAGCGAGGGACGCGAGATCGGTCAGTTCGGCATGCTGCATCCGCGCGTGGCCCGCCAGTGGAAGGGCCTGGCCGATCGGGTCGTCCTGGTAGGCGAACTCGATGTCGAGGCGTTGCGAGCGGCGGTGCCGGTGCGGTATGCTTATCGTCCGGTGTCGGAGTACGAGGTCGCCAAGCGCGACGTGGCCGTGCTGCTGCCGGAGAGCGTGACCAACGCCCGCGTCGAGGCGGAGATCCGCGCCGCCGGCGGAGCGCTACTCCAGTCGATCGAGTTGTTCGACCTGTATCGCGGCGAGAATCTCCCGGCCGGACAGAAGAGTCTGGCCTACGCCTTGACCTACCAGGCGGCCGACCGCACGCTCAAGGACAAGGAGGTCGATCAGCTGCACAAGACGATCGAGGAGCGGCTGAAGAAGGTTCTGCAAGCGCAGATTCGGGGGAGGGAGGCGTCCTGACTTCCACCGGATCGCCGGCTCAATGGGGTGTCCATGACCACGCCGTCACCACCTGGCGATGCTCCTCTGCCGAGCGTCGAGCAGTTCGTGCGGCACATCCTCCGCAGCGGCTTGCTCGAAGGCAAGGCCCTGCGGACCTGGCTCGCCACGCTTCCACCCGAGCAGCAGGCCGACTCCCGGCACCTGGCCGACGCCCTGGTTCGCGCCGGCAAGCTGTCGCGCTTTCAGGCGAACATGCTGCTCCGGGGCATGGCACGCGGCCTGATCTTCGGGCCGTATCAGATCCTGTCGCAGATCGGCAAGGGAGGCATGGGCACCGTCTTCCTGGCCCGCGACAGTCGCTCGCAGGGGCTGGTCGCACTCAAGATTCTGTCGCCGCGCAAGGCCCGTGAGGAAGAGCGGATGATCGCCCGCTTTCACCGCGAGATGGAGATCAGTCGGAAGGTCGATCATCCGAATCTGTGCAAGACGTTCGAGTCGGGCGTCCTCAATCAGGTCCTCTACCTGGCGATGGAGTTCATCCCGGGCAAGGATCTGAGCAAGCTGGTCCAGGATGAGGGGCCGATCGCCGTGCCGCGCCTGGCCCGGCTGATGGCCGGCGTCGCCTCGGGGCTGGGTCATGCCCACGCCCAGGGCCTGATTCATCGCGACCTGAAGCCGGGCAACATCCACGTCACGCCGCACGATCAGGCGAAGCTGCTCGACCTGGGCCTGGCCCTGCTCGAAGGCGAGATCGTCGAGGACGCCCAGGTCGTCGGCGGGCAGGGCTACATCGTCGGCACGATGGACTACATCGCTCCAGAGCAGACTTACGACCCGACCGGCGTGGACGGCCGGGCTGATCTGTACAGCCTCGGCTGTACGCTCTACTTCGCGCTGAGTGGCCGACCGCCGTTTCCGGGCGGGACGAGCAAGGAAAAGATCTACCGACATCGCCGCGAGGAGCCGACGCCGTTGCTGCGCCTGCGGCCCGATCTGCCGCGTGGCTTCATTACCCTGATCACCCGGCTCATGGTCAAGAATCCGGTCGAGCGGATCAGCACCGCGGGCGAGGTCGAGGAACAACTCCTGCGCTGGGCCAACGAGCAGGCCCAGCCGACCGAGTACGATCTGGTACTTGATGTGGACGCCGCCGTGGCGGCGCTTCAAGAGCGAGGCTCGACGCCGGAATTCGCCTGGGCGAACCTGATGGAAGCCGCCCCGGACGCGGCCGGCCAATCTGGCGAGGTGCCGCAGGTTACTCCGGTCGAGGCGAACAAGGAGGAGCCGAAGACCGCGTCGCCGGTCCTGTACTGGCTCGCCGTCGCCGGCGCGTCGCTGCTTTTGCTCGCGCTGCTGGGTCTGCTGATCGGCCTGCTGCTCACGTCGTGAGCTTCGTCCGGGCCAGGCTCCGTCCCTGGTCGAGCGCCTCGGCCAGTTTGCTCGCATCGGTGCCGCCACCCTGGGCCATGTCCTTACGGCCGCCGCCCTTCCCGCTGACGATTTTGGCCACCTCGCCGACGAGTTTGCCAGCGTCGAGGCCCTTTTTGACGAGGTCCTCCGTCACGGCGGCGAGCAGACCGACCTTGCCCTCATCGACCCAGCCGAGGAGGAGGACGGCACTCTTCGCCTTCTGGCGCAGACGGTCCATCTGCTGACGCATGGCGTCGATCGGAGCGGCCGGCAGTTCGCCGACGACGAGTTTCGCCTCGCCGACCATCTCGGCCGCGTCGAGCAGTTTGTCGGCCGAGGCGTTCAGATCGGTCGCCGCTCCCTTCTTCAGCTGGGCGGTCAGTTTCTTGACTTCGTCCTGGAGCGACTCGATGCGACCGGGCAGTTCCTCCGCCTTGCAGTTCATCCGGCCGGCCAGGGCATCGAGGACGCCGAAGCCGCGCTGGACGGTCGCCAGCGCCTCCCGGCCCGTGACAGCGGTGACCCGTCGCACTCCCTTGGCGACCGGTTCCTGCGCGACGATCTTGAAGAAGCCGATCTGGCCGGTGTGGTCCAGGTGCGTGCCGCCGCAGAACTCAACGGACTCCTCCAGCGTCGCAGCCGTCGCCCGGTCGGTGCCGATGAGCAGCACCCGCACCGGATCAGGATACTTCTCGCCGAAGACAGCCCGGACGCCGGCGATGGTCTTCGCCTCGGCCAGCGCCATCGTGATCGGCGTCACCGGCAGGTCGGCCGCGATCTTCTCGTTGACGAGTCGCTCGACCTGGGCGATCTCGTCGAGTGTCAGTGCCCTGTCCTGCGTGAAGTCGAAGCGCGTCTTCTCGGCATCGACGAGCGATCCCTTCTGCTCGACATGATCGCCAAGGACACGGCGGAGCGCCCAGTTCATCAGGTGGGTCGCCGTGTGGTTGCGCATTGTGTGAAGACGCGCGGGATCGACCTCCAGGGCTGCATCCTGGCCGGCGGTCAGAGCGCCTTCGACGACCCGACCGACGTGCAGGACGGCATCACCGAGTTTCTGGGTGTCATCGACCTCGAACGCTCCGGTGCCGGTGTTGATCAGGCCGCTGTCGCCGACCTGACCGCCCTGTTCGGGATAGAAGCAGGTGCGATCCAGGAGCAGGGCCGCCTCGGTGCCGGGTTCGAGTTTGCCGGTGGTGTGAACGGTGTTGTCCACGACCCAGCCGAGAATCTTCGCGTTGGTTTTGAAGCCGGCGTACTTGGGCGACTCATCGGTTTTCGGCAGATCGCCCTTGACGGCGGTGATGACGATCTTCTTGCGCCCCTGACGCGACCGCCGACGATGTTCGTCGATCGCCTCATCATGGCCCTTCTCATCGACGGCCAGGCCGAGTTCTTCCGCCATCTGCTTGGTCAGATCGAACGGAAAGCCGTGCGTCGTGAGCAGATCCGCCGACGCGGTGCCGCGGATGCGGTTGCCGTGTTGTCGGCTCTCCTCCGCCGCCTTGCCGAAGTAGACGATGCCGCGTTCGATCGTCTTGAAGAAATCCGCCTCTTCCTGGCGAAGCACCTGCTCGACCGTCTTCGCGTTGGTTTTCAACTCCGGAAACGCCTCGCTCATCTGCTCGACGAGGACCGGAACGAGTTGGAAGACGAACGGTTCTCGCCGATCGAAATACTGATAGCCGAAGCGCACCGCCCGACGAATGACGCTGCGGAGGACCGCATCGCGCTTCTTGTTGCCGGGCCGCGCCCCGTCGCTGATCGCGAAACTCGCCATGCGCAGATGGTCCGCGACGACACGGAAACCAATATCCTTCACGTCGTCGAGCTTGCCGCCATACTTCGCGCCGGTCAGCGAGCCGAACGCCTCGATCAGGGGCATGAAAATGTCGGTGTCGTAGTTGCTCGTCTTGCCCTGGAGGACCGCCGTGACGCGCTCGAAACCCATGCCGGTATCGACATGCTTCGCCGGCAGCGGCGTCAGGCTCTTATCCGGGTTGCGGTTGAACTGGATGAAGACGAGGTTCCAGATCTCGATGACCCTGTCCGTCCCCTTGTTGACGAGCTTCGCCCCGGATTTGTCCGGTGTCAGATCGATGTGAACCTCGGTGCAGGGGCCGCAGGGGCCGGTCTCGCCCATCTCCCAGAAGTTGTCTTTCTTGTTGCCTTCGTGGATGTGGTGCGGATCGACTCCCGCCACGTCGCGCCAGAAGTTGTACGCCTCGTCGTCACGCGGGACCTTGTTCGCCGGGTCGCCCTCGAAGATGGTGACGTGCAGTCGCGTTTTGTCGAGCTTCCAGACGCCGGTGAGCAGCTCCCACGCCCACTGGATCGCTTCCTTCTTGAAGTAATCGCCGAAGGACCAGTTGCCGAGCATCTCGAAGAACGTGTGGTGGTAGGTGTCGAGGCCGACGTCGTCGAGGTCGTTGTGCTTGCCGCCGGCGCGGATGC
>CAYYJM010000331.1:0-1397 GCA_964471755.1 uncultured Alcaligenaceae bacterium
CGGGCTGACGCTCGCGGGAAGAACCGGCGGGCTGACGCCGCGCCGCTCGCCAGGCGACTCAGTGATCTCCTGGGGTGTTATTCACCCCTGCCGCAGGTCGTCGAGATACTGTTCCAGTGCCGTGATCTGCCCCTCGGCCTCACTCAGGGCTTCGCGCTGCTGTTGAACCACCTCCGGTGGAGCGTTCGCCACGAAGTTCGGGTTGGCCAGTTTGGCCTTGATCCCGTCCCGGAACTTGCGCTTGTCGGTCAGCTGCTTCTCGGTCAGCTTGATCTCGGCCGCGACCTCGATCAGGCCCGCCAGCGAGACGTACGCCACCAGGTCCGCCTGCACCAGACTGACGGCCTGCTTCGGCTTCGTCACGTCGGGGCCACACACGAGTTCGCCGACGCCGGCCAGGGACTGGATGAACGGCGTCAACGGCGTCAGTTCGTCGGCCACGGTCGGGGCACAGCGTACGGTCACGTTCAACGGCGTCTTCGCGTCCACCTGGTAGCGGTTACGAACCTCGCGCAGGTTGCGCACCAGGGTTTGCAGTCGGCCGATGCTCGACTCGACGCCAGCATCGGACAGACGGTCGGGATAGTCCGGCCAGGGTGCGACGACCACGCTTTCGGTCGAGGTCGTCGGTGTCGGCAGACCGCGACTCGGGGCCGCCTCGTTCAGGGCCACCCAGACCGACTCGGCCAGGAACGGCATGATCGGCTGCACCAGCCGGAGAATGCCGTCCAGGACGCCGGCCAGCACACGCTGCACCAGCGGGCGCGTCGCCGGAGCCTTCATCCGACTCTTGGCCATCTCCAGATACCAGTCGCAGAACTCCGTCCAGGCGAACTCGTAGATCGTCCGGGCCATGTTGCCGAACTCGTACTTCTCGAGCTGGGCCGTCACCGTGCGTGCCGTGCCGACGAGCCGGCTGATGATCCAGCGATCCTCCACCGGCAGGGCCGCAAAGTCGATCGGGCCGGGCGTGTAGCCTTCCAGATTCTGAAGAACGTAGCGGCCGGCGTTCCAGAGCTTGTTGGCGAAGTTCCGGCCCAGCTCGAAACGATCCGACGCCTGCCGGGCGGTGGGCAGGTTCGGGTCCGGAGCCGGCCAGGGACCGCCGGGCCGGAATTCCTTGCCGCACTCCTTGTTCGGGCAGCGGACCTTCTTCGTCCGCATGTTCTGATGCTCGGCCTTCTGCGGCACCAGATGGTCGCAGTGTGGACAGACGTTGAAGACCGGCATGCGGGCTTCCTGCGTCTCCGTCGCCAGATGGACGAGGGTGAAACGCAGCGCATCCACGCCGTAACGATCGATGATGTCGAGCGGGTCGAGGCCGTTGCCCTTCGTCTTGCTCATCCGCTCGCCGAAGCCGTCGAGAATCGTCGGGTGGATGTAGACGTCGCGGAATG
>CAYYJM010000331.1:1407-3882 GCA_964471755.1 uncultured Alcaligenaceae bacterium
CACCATGCGGGCGACCCAGAGCGTGATGATGTCGCGCGCCGTGCTGAGCGTGCTGGTCGGGTAGTAGGTCTTCAGGTCCGCAGTCTGTTCGGGCCAGCCGAACACGGAGTGCGGCCAGAGGGCCGACGAGAACCAGGTGTCGAGTACGTCGGCGTCCTGCTCGATCGGGATCGCGCCGAGAGCGTCGGCCGGTAGATCCTCGCGGGCGCAGATCAGCCAGATTTCCGGAAGCCCCTCTCCCTCGGTACTCCGGGGGAGAGGGGTTGGGGTGAGGGGGCGAGAAGACCCGCCCGAGTCAGGCTTCCTCTCCGCGTCGTCACTCCCCCCCCCCCCCCCCCCCCCCCCCCCCCCCCCCCCCGGGGGGCGGGGGGGGGGAGCGGCGGCCCCCCGGCCCCTCTCCCCCGGAGTACCGAGGGAGAGGGGAGGCAGAATCGGCACGCCGCCAGGCCACGTCGTCCCGGCCGGCGAACGCCTTCTTCAGGTCGGCCTCGGTACACGTCGCGTACCAGATCGGGATGCGATGGCCCCACCAGAGCTGCCGTGAGATGCACCAGTCGCGCTTCTCGCCGAGCCAGGCGAGGTACGTCCCGGCATACCGCTCCGGATGGAACGTCACCCGGCCCGAGGTCACCGCATCCATCGCGAGTTGAGCCAGGCCGGGCCTGTCGTCGGAGCGATCGCCCATGAACACGAACCACTGATCGGACAGGTACGGCTCGATCGGGGTCTTGCTCCGATCGCTCACCGGGATGGTGTTGGTCACCTCCTCGATCTTCTCGAGCAGGCCGAGCGTCTCCAGGTCGGCGACCACCTTCTCGCGCGCGGCGAAGCGATCCTGGCCGGTGTAGGAATACGTCTGGCCACGGAAGGTGCCCTGGCCCACGGCGTTGATCGCGCCGTTGGGTTCGAGGATGTTCAGCGGTTCGCCGATCTCCTTGTGACGGGTCCAGACCTGGTAGTCGTTGTGGTCGTGAGCTGGCGTGATCTTCACCGCGCCGGTGCCCTTCTCCGGGTCGGCGTACTCGTCGGCGATGAGCGGGATCTTGCGACCCACGAGCGGCAGTTCCAGCGTCGTGCCGGCCTTGGCCATCGCGGCGAGCTTCACCAGTAGCGGCAGCATCTCCTCACGGCGAGCCTGGAGCTTCTTCAGACGCGCGTCGATCTCCTTGCGGTCCTTCTCGCCGGCCTTGGCCCGCTCGGCCTGGAGCTTCTCCTCCCGCCGATCGAGTTCCTTCGCCGGTTCGGGATGGACTGCCACGGCAGTGTCACCGAGCATCGTCTCGGGTCGCGTCGTGGCGATCAGCACGAACTCGGGAGCGTCGGCCACGGCAGACTTCAGCACCGGATAGCGGAAGTAGTAGAACTTGCCCTTCTGATCGACGTTCTCCAGCTCGTCGTCGGCCACGGCGGTTTGCAGGTGAGCGTCCCAGTTCACGAGGCGTTTACCGCGGTAGATGTAGCCGTCGCGGAACATCTTGAAGAACGTCTCGCGCACGGCCCGGGTGAGCATCGGATCGAGCGTGAAGCGGGTCCGCTCCCAGTCGCACGAGGCCCCCATGCTGCGGAGCTGGCCGAGGATGCGGGCCTCGTACTGGTCCTTCCACGCCCAGATTCGGCGGACCATTTCCTCCCGGCCGAGGTCGTGACGTGTCTTGCCTTCCTCCTCGCGGAGGCGTTTCTCGACCATCGCCTGGGTGGCGATACCGGCGTGGTCGGTGCCCGGCACCCAGAGGGCGTTGTAGCCCTGCATGCGTCGCCAGCGGGTGAGGATGTCCTGCAACGTGTTGTTCAGGGCATGGCCCATGTGCAGGGCCCCGGTCACGTTCGGCGGCGGGATGACGATCGTGTAGGGCGTCTTGCCCGGCGTCGGCACGCTGCGGTAGTAGCCGCGCGCGATCCAGAGTTCGAGCCAGCGCTCCTGGGCGGCCTTCGGGTCGTACTGTGGCGGAAGTTCCGTCGGCATGAAGGTGCCTCGTTGCGTGATGGTGGAGTGCGCCGTATCCTCTGGGACACTCCCGCTGGCTCGCGAGTTCGGGCCTCGGTTATGGTAGCGTCCGCGAGGGACAGCGTCTCGCTGGTCGGCGGCGTCGTACGGCTCTACAATCTGCTCCACGACCTTGCTCTTCCCGGCCGGAGACCGCCCGATGGCTTTCGAGATCCGCCACAAATCGTCCCTGGGCATGGGCATTACGTGTGCCGTGCTGGGCGTCCTGGGTCTGTTTCCTTCCGGGGTGGTCCTGGTCCTGCTCGCCACATCCGGAGGCACCAGGGAAGGCCCCGCCGGGGTGGCTCCCTGTCTGGTGACCTGTCTTTGTCCGCTGATCTTTCTGCCGATGGCCCTCGCCGCGATGTGGTACACGTTCTTCCCCAAACGGATCGTGGTTGAGGACGACGCCATCGTCCTGTACAGCGGCGGCCGCATGGCCGGGTTCGTGCCGCTCGACAACGTCGCGGAGTTCCGCATCCACTACGTCG
>CAYYJM010000331.1:3892-6209 GCA_964471755.1 uncultured Alcaligenaceae bacterium
AGGAAGCAGCTCCCAAGGGGCTGTGGTCGCTGTTCGGCATAGTCGGCAGCATCATCGCCGCCCTGGTGCAGGAGAAGGTGAAACGAGCCGCCGGGTTCATCATCCGGGTCAAGAATCGCAAGGACCGCGATACCTGGTGGGGCAACGAGGCGGAGGAACTGGCCGAGAAAAAGATCGTCGTGGCCGGCGACTGGGACAAATCGCCGGACAGGATCGTGCAAGACCTGAAACGGATCCTGGATCGCTACTCCTGATTGTCACGGGGACGCCGTTCAGCCACCGCCACGCAGGCGTTCGAGTTCGGCCTGCATCCGGGCCATCTCCTCGCGCAGGGCGGCCGCGTCGGCCTCGGCCTGCTGGCGGCGTTGCTTCTCGCGCCGGGATTGTTGCTGGGATCGTTTCAGTTTCCGCTCGGTTTCCTCCAGCGTCTGCAATGCCTCCTGGCGAGCTTCAACCTCCTCGGCCAGACGGTTCATCGCGTCGGCGTAGACCGGCCACGGTTCCCCCTCGTCGTCGTAACAGACGACCGCCCCCTCTTCGATGCCGACCCACAGATCGACCGTCGGCAACCGCAGCCAGCCGCGCTCGTCCGGTCGAGCATTTCGCCAGCCCTTCGGCCCACGCCGCAGGCCGATCAGTTGAACCTCGTCACGCCGTGGGCCGGCCTGGCGATCGACGATCAGATAATACGGGATGCCGAGCCGGTAGTAGTGGTCGCGCTTCGGCTCCAGGTCGTTCCGTCGCGTCGAGGGAGACGTCACCTCGACGATGAGCAACGGCTTGCCCCCCAGGTCGCCGGCGGGGAAGGTTTCCAGTTGGGTCCGGTCCCAGTCCGAAGCCCCGACGAAGACGACGACATCGGGGCAGTGCGGCCGGATGCCGCGCACGCCCCAGGAGACGCGGTGATCGCTCAGAACCAGGAGATCCTCGCGTGGGGCACAGACCGTGTCGAAGACGTAGAAGAGGTACATCACCTCGCGGCGGTGGGGATCATTCTCCACGATGACGTCCCCTTCCTCGGGGTGCAGCAGATCCTCCTCGGTCAAGGGAACGTCGCGCTCGATGATGGTGCCGTCCGGCTGCGTCTCACGGACGACGCGCCAGCCACGGGCGAACGGGTCGTCCGAGTCGAGGTCGGACGACCCCGGGCTCACGCTGCTCATGCTCCGCCTCCTGCCGCTGGCGTCACCCCGCGATCGCCTCGCGGTCCTTGAACAGCTTGTACTCGAAAGCGTCCACCAGAGCCAGCCAGCTTGCCTGGATGATGTTCTCGCTGACGCCGACGGTGCCGAAGTCGTCCTGGCCGTCACGCCAGTTGACCACGACGCGCACCTTCGCCGCCGTCTCGGCCCGGGCGTTGACGACGCGCACCTTGTAATCGGACAGGTGCAGTTCGGCCAGGCGGGGATAGGCCGACAGCAGGGCCTTCTTCAGGGCCGACGCCAGGGCATCGACCGGACCATCGCCCGACGCGACCGTGTGCATGACTTGATCGCCGACACGCACCTTGACCGTCGCCTCCGTCTCGGTCGCCTCGACGCCGGCCGTCTCGATGCTGACGTGAAACGACAGCCGCTCGAAGGCCGGCTGATACATCCCGAGCGTCTTCTGCACGAGCAGCTCGAACGACGCCTCGGCCGCCTCGAACTCGTAGCCCTCGTTCTCCAGGTCCTGCACCTGGTTGAGGATCTTCGCCATCACGGTCCGGTCCTGGGCCTGCGGGTAGCGGTTGGTCTTGGCCAGGATGGTCGAGACGCCGGACAGTTCACTGAGCAGGATGCGCCGCTCATTGCCGACCAGGGCTGGATTGATGTGTTCGTAACTGTGGCTGATCCGGGCGACGGCGTGCGTGTGCATGCCGCCCTTGTGGGCGAAGGCGCTCGAGCCGACGAACGCCTGGCCCGGCCGGAAGTTCATGTTCGCCGTCTCGTAGACATAGCGCGATACCTCGGTCAGCCGGGCGAGGCTCTCCGGGTAAAGAACGTCATGGCCCAGCTTCAGGGCGAGGTTGGCGGCGATGCTGACCAGGTCGGCGTTGCCACAGCGTTCGCCGATGCCGTTGATCGTCCCTTGCACCTGGGTCGCCCCGCAGGCCACCCCGGCCAGGCTATTCGCGACAGCGACGTCGGAATCATTGTGGCAGTGGATGCCGATCTCGACCCGGAGCCGCTGGCGAGTGGCCCGGACCACCTCGGCGATACGATCCGGCAGGGTGCCGCCGTTGGTGTCGCAGAGGATGACGACGCTGGCTCCGGCGTCCTGAGCCGCCTGCAGCGCGCTCAGGGCGTATTCCGGGTTATGGCGGTAGCCATCGAAG
>CAYYJM010000332.1:0-6177 GCA_964471755.1 uncultured Alcaligenaceae bacterium
TAATTCCTCGACAACGCCCCTTCGCTGCGGTACAAGCCTGGGATGAAAATCACCGCGATCGAAGCGCACGTCTGCCATGCGCGGATGCGCAACTGGATCTTCGTCAAGGTCCGCACCGACCAGGACGGCCTGTTCGGCTGGGGCGAGGCGACCCTCGAATGGCACACGCGTGCCGTCGTCGGAGCCATCGAGGACATCGCCGAGCTGCTCATCGGCGAAGATCCGACGCGCGTCGAGCATCTCTGGCAGATGATGTACCGCCAGCACTTCTGGCATGGCCACGGCATCGTCCGGGCGACGGCCATCTCCGGCATCGACCTCGCACTCTGGGACATCCTCGGCAAGGTCGCCGGCCTGCCCTGCTCAAAACTGTTCGGCGGCCCGGTTCGCGATCAGGTGCGAACCTACTGTCACCTCGGCGGCGGTCGGATGGAGGATTTCTACGAGACGGCCATCGAGGAGGCGGCCCGCTTCGCGGACCTGGCCCGGCAGGCCGTCGCGGATGGCTTCACTGCGTTCAAGTCGATGGCCGTGCCGCCGACGCTGCCGCTGGAAGGACTTCGGCCAATCCGCGCCGCCGAGAAGGCCGTCGCCGCCATGCGCGAGGCGGTCGGCGAATCGATCGACATCCTCGTCGATTGCCACGCCCGGCCGTCGCCGGCGATGGGCCTGCAGTTCGCCCGGGCCCTGGAGCCGTACGGGCTCTACTTCCTCGAGGAACCCTGCTGGCCGGAGAGCGTCGAGGGCCTGGCCGCCATCGCCCGCGCGGTGGTGACACCGATCGCCACCGGCGAGCGCGTCACCAGCCTGGCCGCCTTCCGCGATCTGTTCGCCGCCGGGGCCTGCGCCGTCTGCCAGCTCGATCTGACCCACTGCGGCGGCCTCACCGAGGCACGCCGGATCGCCGGCCTGGCCGAGGCGTACCGGATCGCCCTGGCTCCGCACAACCCACAGGGGCCGGTCAGCACGGCCGCCTCGCTCGAATTCGGTTTCTCGCAGCCGAGCTACGTTCTCTGTGAAACGGTCCACGCCGACGTACCCTGGCGGCAGGACGTGGTGCAAGAAGGCTTCACCGTCGAGCGCCAGGGCCGATTCGTTCGGCCCAACACCCGGCCGGGCCTGGGCATCACGATCAACGAGGCCGAGGTGAAGAAGCATCCCTTTCAGCAAGAGTTGCCGCAGCGGGTCTTCTACCGCGACGGCAGCGTGGGGGACTGGTGATCATGCCACGCTACCTGCACGGCGTCCTGCCGATCGTCCACACGCCGTTCACCGAAAACGGCGACATCGACGCCGAAACGCTGCGGCGCGAAATCGACTGGGCCTACGAGCAAGGGGCCGACGGTCTCGGCACCGGCATGGTGTCGGAGTTGCTTCGCCTGACGTTCGACGAGCGAATCACGCTGACGCGGCAGATCGTCGAGATGAGCGCCGGCCGCGGTGCCGTCTTCGCCGCCGTCGGGGCGGAGAGCGCTCGCCAGGCGGTGCAGTATGCCCAGGCCGCCGAGCAGGCCGGCTGTGACGCCGTCATGGCAGTGCCGCCACTGACCTCCGCCCTGCCTTCCGAGCAACTCGTCGATTACTACCGCGCCCTGGCCGAGGGGATCGCTCTGCCGGTGATCGTGCAGGATGCCTCCGGCTACGTCGGTCAGGCGATCCCGCTCGGCGTGCATGTCGCACTGCTGGAGCGGTATGGGCCGGAGAAGATCGTCTTCAAGCCCGAGGCGTCGCCGATCGGGCCGAATCTATCCGCCCTGCGCGACGCGACCGGAGGACGGGCCAGGATCTTCGAGGGCTCCGGCGGCGTCCTGCTCATCGACAGCTACCGGCGCGGCATTGCCGGCACCATGCCGGGCATGGACCTGCTCGACGGCATCGTTGCCCTGTGGCGAGCCCTGCGAGCGGGTGACGACGAGGCGGCGTACCGGGTGTACTACCCAATCTGTGCCCTGGTCGTCCTGCAAATGCAGGCCGGTCTGGATGGCTTCCTGGCCATCGAGAAGCATCTGCTCGTTCGACGTGGTCTGTTCCCGTCGGCTCGACGGCGTGAGCCGTACTCATGGAATCTCGATCCGGAGACGGCGGAGGAAGTCGATCGATTGTTCGCCCGGTTGAAACAGGCACTGGGCGACTCTCCCCTCTCCCCTGGTACTCCGGGGGAGAGGGGCCGGGGGTGAGGGGGTGGCTGCCGTCACCGAACAGGCGGTTTGCCCCTCACCCCAACCCCTCTCCCCCGGAGTACCGAGGGAGAGGGGCTTCTCGAACAGGCACTGGTTTGACCCATGCGTTATCTCGTCCTGACCTTTCTCTGTCTGATCGCCGTCATCGGCTACGTTCAGCGGCTTGGCATTCAAACGGCCCATGAGCCGATCGAGCATCAGTTTCTCATCAACACCGAGCAGTTCGGCATGCTCGGCACCGCCTGGCTGATTGGTTACGCTCTTCTTCAGATCCCGGCTGGCTGGTTCGCCGATCGCTTCGGCAGTCGCAACGCCCTGGCCGCCTTCGCGATCATCTGGTCACTCATCACCGCGTCGATTGGTTTCTGCACCACCTATGAATCGCTCCTGGCGTTGTGGTTCGTGATGGGATTGGCCCAGGCGGGCATCTTTCCCTGCGCGGCGAAATCAATCGGTGCCTGGTTCCCGGACACGGAGAAAGCAACGGCGTCGGGGCTGCTCGGCAGTTTCACCATGCTCGGCACGGCGACCGCCACATTCGTCACGTCGCGTCTGCTGGTCGATGCGGAATGGTCCTGGGGCGACATTCAACTTCTCTACGGCAGCGTCGGCATTGTCTGGGCGCTGGCCTACCTGGCCCTGATTCCCGAGCGCGGCACCGGCCAAACGCTGGGCCCCGCTCTGGCTCGTCCGATGACCCGGCAGGACTGGCACCGACTGGTCACCAGCGTGCCGCTCTGGTTCCTGTGCGGGCAGCAGTTCTTCCGGGCCGGAGCGATGATCTTCTTCATCAACTGGTTCCACAAATTCCTGACCGAGTCGCGCAGTTTCGACGAGGTTGACGCCGGCACCTACACCGCTGCGGTCAATCTGTCGGCCCTGGTCGGTGGCATCCTCGGCGGCTTTCTCTCCGATGCGATCCTGCGATGGACGGGCCTTCGGCGACTGAGTCGGCAGGGGCTCGCCGTCATCGGCATGCTCTGCGGAGCCAGTCTCGTGCTGGCCACCCTGTGGATCGAGGATCGCCTGATCGCTGTTGTCTTCTTCTCGCTGGCGGCGTTCCTCGCCACGTTCGGCGGAGTCGCCGGTTATACCGTCGCGATCGAATACGGCGGAGCCCGGATTGGAATTGTGTTCAGCGTCATGAACATGTGCGGGAATTTTGGAGCCGCCATCGTCAACCAGGTCGTTGGTTCGCTCAAGGAGCGTACCGGGAACTGGGATACGGCGGTGTATGCCGTGGTGATCATCCTCATCATCGATGCTGTATGCTGGGCGTTGTTGAATCCAACACGCCCCCTGTTCGAGGAAGGGTCTCATGCCTCACGTTGATACGCCACAGACTCGCTGCCAGGCCGGAGTCGCGCGCGGCGACATTACCCCGCCCGTTGGGATCTATCATCGCATGTGGGGTGCGGCCACCCACGAGCAGGCGACCGGCGTTCACAAACCACTCCTGGCCACGGTCCTCTGGCTGCAACCGCTCGTCGGTTCGCCGGCCGACGCCCAGGTGATCGTCGCCGTCGATCACTGCATCATCGACGCGGCCGAGATGAATCAGATTCGTGCTGCCGTCGCCGGGGCGACCGGCATCGCTCCGGATCAGGTCCACGTCGCGATGTCGCACACGCACGGTTCCGGCTGGATGTCGCGATCCCGTTCGCACCTTCCCGGCGGCGACAAGATCGGCCCGTACTTCGAGGCGATGACGGCGACCATCGCCCGACTCGCCGCCGCCGGCCGGGCCGCCAGTCGGCCGGCGACCATTGTCTACGGCCAGGGCCGATGTAACCTGGCGACTCACCGGGATTTGCGCGACACGGAGAGCAATCAGATCGTCTGTGGCTTCAACCCGGAGGGTGTCGCCGACGACACCTTGCTCGTCGGCCGGGTCGAGGCGGACGGCCAGACGTTGGCGACGATCGTCAACTACGCCTGTCATCCGACGACGCTGGCCTGGCAGAACACGGCGATCAGTCCGGACTACGTCGGCGCGATGCGCGAGGTGATCGAGTCGGCGACTGGTGGGCCGTGTGTCTTTCTGCAAGGAGCGTCCGGCGACCTCGGCCCGCGCGAGGGGTTCGTCGGTGACTGGGCTGTCGCCGATCGCAACGGTCGGCAACTGGGATATGCCGTCCTCTCGACGCTGGAAGCTCTGCCCCGTGCCGGCACCCGGTTCGTCTACACTGGCCCGGTCGTCTCCGGAGCGACGCTCGGCACCTGGGCGCATCAACCGCTCGATGGCGAAACCCTGAAGCGCCAGGCAGTCTGGCTCGTCCGGCGCTGGTCGGTCGATTTGCCCTACCGGCACGACCTGCCGATCCTGGACGAGACGCGCACGGCTCGGGAACGCTGGCTCACGGAGGAACAGACCGCCGCTGCCTCTGGAGACGTGGATCGGGCCCGTGACTGTCACGCCATGGTCGAGCGGATGACGCGTCAGATCACCCGCCTGGAGGCGATCCCGGCCGGCAAGGTGTTTCCGTATCGAGTCGTCCTCTGGCATCTTGGCAACGCCCTGTGGCTGCTGCTGCCGGGTGAGCTGTACCAGGCGTTCCAGGTCGAACTGCGCCGTCGTTTTCCGCGACATCCGATTGTCATCTCGACGGTGACCGATGACTGGCAACCGGGATATTTGCCGGCTGCGTCGAGCTACGGCTACGGCATCTACCAGGACGTGATCGCTGCAGTCGGGCCGGGAGCGCTGGAGGTGCTGAGCGAGGCCGTCGCCCGAGAGATCGCGACGATGCTGACACGGTAGACGGCGAGCCCCCCACGAAAGTGGGGGGAGTTTACGCGTCGGGAATCGGCGACAGGCGAGCCCCCCACGAAAGTGGGGGGAGTTTACGCCCTGCAAACTCCCCCCACTTTCGTGGGGGGCTCGCCTGACGCGCCGGGGGACTCGTCTCTCAGCGGGAGCCGGTCGCCTTGGGGTCGAGCGGCAGCGACACCCTGGCCAGGTAGATGGCCGACTTGCCCTCACGCGAATCGTAGTAGCTCATCCACAGAACGCCGTCGTGCCAGACGAGGCCGGGATAGCTCGTGTCGCCGCCGCTGGGGAACGTCAGCATCGGTTCGTAGCCGCCATCGGCGGTCATGCGAGCGAGGATGGTCTTCGCTCCGCCGGGATAGCTGCGGCCGGCCGCCCAGAGCGAGCCGTCCAGCAGAAGGATGAAGTTCGGGCCGCCGAGGCGGTGCTTCGTTTCCTTCCACGTCCACTTCGTGTAGGGCGGCTTGCTCCGGCCGATCCAGCCGAAGGTGTTGCCGCCCTCACGGCGCACCAGGGCGATCATCTCGCCGCCGGGGAGGAAGCGCAGCGTCGTCTCGTTGGGATGGCCCGGCACGTCGAGATGGGTGACGAGGTCGTACTTGACGCCGTCGTTGCTCTTGACGAGCTTCAGCTTCCAGCTGGCGTCGTACGAGACGCCGTAGGCGGTGCCGTCGAACCAGGTGACACGCCATAGCCAGTCGCCCTCGTCGAGGACGCGGCGGGTCGGCGTCCACGTCTTGCCGTCCTTGGAGAAGGCGACGCGCGGCTGTCGGCCCTTGAGCGTCTTGCCCTCGTAGACCGAGCCGCCGGCGGTGATCATCAGCCGATCGTCCGGCGTGATGGACAGCTTCGGATCGCGCAGGTCGATGCCCTTCTCGGTCAGCAGAGCGGCCGACTCCCATTTCTTCGCGTCGTCGGAGACGAGGACGCGGAGTTTGCCGTCACCACCGACGTGGGCGTCGGCCTCGCGGAAGGTGCAGTACCACTTGCCGTGCCAGCGGATGAGGTCGGTGAAGGCGTTGTGCTTGCCGGCGTCCCAGATCTTCGCGACGGAGAGGATGCCGGGGTCGAGAGCGTGGACCGGGCCGGCGGCGAGGAAGGCGACGGCCAGGGAGAACGTGAGACGGAACATGGATTCGGCTCCTTGTAACGGAGTGGAAACAGGTTGTGGTCTTTCAGAGCCGCGCACGCAGCGAGCCTCTGGCGAGCGGAGTAAGCGGTCGGGGC
>CAYYJM010000333.1:0-6134 GCA_964471755.1 uncultured Alcaligenaceae bacterium
ACAGCGCAGGCCCACCGATGCTCCGACGGGAGCGCAGCGACACCGCAGATGCCTTATTCTGATCGGTGTCGCTGCGCTCCCGTCGGAGCATCGGTGGGCCTGCGCTGTTCCGGATCAAGAAGCGGATAGGGTGCGGTGGCGCTCCCGCCCACCCTACATTTCGCATCGACGGGGATGCACCCCGTCGAGATCGCGAATATCCCGCTTCCCGAAAGAGTCGGTCCTGTGCCACCCATGAATTTCGCTTTTCTACTGGCGGATTTCTCCGCCGGGTCGGGTACACTCACCGGCATCATCGAGGGAGGAAAGTGCCATGCGTTCGCACGGGTTCGCGGCTCTGGGGTTGCTCGGCTGTCTTCTCGTCGTCACCGCGGAAGGAGCGGACGACATCGCCGGAGACGTCTACGCGGTCGGCGTCGCCGAGGTGGATATCACGCCGGACCATCCCATTCGGCTCAACGGCTTCGGCTTCCGCCGCACGGAGTCGGAGGGCGTCGAGCATCGCATCCACGCTCGGGCCCTGGCCATTCGCCACGGCGACGGGCCGCCAGTGGTTCTGATGACCGTGGACGTTCTCGGCATTCCCGAGCATCACCGGGCCGAGTTGGCGAAGCGACTCCAGGCGAAGGCGAAGCTGCCCCCCGAACGACTGGCCATCACGGCGACGCACACGCACACCGGCCCGATGCTCCAGGGCGCGAACGTGACCCTGTTCGGCGTGCCGATCCCGGACGATCATCTCGATCACATCGCGAAGTACACCCGCGTCTTCCTCGATCGGCTGGAGGAGGCGGCCCTCACCGCCCTGAAGGAGATGAAGCCGGCGAAGCTGACGTGGGGCGTCGGTCGAGTCGGCTTCGCGAAGAATCGGCGCAAGGGGGGTGGACCGAGTGACCATGACCTGCCAGTTCTCATCGTTCGCGATGCGAAGACGAACGCGGTACGGGCGGTCTACACCAGTTACGCCTGCCACTGTGTGACGCTTTCGCACAACCGCATCGGCGGCGACTGGGCCGGGTTCGCGGCCGAGGCGATCGCCGCCGCCTTTCCCGGAGCCATCGGACTTGTGTCGATCGGCTGCGGTGCCGACCAGAATCCCGACACCGGCGTCACCGGCGGCAAGGTGGACGCCGCGAAGGCCCAGGGCCGGATGATCGCCGATGAGGTCAAACGCCTCGCCGCCGGCTGGCTCGCCCCGGTACGCGGTGCCCCGGTCTGCACGATGAAGACCCTTGACCTGCCGCTGGCGAATCTGCCCGAGCGGGCCGTCTGGGAGGAGAAGGCGAAGCTCGAGAACGCCATCGGTCATCATGCTCGCGTGCAGCTCGCCCGGCTCGATCGCAAGGAGCCCCTGCGGACATCGATCCCGTATCCGGTGCAGACCTGGACCTTCGGCGACGGCCTGGCCCTGGTCCATCTGGCGGGCGAGGTCGTCGTCGATTATTCCCTGCGTCTGAAGAAGGAACTCGACCGGGGTCGGGTCTGGATCACGGCGTACGCGAACACCAATCCCTGCTACATCCCGTCGGAACGCGTTCTGAAGGAGGGCGGCTACGAGGGCGGCGGCGCGATGATCTACTACGACGTGCCGGTGCCCTTCAAGCCGGGCCTGGAGGAGTCGATTGTTCGCGCAGTGCGCGGCCAACTCGGTGAACGCTTCCGGGCGACGGTTGATTCGGAGAAGACGGGCGGCAGCGCGCCGCAGTCACCGCAGCAGTCGCAGACCCTGATCCGGGTCGGCGAGCGCTTCGCCGTCGATCTGGTCGTGGCCGAGCCGCTCGTCGCCGATCCGGTCGCCCTCGGCTTCGGTCCCGACGGTGCGCTCTGGGTCGCCGAGATGCTCGACTATCCCAGCGGTCCCGGCGGCAAGTACGAGCCGGGCGGCCGGATTCGCCGGCTGGTGGACAGCGACGGCGACGGCCGTTTCGACCGGGCGACGGTCTTTCTCGATGGCCTGCCGTTCCCGACCGGCGTGCTACCCTGGCGGGGCGGCCTGCTCATCTGTGCCGCACCGGACATCGTCTTCGCCGAGGACACCACCGGCGACGGCAAGGCCGACCGAGTCGAGAAGCTCTTCAGCGGCTTCGGCACCGAGAACTATCAGGCTCGGGTCAACAGTCTGGTCTACGGCCTCGATGGCTGGGTGTACGGCTCCTGTGGTCTGTTCGGTGGCAACATCCTGTCCCATCGCACTGGCAAGACTCTCGCCCTGGGCCACCGGGACTTTCGCATCCGGCCCGACACCGGCGCGATCGAGCCGGCGACGGGCCGGACCCAGCAAGGTCGAGTGCGCAACGACGCCGGCCAGTGGTTCGGCTGCGACAACACGCATCTCGGCTGGCACTACCCCCTGACCGACCACGAACTGCGGCGCAATCCGTTCGTCGTGCCGCCGGCCCCGCTGGTGAACCTGGCCACCGGGCCGGACGCCAGCCGGCTCTTTCCGATCCGCACGCTGCAACTGTTCAAGCTCTCCGGCCCGGCGGGTGGCGTGACGGCGGCCTGCGGCATCGGCTTCTACCGCGACAATCTGCTCGGCGGCGACCTGACCGGCAATCTGTTCACCTGCGAGCCGGTCAACCTGCTCGTCCATCGCCGCGTGCTGCGGCCGAGCGGTTCGACCTTCACCGGCGTGCGTGCCGATGACGAGGCGGAGCGGGAGTTCTTCGCCTCGGCCGACCTGTGGTGCCGACCCGTGCAGGCGATCACCGGGCCGGACGGCGGCCTGTGGATCGCCGACATGTACCGCTTCGTGATCGAGCATCCGCGCTGGATTCCGCCGGCCGACCTGGCCAGTCTCGATCTTCGTGCCGGTGCCGGCCTTGGTCGCATCTACCGCGTTCGGCCAAAGGTGACGCCGTTGCGGCCGTGGACGCGCCTGGATCGGCTCGACACGGCCGGTCTGGTCGCCGCTCTCGACTCGGCCAACGGCTGGCAGCGCGATCAGGTCACGGAATTGCTCGCCTGGCGTGCCGACCGCTCGGCCGTTCCGCTGCTCATTCAGCAGCTCAAGCAGGCGAAGCGAGCCGAGACGCGTCTGCACGCCCTGGCGGCCATCGAACGTCTGGGCGCTCTCGACGCCGGCCTCGTGAAGATCGGCCTGAGCGATCCGCATCCGCTGGTGCGAGGCCAGGCGGCTCGTCAGGCCGAGGCGTATCTCGATGGCGAGGCCACGCTCGGCCCGGCGCTGGTCGGTCTGGTGGACGATCCCGACGGCCAGGTTCGGCTCCAGGTGGCCAGCACGCTCGGGGCGTGGAAGGACGCCCGGGCCGGAGCCGGACTGGCTCGTCTGGCCCAGGGGGAGAAGGCCGACGCCTACCTCGTCGCGGCCGTCGTCTCCGGCCTGAATCGCGGCAACTTTCACGCGGTCGTCGAACGGCTCGACGTTGGCAAGCTCGCCGGTTCGTCTCTGCTGCCACAGTTGATCACCACGGCGATCGGCCTGGGCGAAGACACGGCGATGACGGCTCTGCTCGCCCGCGTCGGTCGGCCCGTGGACGGCAAGTATCAGGCGTGGCAGTTCACCGCGACGGAGACGGTTCTCGACGCCTGGGCTCGCCTGGCGAAGGGGAAGCCGCGACCGGCCATCGTGGCCGAGGTCGTGGCGAACGCTCGCCGGCTGGTCGGCAGCGCATCGGCCGATCCGGCCACGCGGTCGGCGGCGGTGCGACTGCTGGGTCGGGAGCCTGCCCATCGGAAGGAGGATCTCGCCGCCCTGGCCGCGCTGCTGGTGCCACAGACGCCGACCGGAGTGCAGTCCGCGGCCATCGCCGCCCTGGGCCGGATCGCCGACGAGAAGGTGGTCGAGGCGCTCCTGATCGGCTGGAAGGGCTACACGCCAGCCTTGCAGGCTCAGGTGGCGGAGGCCCTGTTCGCGCGGCCCGCCTGGCTCGATCGCGTGCTGACCGCCCTGGCCGATAAGCGGCTGCCCGTGGCTGCCGTCACCGCGCCGCGTCGGCATCGTCTGCTGACGCACACCGACCCGGCCATCCGGGCCCGGGCCGAGAAACTGTTCGCCGGCGCGACCAGCGCCAACCGTCAGGAGGTGATCGACCGTTATCGCAAGGAACTGCGTCAACCGGGCGATGCGATGCGGGGCAAGCTCGTCTTCGCGAAGACGTGTGCGGCCTGCCATCATCTGGAGGGAGTCGGCAACAAGATCGGCCCGGACCTGGCGGCACTGGCGAACAAGTCGGCGGAGTATCTGCTGGCCGAGATTCTCGATCCGAACCGCAATCTCGATTCGCGCTACGTCGAGTATCTGGCGACCACGAGCGATGGTCGGACGTTCTCGGGGCTGCTGGCGTCGGAGACGTCGGTCGGCATCACGCTGCTGAAGGCCGACGGCAAGGAGTCGGCCCTGCTGCGGGCCGACCTGGAAGAGCTGACGTCGTCGGGTCGGTCGTTGATGCCGGAGGGGCTGGAGAAGGATCTACCGCCAGCGAGCCTGGCCGATCTGCTGGCCTACCTGGCCAGCGTCGGCCGGCGCTGACGGAAGCTTCGGCTTACCGATGACTCAGCGGCAGGCTGCGCACGGCCAGGGCGGTGCCGATGTGGGCAATGCCGCTGAAGAGAAATTCGATGCCGATGAACAGGCCGATAACCCAGAGGCCGGAGTAGGGCCATTCCTGCCAGATCAGGATGCCGAGCAGCATGGTGATCACGCCGCTGAACAGCACCCAGCCCCAGCCGCGAAACTGGCCGGTCACCGCCCCCACGATACGGAAGGCCCCCTGAACGAGGAACAGGATCGCCAGGAAGAGGGTGTAGACCGCCGCGAACTTGACCGGCTCGCCGACCATGAACGCACCGACGATGAGCGACAGGATGCCGGCCAGCAACTCGAGAAAGAAGCCGCCCCAGCAACGCGTTCCGAAAAGGCCGATCAGGTAGAAGATACCGCCGATGATCAGGAACCAGCCGAAGAAGATGACGGTTGCCACGGAGGTGATCACCGGCCGGGCGATGGCGAAGACGCCGATCAGCGTCAGGGCGATGCCCAGCAGCAGAATCCAGAACCAGTTCGCCTGCAAGGCCTTGAGGTCTTCTTGCAGAGCCAGACCGAGCGGCGAGCGCGGATTCATCGGGGTGGGAGCGGTACTCATCACAGAAACTCCACGTTGTGACGGCATTTGGTTCGCAGTCAGTCTAGGGAAACGACCCGAGGCGAGCAATCCGTGGGGCGGGGTCTCTCGTCGGATGGATGACCACGGGAACTTACTTTCGAGGAGGCCCATTCATGAACCGTTCCAGGCTCCTGACCGCGCTGGTCGGCATGGCCGTGCTGGCCGCCGTCAGCTTTACCCTGTTCATCGACCGAGGCAGCGCCCAGCCGAACAAGGCGACGCCGCCGAACGCCAACCCAGCCGAGGTGGCGTCGAATCTGCCGATCACGCAGGTCGTCCTGTTTTCTTCCGGCGTGGGCTTCTTCCAGCGTGAGGGAAAGGTCCAGGGCAACGCCCGCATCGACCTGACCTTCCCCGTGCAGGATATCAACGACCTGATCAAGAGCATGGTCCTGCGTGACCTCGATGGCGGCCACATCACCGCTGTCAGCTACGACAACAACGCGCCGATTGACCGGACGTTGAAGTCGTTCGCCATCAATCTGACGGGCAATCCGAGCTTCGCCACGATCCTGAACCAGGCACGCGGCGAGAAGGTCGAGGTGGTTCTGACGCAGACCAACGCGACGCAGCCGGGCACCATGACCGGCACCGTCGTCGGCATCGAAAATCAGAAGCAACCCGTCGCCAACAAGGACGTGGTCACCGTCGAGGTTCTGAATCTCTGGTGTGCCGATGGTCTGCGTGCGATCAAGTTGAGCGAACTACAGCGGTTGCGCTTCCTGAACCCGGTCATCGACAGCGAGTTCAAGAAGGCCCTGGAGACGCTGGCCACCTCGCACGACACGCAGAAGAAGGCCGTCTCGATCCAGTGCGTCGGCGAAGGTAGCCGCCGGGTCAAGGTGGATTACGTCGTCGAGAATCCGATCTGGAAGACGAGCTATCGTCTGGTCCTGGACAAGGTCGCGCCGGGTGCGGAGGCGACGAACAAGGCGCAACTGCAAGGCTGGGCCGTCGTCGAGAACAGCACCGATGAGGACTGGAAGGATGTCCGCATGGCCCTCATCT
>CAYYJM010000334.1:0-2367 GCA_964471755.1 uncultured Alcaligenaceae bacterium
TGGCACCGCGATGTCAGCATTTCCGAGCGTGTCGTTCACGCGGCGGACGAACGCCGGCCGAAGCAGCGGCACGTCGCACGACGACAGGTAGGCAGACTCGGCCCGGCCGGCGAGGGCTTCCAGACCGACGGCCAGGCCCTGCAGTGGACCACGACCCTCGACCGGATCGCGGACGATCGCCACCTCGCCCGGCAGCGGCGGCACGTCCTGGCCCGGTGCGGCCACGACGACGATCGGGGCGACGACCGTGCCGAGGAGCCGGACGACGCGCGGCAGCAGGAGTTCGTCGCCGAACGGGAGCCAGGCTTTCGGCCGACCCATCCGGCTGCTGCGGCCACCGCACAGGACGATGCCAGCGACGGTCAGATCAGGCACGATTGGGGGTGGATGTAGTGGTTGTAGCGATTGTGCTGCCATAATTCGGGCGCAAACCACGCCCGACTCCGGGAGGCTTTCTCCGCTACGAGGTTCGCTGCCGGCTTGCTCCGCTGCGCTCGGCCGCGTACCACTCCGCTACGCAAGCCTCCCTACCTGCCTACCGGGCTCGGATGGATACTGCGAGGCGAAACCCGTCGGACGTGATGCGATTCGCTGGGTCGTAGCTGCCCCGGTTCGCTGAACGGCAGCACCTGGCATCCCCGTCCCAGCAGCCGCCACGCAACACGCGGTCCGAGCCTCCTGAAAGACACCCTCTCGGATTTTCTACAACCTCCGTCAAGTACTCGCCATACCAATCTTCGCACCATTCCCAGATATTGCCGTGTACCTGCCACAGACCCCACGGATTGGGACGCTTTGTCTCCACAGGGTGGGACGTCTCGCCCGAATTCTCCTCGAACCAGGCGTACTCGCCGAGCTTACCAGGTTTGTCTCCCCAGAAGTACGCCGCACCGCTCCCCGCTCGGCACCCGTACTCCCACTGCGCTTCTGTCGGCAGCGAATAGACCAGCCCCGACTTCGCCTCGTCCTCGTTCAGCCAGGACACCATCGCCTGGGCGTCGTTCCAGTTTACGCACACCACCGGATGACGATCCGTCTGCGCGAAGCCGGGGTTGCGCCAGGTGATCTTGGCGTCCTTCTCCCACTTGCTGCCGGTCCAGTAGTAGGCCCCGCCACCCTTCTCCGTCTCGGTCTGGTACTTCGTCGCTCCGACGAACTCCTCGAACTCCCCCACCGTCACAGGGTAGACGCCCAGGTAGAATGGCTCCGTCAGCGTCACCGGATGCAACTCTTCGTCGTCAGCGCGATCCTCCTCCGTCTCCGGGCTGCCCATCTGGAACGTCCCCGGCAGCATCAGCGCCAGCGGCATTCCCAGCACGTTATCGCTCCGCACCGGCACCACCGGCGACAGGCCGCCTTCCAGCAACGCCAGCTGTCGCGTCAATCGCACCGCACGCTCCGGATGATCCGGTTCGACGTGCAGCAGGTAACGCAGTCGAGCCAGTTCTGCACGCGGATCGCCCTGGTCCTCCAGCCAGTCCGACAGGATCAGCCAGCGGTCCAACTCACCCGGATGCAGGGCGATGCCCTCCAGCAGATCCGACTCCGTCAGCATGGGCTCTCTCCACCTCGCCACGCGATGCCATCACGCCGGGATTGTATCACACGGTTCGTCTTGTGGAACCACGACGCTCCGCTCACAATGACGGCAGCAAAGGAGGTGTCCCATGACTCCGCAGATCCCTACGCTCTCCCCGCCGGAGATCGTCTATCCCGATTGCGATGGGAAGCCCATGTCCGACAACACCAAGCAGGCCCGCTGGATCACCCTGCTCTACGACAACCTCAAGGCACTTTACGCCGACGATCCCAGTGTCTTCGTCGCCGCCGACAACCTCATCTATCCCGTCGAGGGACGACCCGACCTCCGAGTGGCCCCGGACGTCTACCTCGTCTTCGGCCGACCCAAGGGCGATCGCGGTTCCTATCAGTACTGGCGCGAAGACAACGTTCCCGTGACCGTTTCCTTCGAGATCCTCTCGCCGGGAAACGGCGTTCTGGAGATGGCCGACAAACTGGAGTTCTACAGTGAACACGGCATCGACGAATACTACGTCTACGATCCGGACACCAACGGCCTGCTGATCTACCTCCGCAAGCAGGTTCTGCTCGTGCGGGTTCCTCAGGTCCACGACTTCGTCAGTCCACGCATGGGCATTCGCTTCGATCTCTCCGGCGACGAACTGGTCGTCCGCCATCCTGATGGCCGACCGTTCGTCCCGTTCGAGATCGAGCGGCAACGAGCCGACCACGCCGAGCAGCAACTGGCGCAGACCGCCGAGCAACTGAAACAGACCAGCGCACGGCTCGGCCGGATCATCGAACTGGGGCGGAAGGTCCGCCGGGGCCCGGCCACGACGGACGAAC
>CAYYJM010000334.1:2377-6132 GCA_964471755.1 uncultured Alcaligenaceae bacterium
ACGCCTGGAGAACGAGGGCTGAGGCGGAACCAGCGCTTCGCTTCAGCCCTTCAGCTCGAAGATCATGACCTTGTGATGACCGACGGCGAAGATCGTCTCACGGCCCTCGTCGGTCGTCACGTCGTGGATGTGAGCCGAGGCCTTCTCCTGGCGCGTCAGCTTCTTGCTCTTCGGATCAAGGAAAAGGAGAAAGCCGTCGCCCGCCCCGCCCGCGCCGAGCAGCCAGGTGCCGTCCGGAGCGAACTCGAGGTGGTTGACCAGGCCCTTGAACTTGTCGCTCTCGACCTCGATCGTCCGCTCGCCCTTGCGCCAGTCGAACACCTCGATGCGGGCCTTGCCTTCCAGGTGATCGATGTTGCCGACCTTGCCCATGCCGCCGACGGCGAGCAGCGAACTATCCGGCGAGAACGCCAGCGAACGGATGCCGCCGATCGAGTGCTTGCGCTGGACCGGATCCCAGGTGTACATCACCGGCGTCTCGAACGTCACCGCCTCCTTGCCGGTCGCAGCCTCCCAGACGACGACGTGGCCGACCTTGTCGCCGGTCGCGATGAATCGGCCATCCGGCGACCAGGCGACGGCGTAGAGCATCGACGGGAACTCGTTCGGCGTCCGCTCGTCATGGCCGCGCATCTGGCGAAGGAGCTGGCCGCTGGCGGCGTCCCACAGCTTGCAAGCCATGTCGTCGGCGATGCTGGCGACGATCCGGCCATCCGGCGAAGCGGCCACGCCACGAATCCACTTCGCGTGAGCATCGACGGAGCGGATCTGCTTCCGGGCGTCGATGTCCCATCCGATCAGTTTGCCATCGTAGCCGCCGGTGACGAGCGTCTTGCCGGCGAGGGCGACGCCGGTGACGTAGCTGCCGTGCGCGCCCAGTTCACGCGGCTCGACCTTCACGGCGGCGAGGTCCAGTTCGTACACCTTGAAGTCGCTCGCGCCGACGAACAGACGCTGCGAGTTCGGCACCCGAGCGACGGCGAAGTAGATGGCCTTCTGGCCGAATTCCTTCGCGAGCTTCAGCTTGTCGAGGTTGGCAGGCATGGTCAGGTTCCTCATTTAGCCGCCGGCTTGCCGGCGGTCTTCGTCCCAAATACCCGCCGGCAAGCCGGCGGCTAAATGGTCACGCCAGAATATCCTTGATCGGCTTCGTGCCCGCCTCGGTCAGCGGGATCGGCCGGGAGCCGACGTAGTAGTTCTTGTCGTGCTTGATGCCCAGCGCCTCGTAGATCGTTGCGAAGACCTCGGCCGCGCCGACCTCGCCGTCCTTGACGCGATTGCCCGACTCGTCGGTCTGGCCGTAGACGCTGCCGCCCTTGATGCCGGCTCCGGACAGCGACATGCTCCAGGCCGAGGCGAAGTGATCCCGGCCCAGGCTGGCGTTGATGCTCGGCGTCCGGCCAAACTCGGACAGGGTCACGATGAGCGTACTCTCCAGCAGACCGCGATCCTTCAGGTCGTCCAGCAGCGTCGCCATGACGTGGTCGAGTTCAGGCACCAACTCGGCGTGCGTCTCGAAGTTCTGGCCGTGGCTGTCCCACCAGGCCCGGCCGACACGGACGAACGGCACGCCCGCCTCGACCAGTCGCCGGGCGACGAGCACCTGCTCGCCGAACGTCGTCCGGCCATAGCGATCACGCATTCCTTCCGATTCCTGCTCGACATCGAAGAGTTTTTCACTGGCCATGAGGCCGCGAACGCGCTGGTACGCCTCGTTATGGCTATCGAGCGTGCCGGACTTCCGACCGCGTGCGAACTGCTGGCTGAGCAGATCGCGGAGGTCGGCCCGTTCCTTGTGGTCGAGGCCGTCGAGGCCGGCGAGCAGGCGGAGATTCTCCGGGACGTTGCTCTTGTACAGTTCCATCGGAGCGTAACGGGAGCCGAGGAAGCCGGCCGAGCCGGGGGCCATGCCGCGGCCCTCGGTGGCGAAGTAGAACGACACGTAATCGGGCACCTGGCTCTCGGCCTGGCCCAGTTCGCGGGCGAGGACCGCCCCGAGGTCAGGATACTTGACCGTCGGCTCGTCGCGTCGGCCGCGCATCATCGTCTGGGCGGCGCTGCCGTGATCGCCGTTGCGCGTGTTGAGCGACCGCACGATGGCGGTGTGCTTCATCCGCTGGGCCATCTTCGGCATCAGTTCGGAGATCTGGATGCCGGGCACGCTCGTCGAGATGGCCCGATACGGCCCACCCGTGACGGCTCCGGGCTTGGGGTCCCACGTCTCCAGTTGGCTCGCCCCGCCGGCCAGCCAGAGCAGGATGCAGCGTTTCTGCTGCTTCTTCAGTTCGCCGGCGACGGCCGGGGAACTGAGCAGGTCGAGAGCCGGCATCGCTGACACGGCAGCGGCACCGGCACCGAGAACATTGCCAAGGAAGGCCCGCCGGTGGAGCGTGTGTTCCGGCGAGCCACAATGGTTCTTGCCCGGGTTTGCGGTCATCGGTGTCTCCCGTTCGTCACTCCCTCTCCCCCGCTTCGGGGGAGAGGGCTGGGGTGTGGGGGTGTCTGCGTTGAGGGAAGGCTAGCCCCCACACCCCCCCCCCCTCTCCCCCGGAGCACCGAGGGAGAGGGGAGGAGGAATCAGTAGTTGAAGCGAAACTCCGCGCTGGTGATCAGCGCCCAGACGATCTGCTTGCAGGCGTCCACCTTGCGATCGCTTCGCTTCGTCAGGTAGGCCATCATCGCCTGCGTCTCCTCGGCTCGCGGAGCCCGTGACAGGACCGCCCAGACGGCCGTCTCGACCAACTCCTTCGGATCGTCGATCTTCTTGAGTCGGCCGACGAGACGGTCGCCGCCGTCGGTCAGGAACTCGCGTTCGATCCGCTCGCTGTTGCTGAACAGCAGGGCCTCGGCGACGCTGATCTGGAAGTCCTGGCCCGGCTGGTCGAGCAGGCTAGCGAAGCCGCCGGCTCCGTTCTCGATCCCCTCGATCTTCTTCTCGACGTCGGCTGGCTTCACGTCCTTGCCGAAGGCCGCCGGGTCGGTCGTCGCCAGGCGGAGCGACGCGGACATCTGCATCGGTCCGAGCGGTCGGAGTTGAGCCATCGCGAACTGATTCGGGCGGGGCGCATCGCCCTGTTCCCACCGACTGCTGCGAGCGTAGGTCTGGCTCAGGACCAGACCGCGCGTCAGCCGCCTGAGATCGTAGCCGTGCGCGATCAGGTCATTGGCCAGCCAGGTGAGCAGGTCGGGATGGTTCGACAGATTGCCCGCGTGCATCTGGTCGAGCGGCTCGACCAGGCCGATGCCGTGCAGACGGGCCCAGAGGCGGTTGACGATGCTCCGGGCAATCAAGTCACGCTGGCCCGGCTTGAGGGCCACCTCGACGAGTTGGGCGCGAGCGCTGTTCTTCGGCAGCGGAGCCGGTTTCTTCTCCTTCTTGAAGCGCTCGAAGTACTCCTTCTCCTTCGCCTGCCCGTCCTTCGACGGCTCCTCGATGACACCACCCTCGAGCTTCGTGCCAGTCAGGAACAGGAAGCCGGCGACCTTCTCCTGGCTCTTGACCGTCTTGAACTTGACCTGGCCGTGGTCGCGCTCGGCGAGGAGGCCGCCGTTGTCGAAGGTCCGGGCGAGGAACGCCTTCAGGCCGAAGAAGTGGTCCTGCTTCCAGTCCTCGACGCGCGGGTGATCGTGGCAGCGGGCGCAGGAGATGTCCACGCCGAAGAAGAGAGCGCTGACCTCGGCCGTCACCTTGTCGAGATCGTCGATACGGATGCGAAGGAACTCGGCGGCGGACTTCTGCTTCGGGTCGTTCTGAT
>CAYYJM010000335.1:0-6076 GCA_964471755.1 uncultured Alcaligenaceae bacterium
GGATCAAGATGCGGATCGGGCGGCGGTGGCGCTCCCGCCCACCCTACTTTTCGCAGCACCCCCGACCGCGTGCCCTCTTGTCAGCGACCAGGAACCCTGGCATGATGCCGGGTGACGCCGAAAGCCGGGGCGGGTCAGCGACGATTCAGCCGGGCTTTCGTTCCTTCTTCGAGGTGGTCCGATGACAGGAGAAGCTCCGAGCGATCCCAGCGCAGGTTCTTCCGCCGAGGCCGTCGAGCCGCTCTACCGCGATTTCCTCTCCGCGTTCTACGAAAAGAACGAGCGGACCAGGGCCGAGAGCCTGGCTCCACGGCTGGAATTGCTCCTGACCGAACAGGCCGACATTGCCTGCTCGATCCGTGGCGACGAGATCCGCGCCCTGCTCGCCGAGCTGCGCGGCGACCAGGCCGAGGCGATCCTCCTGCGCGAACGCGAACTACGCCGCATCCTGCAACTGCACAGCGTCACGGTCAACAAGCCCGAGTGGGATGGAACCCTGCTTCAGTACGACCACCGCGACGTCGCCGATCGCATCGATCTGCTCGGCATCCTCTACTTCGAGAACGGCGACCGCGATCGGGCGATCGCCACGCTGGAAGACTCGCGCCGCTTCTGCACGGCCCACGGCATCGCCTTCGACGGCGAGGATCTGCTGGCGAACATCCAGCAGGAGGCTCAGGGCCTTACCCCTGACTCGGCGTCAGATTCTTGACCAGCACCAGGGAGCGTCGGCCGCTGCGGTCGTAGCGCTCACGCCGGGCCGGCGGCAGATCGTCCGGCGTTCCCTGGACGTAGCCGCCCTTCTGCTGAAAGAAATTGAACGCCTGCGTCGAGAGCAGGAACAGCTGCGTCAGACCCCGTTCCCGCGCCTGGTCCTCGGCGTAATGCACCAGCTTGGCCCCGATGCCGCGGTTCTCGAAACGATGATCCACGCAGACGCAGGCCAGCTCGGCTTTCTTCTGCTCGGGATAGGGATGCAACGCCGCACAGGCGACGATGTTGCGGTCCACCTCGAAGACGAAGTAGTCATCGATCTGCCGTTCGAGTTCGGCCCGCGAGCGGCGGACCAGCTCGTCGTTCCGCACTCCTTCCTGGATCAGGTTGAACAGGGCGCGCACGTCTCGAC
Organism: uncultured Alcaligenaceae bacterium; assembly: GCA_964471755.1. Taxonomy (GTDB): domain Bacteria; phylum Planctomycetota; class Planctomycetia; order Gemmatales; family Gemmataceae; genus CAYYJM01. Next base: position 1,127 of record CAYYJM010000335.1, read on the forward strand.
GCGTGGCCCAGCGGATCGACTGGTACTCGTTGGCGTGGATGAGCGTGCCGATGCCCTCGTTGCTGAACACCTCGGCCAGCAGGCCCGTTTCGACCCGGCCATCGATGACGTGGACGCGCGGCACGCCGCCCTTGTTGGCCCGGATGCCCTGCTCGAGTTTCGACACCTGGCCCGGTGGTAGATCCGCTCGCCGCTGATGCAGAATCGCCTCGGCCTCGTCGATCGAGATCTGACGCAGAACCCGGAGTCCGCCGCCTGACTCCGACGGCAGCTGAATTCCGGGACTGGTGCCGACGAAGATGAGCTTGACCGCCTTGAGGGCGCGGGCGATCTCGACGGCCACACTGTCGGAGTTGAGTCGGTACGATCGGCCCTCACCATCGCAGCCGATCGGCGGCACCACGGGGACGATACCGCGTTGCAGCAGGGCCTGGAGCAGTTCGACATCGACGCGTTCGACCCGGCCGGTCCACTGATGGTCGATGCCGTGAAGGATGCCGGCCGGGTGGGCGGTCAGGACGTTGCCGTAGGCTCCGCGCAGGTCCTGCATGTGCAGGCCCTCGAGCAGTTCGTGAGTGACACGCGTGGCAGCGGTCAGGGCCAGTTGCAGCGTCGTCGCATCGGTGATGCCGGTGCCGTCGAGGTCGGACGTCGTCTGGTGCGTCTGCTCGGCCAGGCGCGCGATCTGAAAGGCGGCTCCGTGGACGAGGACGACGTCGATGCTCAGGGAGCGGAGCAGAACCACGTCGAGCAGGAGATTGCGGAAATTGCCTTCCTCGACGACGGCTCCGTCCAGGGCGATGACGAAGGTTTTTTCGCGGAACAGCGGCACGTAGCGGAGGATTTCGCGCAGGTCTTTCGGGTTGAACATCGGCATCCCGTCCCAGTTGATTCGTCGCGGCTGACAACTACAATGCTAGCGATTCCCTACCGCAATCGTATCGCCGGGACCGCGCAAGAGAAAGCCACGCTCGCGGGTCGGCAACGGAGGAGCGAGCATGGCGGAGAAGTGCGTGATCATCGGCTCGGGTCCGGCTGCCTGGACGGCGGCCATCTACGCCGCCCGAGCCAACCTGAATCCGCTGGTCTTCGAGGGCGGCATCTCCGACGATCCGCGCTTCGCCGGCATGATCCCTCTGGGGCAGCTCGCCTTCACGACCGAGGTCGAGAACTTCCCCTCCTGGCCGTCCGGCGATCTGCGTCAGTACCTGACCACCGCCCTGCCGAAGGAACGCCAGCCGTACTGGGTGCAGGACAATCTGCCCCAGCCGTCGCACGGCATCGAGGGGCCGCCACTCGTCGATCTGATGAAGAAGCAGGCGGAGAACTTCGGCACGCGCATCGAGACGAAGTACATCAACCAGGTCGATTTCTCGAAGCGGCCGTTCGCCCTGACGAGCGAGGATGGTGAGAAGATCCTGGCCCTGACGGTCATCATCGCCACGGGAGCGCGGGCGAACTATCTCGGTCTGCCGTCGGAGGATCGCTTCAAGAATCGGGGCGTCTCGGCCTGTGCCGTCTGCGATGGGGCCCTGCCGCGCTTTCGTAACAAGCCACTGGTGGTCGTCGGTGGCGGCGACTCGGCCGTCGAGGAGGCGACCTACCTGACCAAGTTCGGTACGGTCGTCTATCTCGTTCACCGGCGTGACGCGCTGCGAGCGAGCAAGATCATGGCCCAGCGGGCGACGACGCATCCGAAGATCCAGATGAAGTGGAATCGTGTCGTCGAGGAGGTTCTCGGCGACGACAAAAACGGTGTGACCGGCGTGCGGCTCAAGAATACCCTGGATGGCACCGTGGAGACTCTGGAAGCCGCCGGCATGTTCGCGGCGATCGGCCACACGCCGAACACAGAGTTTCTCAAGGGGCAGGTCGAACTGGAGCCGACCGGCTACCTGAAGCTGACGACGCCGCAGCGGACGTACACGAGCGTCCCGGGCGTCTTCGCCGCGGGCGACGTGGCCGACAGTTACTACCGTCAGGCGGTCAGCGCCGCCGGCACCGGCTGCATGGCCGCCCTGGACGCCGAGCGCTTCCTGGGCGAACACGGCGATCATTGAGGCCGGCCATCAGGTCGGCTTCTCGGTCGGGGCCTGCTGTTGCAGCGCTCGGAGCAGGGCCGCACGCTCCTCGGGAGGTAACTCCGCCAGGATTTCCTGAGCGGAGAGACCGGCGAGCCTTGCCGCCGTCGAAACACTCTTGATGCGCTCCTCCTCGGAGACGCCCTTGAGCCGTTCCTCGACGGGAAGGTTTCGGAGGACCTCCTCGAGCGCTTCCCGCATGAACCGTTCCATTTGCTCCGACATGAAAAACCCCTCCGTTCGATACGGGCAGCGGTCCCTGGAGGAGTCGCCGAAATTTCCCACTCAGGTCTTCTTCTCGGTCGAACGCCGTTGTTGCAATAGCGCGAGCATCGCCTCCTGCTCTTCTGGCGGGAGGGCCGCCACGATCTCTTCGAGAGGAACACCGCGGAGGCGTTCCTCCGTGGATACGCCACGGAGGCGTTCCTCGACCGGAAGGTCCCGAACGATCTGCTCCACCGTCTCCTTCACGAACCGATCCAATACCTCGGACATCGTAAATCCCTCCTCTCGATACCGCTCGAATAACTGGGCCAGCACCGTACTCGTCTCGGGGGACCGCTGGCGGTAATGCTGAACGCCGTAGACCACCTGCTCCGCCTGGGCTCCGAACAGGTGCAGCACCGCGTTCTGATCCCGCAGCGGCAGCCGGTTGACCACGATGATCCGCAGCCAGCCGCCGAAACGCCGCAGGTCGTAGACGCCGGCCGAGCGTTCCTCCAGCGTGAACTCGCTCGCCAGCGCCTGGGGGAAGCGAACGCTCACCGCGAACAGGCGGAAGTCGGTCACCGGCAGCAGATTCTGCATCGACGGGCTCGTCTGCTTGCGGTAGTTGACGTAGTGGCCGATCAACTCCTCCAGGGCCCAGTGGTCGAGCGTCTCCTGGTACGACTTGAAGCTGATCAGGTTGTGGGCCGCCAGTTCGTCGAAGCCGTCCGGCAGGAGCAGGTTCAGCGGCCCTTCCTTGCGGATCAGCACCACGTCGAGAAGTTGCTGCTTCCTGGAGAGATCTTGCTCCATCTCGACGACCACGGGGGCGTCGTGGAAAAAGTCCATCAGCGACAGACCGAACAGGCGATGCCACGGTCGGGATTCGTCCATGCTCTCCCCTTCCGGTATTCTACCATGACGCCTGAAACTGACGGTCTACCTCAAGTTGATCCGGAGCGAGCAGGGCGATCATCGAGCCGGGCCATCACGCCGGCTTGTCGGTGGGCGACTGCTGCTGCAACGCCCGGCGCAGGGCCTCCCGCTCCTCGGGAGGCAACTCCGCCAGGATCTCCTGGACGGAGAGACCGGCCAGTCTTTTCCCAGCGGCGACACCCTTTACGCGCTCCTCTTCGGAAACGCCCTTGAGGCGTTCCTCCGGGGACAGCCCCTTGAGGCGTTCCTCCGGGGACAGGCCTCTGAGCCGTTCCTCGACCGGGAGGTTCCGCAGAACCTCCTCCAGCGCTTCCCTCATGAACCGTTCCATCTGTTCGGACATCGACATTCCCTCCGCTCGATAGCGCTCGAACAACTGAGCCAGCACCGTACTCGTCTCGGGCGAGCGCTGCCGGTAGTGCTGCACGCCGTAGACCACCTGCTCCGCCTGGGCTCCGAACAGATGCAGCACGGCGTTCTGATCCTGCAAGGGTAGACGATTGACCACGATGATTCGCAGCCAGCCGCCGAACCGTCGCAGGTCGTAGACGCCCGGCGAGCGTTCCGCCAGCGCGAACTCGCTGGCCAGCGTCTGCGGGAACCGGACACTCACCGCGAACAGACGGAAGTCGGTCACCGGCAGCAGATTCTGCATCGACGGACTGGTCTGCTTGCGGTAGTTGACGTAGTGGCCGATCAGTTCTTCAAGGGCCCAGTGGTCGAGCGTCTCCTGGTACGACTTGAAGCTGATCAGGTTGTGGGCCGCCAGGTCGTCGAAGCCGTCGGGCAGAGCCCGGTTCAGCGGCCCTTCCTTGCGAATCAGGACCACGTCGAGAAGCTGCTGCTTCTTCGAGAGATCCTGCTCCATCTCGACGACCACGGGAGCGTCATGGAAGAAATCCATCAACGACAGACCGAACAGGCGATGCCAGGGTCGGGATTCGTCCATGCGAGGTCCCTCTCGGTATTGTAGCGTGCCGACCGGGGGCCACAGCACCTCGAAACTGGCGAACACGGCGATCATTGGGGGAAGCCATCAGGTCGGCTTCTCGGTCGGTGCCTGCTGTTGCAGCGCTCGGAGCAGGGCCGCACGCTCCTCGGGAGGTAGCTCCGCCAGGATCTCCTGAGCGGAGAGACCGGCGAGCCGTGCCGCCGTCGAGACACTCTTGATGCGCTCCGCTTCGGAAACGCCCCGGAGCCGTTCCTCCGAGGATACCCCCCGAAGCCGTTCCTCGACGGGAAGGTTCCGGAGGACCTCCTCGAGTGCTTCCCGCATGAACCGTTCCATCTGTTCGGACATCGAAACTCCCTCCGCTCGATAGCGCTCGAACAACTGGGCCAGGACCGTGCTTGTCTCGGGCGAGCGCTGCCGGTAGTGCTGCACGCCGTAGACCACCTGCTCCGCCTGGGCTCCGAACAGATGCAGCACGGCGTTCTGATCCTGCAAGGGTAGACGATTGACCACGATGATTCGCAGCCAGCCGCCGAACCGTCGCAGGTCGTAGACGCCCGGCGAGCGTTCCGCCAGCGCGAACTCGCTGGCCAGCGTCTGCGGGAACCGGACACTCACCGCGAACAGACGGAAGTCGGTCACCGGCAGCAGATTCTGCATCGACGGACTGGTCTGCTTGCGGTAGTTGACGTAGTGGCCGATCAGTTCTTCAAGGGCCCAGTGGTCGAGCGTCTCCTGGTACGACTTGAAGCTGATCAGGTTGTGGGCCGCCAG
>CAYYJM010000336.1:0-4727 GCA_964471755.1 uncultured Alcaligenaceae bacterium
AGCGCGTGGCCATCCTCATCGGCATCACGGAGGCGCTGCACCATGTCCACTCGCTCGGCATCGTCCACCGCGACGTGAAGCCGGCCAACATCCTTGTTGACCGGCAGAATCGGCCTTATCTGGCCGACTTCGACATCGCCGCCTCGGAAACGGAATTGCTCCACGAACGGCCCAGCATCGTCGGCACCTATGCGTACATGTCTCCCGAGCAAGTTCAGGGCGACAGCCACCTCGTCGATGCCCGGACCGATGTGTACAGCCTCGGTGTGGTGCTGTACGAGATCCTCACGGGCCGGGTTCCCTTCCCGGGAACGACTCTGAGCGAATATCAGGACCAGATCCGGAATCGCCCGCCGCGTCCGCCCCGCACCATCGACGACACGATCCCGCCGGAACTGGAGGCCATCTGCCTGAAGTGCCTGGCCAAGCTCCGCGAGGATCGCTACACGACGGCCGCCGACCTGGCCCGGGATCTGCGCACCTGGCAGGCCACCTTGGCGGCCACGGTCCCGGTCACGCCGCCAGGGTTCAGTTCGTGGTGGAGGATCGCTCTTGCGGCCACCGTACTGCTGAGCCTCGGTCTATCGCTGCTGTTCGCTTTTGGGTTTGGCTCGCCAGAACCGCGATCGAGCGACAGGACGCCCCGGGTGCAGGCCGTGCCGCAACCGGGAGTCTGGTTCAACCTGCTGGAGGAGGAGCCGACCGTCGTCGTCCAGTCGGAACGCTTCGCCTGGCGGTACAATCCGGAGCGGAAGGAGGCGTGGTGGGACGCGAACGGAGATTGTCTGATACGCCTGGGAACGACGCAGAGCGACAATTATGAGATCGAGGCCGAGTTCGCACAGGCACGGATCGCCGGGCATCGCGGCATTTACCTCGGCCGGCCGCCAGCGAAGAGCGATGGCCCGGTTCTCACCCAGTGCAGCGCGGTTGTCGTGAGTGCTGATTCCATTCGGACGAACGATGTTGCCCTCTCACAGGAACTGATGACCATCCACGAACCGGCCCGGGCGGTTCACGAGGCGATTCGGCTGGGGCCGCGTGTCCTGTTTTCGGATGTTGACCAGGAACGATTCACCCTCTCAGTCCGGGTGAAGGGAGGGCGGCTCATTCGGGCGAGTATGGGGACTCACAAAGAGTATCTTATCCCCGCGCCTTCCGACGCTGGTCCCCTGCTCGTCGGCGATTTCGGCGTCCTGTCGACTTCCGGTGCGTGCTGGCTTCTCAAGGCCCGTCTGAAACTCCACACCCCTGAGGATTGAATGCCCCACGACAACCCGAACCAGGTTCGGATCAGCCTGGAGATCACCGTCCCCGTCGGCGTGAGTGTGAACGTCGAGAGAGAACCCATCGTACCCGCTTTATCGTCCGGGAACCAAAGGTTGGCCGGAGATCCCATCGACCATCCGGACAACGGCGGAACCACCCTCGTCAAGCAAATCGGCACGCGGTGGTACCTGTGTTCGTACGGCACGGCGGGAGGTGGCCGCCACGCCTTCGTACGCGTCTACGAGGGCACGGTCCCCGACGAGCAGATCCCCGAGACGACCCCGCCTGAGGGGCTGGACACGGTCTGGGACCGCATCGTGGGTTCCGCCTGGCGCATCGATCTGGTGCCTCTGCCCGCCGGGGCCGGGCCTCCCTGGACCACCAAGAAAATCGCGGTCTGGGTGGACAATGGAACGACCTGCTCCCTACGCATTATCCACACCTTCACACCGCAGTCCAGCGCCTACACCTACTGCGACGTGTACGGCCAGAAGATGGTGCCACAGAAGCTGACGGCGAAGGGCTGGTCGGTCCATCCCGAACGCTGGCAGTTCCGCATGGCCGACAGTTCGGACCGCTCTGGCTGTAACTGCGCGAGCCTGAACGGAACCTGGGTCCTGACGCGCGACGCCCAGGCTGGGGACGCTCTGACCTGGCACCAGCCGATGCCCGGTTCCTGTGTCGATCCCCGCAGGCCGAGTTGGTGGCGGCTTCTGTTCAATGGCCAGGACGGCTTCTGGTATCTCGAATGTGTCACCGACCTGGCCCAGCCGGTTGGCACCACCATCGCGTACCGTCGCCATGAGAGCGCCTGGAATCCCCACGGGGCCAACGAACTGGTCCTGATGACCCACCACGGATATTGCAATGTCCCCACATCCGTTACCCTCTATCCAGCCTGAGCCGGCCCGCGCTGGCTGCCTGTATCGAGGGGATCTGTCGCGGCAGGCCCCCCGAGCCCACGGGCTCGATCGGGGGCAGCCGGTCAACGTCTTCTCATGCGGATTTCATGGCGATTGCACCGAATCCCGCGTGGCCGACGGTGTCGCCTGCTGTGCCGTCTGCGAGCAGTACCAGCCCGCCGACGCGGCCCCGGACGCCGTTCCTTCGCCGCGAAACTCGGTCACGGCCATGGTCGAGGCCCTTCGCCAGCCACCCCGAGACTGGCCGAAGGACTGGTCCTTCTGGGGGACGACTCTGGAGGCCCATCGTCGCCTCGCGGCCGAGTATGCGGCCAGCATCCCGCCCTATCCCGCTGACCGATATCGGGGGCGCGGCATCGTCATCCCGGGCGGAGGGCCCTTCTTTCCCGGTGTCTATGTGACGGTGCGGATGCTCCGCCACTTCGGCTGCGATCTGCCCATTGAGGTCTGGCATCACGGCAGCAACGAGCCGGTGGTTCGCCACTGGCTGGAGCCCTTCGGCGTTCGCTTCGTGGACACTGATCGGCACATGGACTCGACGGCCGAACCGCCCCGGCTTCGTGGCGGCTGGGCCAGTAAGCTCTACGTCCTGCTCCACTGCTCGTTCGAGGAGGTCCTGTTCCTCGACAGTGATTGCTACCCGGTCGGGGACGTGACCGCTCTGTTCGATCACAACACCACCGGGAGCATCCTCTGGCCCAACCCGTCGTTCGGCGACGGGTCGATTCACTGGTTCGTCTATCCCACCGAGCCCAGCGGCCAGCCGCCGGTCAATGGCGGAACCATCCTCCTCGACAAGGCCCGGTGCTGGAAGACGCTCGTCCTGACCCAGTGGTGGAACGACCACGCCGACTACGTCTACAGTCACGGCCTCGGAGACCAGGACGTGGTTCGCGGCGTCTGGCAGCAGCAGCGGCAGCCGTTCTCGCGCTTTGCCGACGCTCCGGCCCGCCATGACCGGTTCCAGGTGGATCTCGGCCCCGAGGGGCCGTTGTTCGTTCATCGTTTCAACGACAAGTTCCGCTTGCCCTGTCTGCCGATCCGCTCCTCGGCCCGCTCCAGTACCCCGCTGTATCGGACAGAATCCTTCCCGGGCGAGGCAGAGTACGACTCGACTCTGCCGCAGGAAGCGGTGGCGTTTCAATCCTTTCGGCAGTTCCTCTGGCTGCTGGATCACGACCCGATGCGCTACCGGCCGGAGACCTGGGATCAGCGGATCTGGGAGGAGACGGCCCTGTCCAATGCCTATCAGTTACCCGAGACGCTGCCGTCGGGGAGTCGAGTCATCGACATCGGCGCGCACATCGGTTCGTTCTCGCACCTGGCCCTGCGGCGCGGCGCGGCCCAGGTCTGGGCGTACGAGGTCGATGCCGACAACTTCGCCCAGTGCGCGACCAACCTCGTCCTCTGGGGTTCGCGAGTAATCCTGCGCAGCCAGGCGGTCTGGTCGCAGAGTGGTCGGGCCGGTTACCGGCCGCCGCCGAAGGATTTCAATGTCATCGGTCAGGTGACCCCCGATGGTGACGATGTCGAGACCATCGCCATCGACGCGGTCCTCGACGAGGTCTCCGAGGGCGGAGCCCATCCGATCCACCTTCTGAAACTCGACTGCGAAGCGGCCGAGTGGCCGATTCTGTTCTCCGCCCGGCACCTGCGACGGTGTGAGAACCTCGTGGGCGAATATCACTGTGGGGACTGGCAAGGGAAGGATCGCGGACCGGACGATCTCTACCGACTGTTGAGCAGCCAGGGATTCACGGTCCGGACGCTACCCTTTACCGACCGTCTGGGCCTGTTCTGGGCGATCCGCATCGACTCAGACCCGAACACGTGCTGAACCGTTGATGGGAGATGGCGAAGTTTTTTCGGTTCTTTCCCCTTGACACCGCTTCCGTGGCGTCTACGATGAAATAACACCGAATTCGCTCTTGACAGACGAAACGGTGTGACTGGTGATCGTGGCAAGGTTGCCCAACTCCCCACTCTTCGTCACCACGAAGGATGGAGAGGAACGGACGGATTCAACCGGATCCATTCTCCCTTTCCCACGATAACCGAGCGAACTCAGGTAGCTGCACGATGATGCTGCCGCCGACGAGAGTCGATCGTTCCTGGGGAAGTCTCGCGACCTCTCTCCAGTGCGAAAGCTCTTGCCGACTGCCCATCCCATCTGCCGGGCTGGCGTGTTGCCGCTCCGAAAACTACCGCCCCCAACCGCGAGAGTCTCGTCGAGAGGTGCCCCGTGCTTGTGCTCAGCCGCAAGATCGGCGAAGTGATCCACATCGGTGAGGACATCATCGTCACCGTCGTATCGGTGGACGGGAACAAGGTCCGCCTGGGCATTCAGGCTCCGCGCACGACGGCCGTGCTGCGGGGCGAACTCCTGCTCAAGCCCACGGACGCCCCCCTGGTCGCTGGCCTGTCCGTTCCGTCACAGGAATGACGCTGGTCGCTCGCCAACTCGAAAAAGCCTTTCCCGGCGTGCGTGCCCTCGCCGGGGTCGATCTCGTCTTGTCCGCAGGCCGGGTCCACGCT
>CAYYJM010000336.1:4737-6001 GCA_964471755.1 uncultured Alcaligenaceae bacterium
CGGCGAGCGCTACGGGCTGCTCGGCGAGAACGGCGCGGGCAAGTCCACGCTCATCCACCTGCTGACCGGTTTACTGTCCCCCGATGCCGGCGAGATCCGCCTCGAGGGGCAGTCCGTCGCCTTTCGAGGTGCCGCCGACTCCCGCCGTCATGGGATCGCCGTCGTGCATCAGGAAGGCGATCTCTTTTCCGAACTGTCCATCGGCGAAAATCTTGGTCTGGAGCAGGATTTGCCGGCCACGTTCGGCATTCTCGACCGGGCCGAACTGCGCCGTCGAACGGAAGCCGCCCTGGCCTCGCTCGGTGTCGATCTTCCGCCCGATGCGCTGGCCGGCACCCTGACACCAGGACAGCGGCAACTCGTCGGCCTGGCCGCCGCCCTGGCCCTTCGGCCGCGTGTCCTCATCCTCGACGAACCGACCAGCAGCCTGTCCGCTGACGAGGCCGAGCGACTCTTCGCCGAGATTCGCCGGCTGCGGGACGCCGGCTCGGCCGTTCTCTACGTGAGCCATCGTCTGGAGGAAGTGTCCGCCCTGGCCGACGAGGCGACGGTCTTGCGCGATGGTCGAGTCGTCTGGACCGGCCCGCTGGCTGGCGTGCAGCGGCAGGATCTGATCCGACACATGGTCGGCCGGGAGGTTCAGCAGATCGCTCCGCCAGACCCGCTGGAACCGGGCGCGGTTCTGTTCCGCTGTGAGGGCCTGACTGCGGCAGACGATTCCTTCCATGACGTGACGCTGGAGGTCCACGCCGGCGAGGTCCTCGGTCTGTATGGCCTGGTCGGGGCCGGACGGACAGAGTGGGCGCAGGGCGTCCTCGGCCTACGACCGTTGTCGGCCGGACAGGTTCGACTGCATGACACTCCGGTGACACCGGATGGTCCGGGGCCCCTGGCGGCGCGCGGTCTGGCCTATCTGCCGGAGGACCGTCTGCGGCAGGGGCTCTGTCGCGGTCTGTCGGTGCGATTCAACGTCGCACTGGCATCGCTGTGGCAGTGGGCCGTCGGCGGCCTGATCGCCCTGCGTTCGCGCGAGATGGTTCGGACGCGGGCTCGCTGTGAACAGCTTCGTGTCAAGGCGGCGTCACTGGATCAGGAGGTTGGAACGCTCTCGGGCGGCAATCAGCAGAAGGTGGTCCTGGCCCGCTGGCTGGAGCGCGATCCGGCCGTGTTGATTCTCGACGAGCCGACGCGTGGCATCGACGTTGCCGCCCGGGCCGAGGTGTACGCCCTGATCCGCGAGTTGACCCGTCAAGGCCGGGCGGTC
>CAYYJM010000337.1:0-5112 GCA_964471755.1 uncultured Alcaligenaceae bacterium
CGTCCCTGCCACCGTACCTCATCAACGAGAACGTCGTCGGGCCCAAGGTCAACCCCTTCAAGGAACTCTACTGGAAGCAGTTCCCCAACGAAGCCACTCCGAAACGATGAACGATGAACGATGAACGGAAGACAGGGCGATTCATCGTTCATCGTTCATCGTTCATCGTTTCGGCCCGTTTGCCGGATAGCCAGTGTGGGGGGTGGAGCAGAATCAGTTCCACCTGATCGGCTGGGTCGCAGAAGCCTTGGAGGTGACGGAGGATGCTCCGAAAGACGCGCTCGGCGGGGTAGGTCGGCACGTTGAGTTCTTCGATCGACCACAGGAAGACTTCGAGCGAGTATTTCCGGTCGAAGGTCTCGTAGGCGTGCCGGCGAACCGCTTCCGGCAGACGACGGTAGGCCGACTCCGGCAGGAGGAATTCTGCCTTCATCGTGTTGCCGGAATAGAGCGACGCCGAGAGGTAGGCGTCCCAGTAGCCGAAGAAGTTGAAGATCGGCATCAGGCCAAAGAGGAGGAGCATGGCCCACTGAAGGACGGATCGCCCCGGCCAGAGCAGGGCCAGCGGCGTGACCGTGCGAGTCCGAACGAACAGGGTCAGGACGAAGACCATCATGGCCCCGTTCCACGGCCAGACGACGCTGTTCCAGTGATGGCATCCCCACGACTCCGGGCCTGCCAGACAGTAAAGGATACCAGCGTGCATCGCCAGGGCTCCGAGGATGCAGAGACCGCGAAAGGCCGGGATCAGCAGGCCGATGCCGAGAGCCGTCTCGATCACCGGTGCGAGCAGTGCGCCGCGCTCGGCCAGATTGCGAGCCGACTCCGGAACCAGCGGCGTGATCAGCCAGGGGAACACGTCCGTCGCGAAGCTGATGTTGAACTTCTGAATCCCGCTCCAGAAGTACGTCCCCGCGACGATGAGCCGGCAGGCGTTCAGCACCCGCCGCCGTTGCTCGCCCTTCTCGGAATCGTTCCAGGGAAAGCAGAACAGACAGACGAGCATGGCGAGGTAGAGGTAGTACCAGGGTTGCAGACGTGACTGATCCCACAGCGGCAGAGCGATGGCCAGGATCAGGGCCGGCCCCAGGGCGATTGCCGGTCGCGGCAGCAGGGCCGCGACGATGAGCAGAGCGATCAGCGACCAGAGCCAGAGTTCTCCCAGCCAGGCAGGGATCACCGGCAGCGAGTCCGAGACGGGCGACAGTGGAAAGAGTCGATCGGGCAGCCAGAGCCGCCAGGACAGACTGAGGCCCACGATCAGGGCGGCGATCACGGCGACCTTGAGAATCCCCGCCCGGAGGAGGTCGCCATCCGGGATTTGGACTGGTTCCGGGATTGATTCGGGAAGCGTGTTCATGAGGGATGCCCCCGGTGAGGCCCGCCGGGCTCAGTGGCCGGTGTGGGCCAGAAAGAATCGCGTCGCTTCCTGCGCGGGTTGATCGAACACCTGCGCCGGCGGGCCCGATTCGACGACACGGCCCGCCGCCATGACGTGGATCGTCCTCGCCACATCCCGAGCGAAGCGCATGGCATGGGTGACCACGATCATGGTCAGACCGGCCCGGGCCAGTTCGGTCATCACGTCCAGCACCTCGTCGGCGTTGCGCGGATCGAGAGCGCTGGTCGGTTCGTCGAACAGGATGGCCTCGGGCTTGACGGCCAGGGCGCGGGCGATGGCCACACGCTGCTGCTGACCGCCGGACAGCTGGGCCGGTCGGGAGTCCTTCTTGTCGGCCAGGCCGACCCGGGCGAGCAGTTGCTCCGCCGTGGCCTCGGCCTCGGCACGCGGTCGGCCCAGTGCGTGGAGCGGCCCCGCGGCCACGTTCTCCAGAGCGGTCATGTTGGCGAACAGGTTGAAGTGCTGAAAGACCATGCCCACGCGCAGCCGCAGCCGACGCAGCATCTCACCGTTGCGACCCTGGACCGCGTCGGGACCAATCCGGGCGTCGCCGACGAAGAGTTCGCCTTCCTGGAACGGCTCCAGGGCGTTGAGACAGCGCAGGAGCGTACTCTTGCCGCCGCCGGACGATCCGACCAGGGCGGCCACCTCGCCCCGAGCGACCGTCAGCGAGACGCCGTCCAGCACGCGCAGCTGGTCGTGATACTTCACCAGGTTGCTCACGCGAATCATGACTTCATCGGGCATGGTCGCTCCCGGAGATTCAGACGAGTTGCCGTTGTGGAGCGGCCTCCAGCCGCCGGGCCAGCAGGGACAGCGGATAGCTCATCAACAGGTAGAGCAAGGCCGTGACCGTCGCCAACTCGAGGTACGCGCCGGTACTGTTGGCCAGGATGTTGTACCGCTTGGTCAGTTCCACCAGGGTGATCACCGAGCAGATGGACGTGTCCTTGAACAGGGCGACGAAGTCGTTGGTGACCGGCGGGATGACCATGCGCACGGCCTGCGGAATGATGACGTGACGCAGGGCCTGCCAGCGTGACAGACCCAGAGCCAGGGCTCCCTCGAACTGGCCGATCGGCACCGCTCGCAGGCCAGCCCGGTAGATCTCGGCCTCGTACGCGGAGTAGTTAATGCCCAGGCCGAGGATGGCGGCATACAGGGCCGGGATGCGAATGCCCAGATCGGGCAGGACGAAGAACAGCACGAACAGCTGGAGCATGAGCGGCGTGCCGCGCAGCACCTCGACGTAGATCGACAGCAGCAGACGCAGCGGAGCCGGGCCGTAGAGCCGACCCACCGCGACGGCCAGGCCCAGCACGATGGCCAGCGGCATCGCCGTGCAGGAGAGCAGCACCGTCAGGCCGGCCGATTCGAGCAGGAGCGGCAGATTGTCCCACACCACCCGCAGGCCGCGCACCTGCGCAGCCTGACGAATGCCCGCTCCGGTCTCGGGCTTGCCCAGCGCCTCCTGGGCGTCGTTCCACAGGCCGTACCGCTCGTAGAGGGTCCGCAGTTCGCCGCTGGCGATCTTGCTCCGGATCGCCTCGTCGAGCGTGTCGCGCAGTTTCTCCTCACCCGGTCGCAGGTACAGGACGTAGTAGCCGCGTCCGGCCGGCTCATCGACCACTTCGAGTTTGGGGTAGCGGTTCTTGTAGAAGACCAGCGGCGGGTTGTCCTGCACGGTCGCGTCGAGCTTGGCGTTGGTCACCTCGGTCAGCACGTCCGTGGTGCCCTGGTAGCTGACCACCTCGACCCGATTGCCGAAATGCTCGCGAACGTACAACTCGGCGGCCGACCCGGACAGGACGCCGACCCTCCAGCGGCGTTCGCCGCGCTTCAGATCCTCCCACGAGCGCACGGCCGCGCCCTGCTTCGGAACCACGAGGCGAAGCTGATAGACGTAGTAGGGGATGGTGGCAATCTTGGTTCGCTGATGCCCCTCGGTCAGCTCGTAGCCGTTGGCGATGACGTCAATGCCGCCGATCCGGAGCAGGTCGGGCAGGTTGGTCCATTCGCACTGGACGAAGTGAGCCGGCAGGCCGATCCCATCGCCCAGCAGGTTCATCAGATCGACCTCGAAGCCGGTCACCTGCGCGGGATCGTCGTCCTGTGGATAGATGTAGGGGCCGCCGCCTTCCTGATCGCCGCCCCAGACAAGGGCGTCGCGCGGCGTGCCCGTCCCGGCCAGGCGGACCAGAACCAGGATCACCGCGACGGCCAGCAGGGCCAGAGCGGCAACGAGGACGACGCGACGGGACAAGGTGGAGTCTCCCTGCAGGCCCGATGGCAACGCGGCCTTCGCCAGGATCGGTTCGTGATCCTTGCCACTGTAGCAGCGACGGCAAGGGACGGCAACGTGATCAACCTCGCTGCGTCCTTACCCCGGAGCGAACCGTTCCTGCAACGAACAGACGGTCCACTCGTGCTGGGCCTGTAGAGCCCGACAGGCATCGACCGCCGCCAGGGCGGCCGACAGCGTCGTGATGACCGTCACGCCCTGAGCGACCGCCGTCGTCCGGATGCGGATTTCGTCGGCCCGTGTGTCGTGTCCCGACGGCGTGTTGATCACCAGGGCGATGTCGCCGTTGAGCAGGAAGTCGATCAGGTTCGGTCGGCCTTCCTGCAACTTCGGCACCTCCTCGACGGCGATGTTCGCCGTCCGCAGCACCCGCGCCGTGCCGCGCGTCGCGATCAGTTGAAAGCCGAGTTGGGCCAGACCCGCCCCGACGGCGACGATGTCGGGCTTGTCCCGGTCGGCGACCGACAGGAACACCCGGCCACTGGTCGGTAGAGCCGTGTTCGCCGCCAACTGGCTCTTGGCGAACGCCATCGGGAACGTGTCGGCGATGCCCATCACCTCGCCGGTCGAGCGCATCTCCGGGCCGAGCAGAATGTCCACGCCGTGGAACTTGTTGAACGGGAAGACGCTCTCCTTGACCGAGAAGTGCCGGGGAATCACCTCCTCGGTCAGGCCCAGTTCGTCGAGCTTCTTGCCGGCCATGACCAGGGCCGCCGCCCGGGCCAGCGCGATGCCGGTCGCCTTCGACACGAACGGCACTGTTCGGCTCGCCCGAGGGTTGACCTCCAGAACGAAGACCTCCGGCGCGGTCTGCGGCGTCAGGCCGCGCACCCCGGTCACGGCGAACTGCACGTTCATCAGCCCCTGGACCTTCAGTTCCAGGGCCATCGCTCGCGTCTGCCGCTTGATCTCGTCGATCACCGCACGCGGCAGACTGTACGGCGGCAGAACCGAGGCCGAGTCGCCCGAATGGATGCCGGCCTCCTCGATGTGCTGCATCACGCCACCGATCAGCACCCGCTCGCCATCGGCCAGGCAGTCCACGTCAACCTCGACGGCCGACTGAAGGAACTTGTCGATCAGCAGCGGCTTGGCCGTCGAGACCTCGATCGCCTGCTGCGTGTAGCGGTTCAGCTCGTCCTCGTCATAGACGATGGCCATGCCGCGACCACCCAGGACGTAGCTGGGTCGGACCAGCACCGGGAAGCCGATCTTGCGGGCCATGAACAGGGCCTGCTGCATCTCCGACGCGGAGTCGTTCGGCGGCTGCTTGAGCCCCAACCGTGTGACGAGATCCTGGAACCGATTGCGATTCTCGGCGATGTCGATGCTCTCGACGCTCGTGCCGATGATCGGTGCCCCGGCCGCCTCCAGGCCACGAGCCAGGTTCAACGGCGTCTGTCCGCCG
>CAYYJM010000337.1:5122-5979 GCA_964471755.1 uncultured Alcaligenaceae bacterium
AGACCGTCTCCGGGTTCGAGTTGACCATGATGGTCTCGAACCCGGCCTCACGCAGGGCGAAGGCGGCCTGGCAGCAGCAGTAGTCGAACTCGATCCCCTGGCCGATGCGGTTGGGACCGCCGCCGAGGATCATGATCCGTTCCTTGCCCGTCGTCGGCACCGTCTCGTCGTCGAGTTCGCTGACCAGCGTACCATCTTCGCCGACGCGCTCGCTGGGCCGTTCGTAGGTCGAGTAGTAGTAGGGCGTGAACGCCTCGAACTCGGCCGCGCAGGTGTCCACCCGCTTGAAGACCGGCACGACACCGAGACTCTGCCGGACGCGGCGGACCTCGCGCTCGTTGGTCTTCCACAGCTGGCCGAGCTGATGATCGGAGTAGCCGGCCTGCTTCGCCGTCCACATCAGGTCACGCAGCAACTCGGGCTGATCGCGGAAGGTCGTCGCCGCCTCGGCCAACGGCTTCTCCAGCGCGACGATCTCTTCGAGATTGCGCAGGAACCACGGGTCGATCTTCGTGTGTCGGTGGATCTCTTCGACCGACAGGCCGGCCTTGAAGGCGTAGCGGATGTACCAGATGCGCTCGGCCATCGGCTTGGCCAGTCGGCGGATGATCTCCGGCTCGGTCGGCTGGTTCGGCGTGCCCCACAGGTCGGCCCGGTCGCAGCCCAGGCCGAAGCGGCCCGTCTCCAGGCCGCGCAGCGCCTTTTGCAGCGACTCCTTGAACGTTCGGCCGATCGCCATCGTCTCGCCGACCGACTTCATCTGCGTCGTCAGGGTCGGGTCGGCCTGGGGGAACTTCTCGAACGCCCAGCGCGGCACCTTGGTCACGACGTAATCGATCGTCGGCTCAAAGCAGGCC
>CAYYJM010000338.1:0-5929 GCA_964471755.1 uncultured Alcaligenaceae bacterium
CGCTTGACCGGCACGGCGTGGTAAGCAGCCACGGTGAGCGGCTTGTCGGCCGGCAGCTCGAACGGCCGGGCTGCGATCTCGTCCCAGATCGCCTTGTGGATCCCCTGCGGATCGCGTTCCGATGGCGGGAACAGATCGACGACGAGGAGGTTGATCCCCTGCCAGAGTAATTCCGCGGTCTTGCGTACGAACGCCACCAGGCCATGCCGGCTGTTCTTGTTCCCGGGAGAGACGATCTCGATGACCGCGACGACCTTGCCGTGCCGGTGCTGGATGGCAACGCGGTTGGCCCGGCCGGCGTAGATGTCGTCCTCGCCCTCGACCACGAATCGCGCCCACGGAGGCCGCTCCGCCACCGCCACCCCGCTGGTCGCCCCGGGCCGGGTGGTGCTTCGCGGCGGTCGCTGCAAGGTCACCACGTCCGGAATCGGTCCGCTGGTGACCTGATCGACCAGGGCGACGAACCCAGGGGGGAGAACCCCGCCGTTGAGAGTGTCGCTGATCGCTGCGATCCAGCGTTCGTGGAAGTGGTGGAACAGCCCGGCATCGACGCGCGTCCAGTCGTGGATCGGCATGGAGCCCCCTCCGCTCGTGGCAGTATTGAGCAAGGTTCCTCGTCACGATACTGGTATGCTAATCGCCGAGTGGCAGCGATGCCAGGTGAGCCTGACGCCGACTACGAAACGTCAACCCGCCGAGGTGACGATCCGCGTGCGTTGGCCCGCTGGCCGTCAGCACCACGGGAGCCAGCTCGCCGACGTGTCGCAAGATTCCGTCGGCGTCCGTCGCCGTATAGATCGGCTCGGCCGTCTCCAGGCTTCGGGTAAGGCCCTCCTGCCACGCCAGTTCCGGGACCGACGCCGGTTTCAGGGGGCCGCTCCGATACGCCGCGCAAATTCGGGTGTCGGCCGCGACCTGGTCCAGATGGCTGACGGCGATGCCGTCGAGCGGCCCGACGCAGGCGACGGCGTAGCGCAGCAGCGGCAGGTCGAGCCAGCCAGCCCGAATGTGTCCCTGCCAGGCGTTCCACGGGTTGCCCGGATCACGCAGACGCTCGGTCAACTCGGCCGAGAACGTCGGCAGCGGCCCGGCTCCATGGCGCGTCGTGTACGTCCGCGTCAGGCCGAGGACGGCCACCGCGTCCACGGCCAGGCGATCGACCAGTTCCCAGGCGTGATGCAGCGTGACCGTACTCCAGGTCGTGTACGGATGGAAGCCGCGATACTCGTCGAGCAGGACGCCCTGGGCCCCCTCGAAGATCGCCGTCCGCCACGCTGTCGGCTCCGGGGCGATCGCCACCTCGGCGGCGAGGGCGTCCGCCAGGTGACGGGCTTCTGTCTCGGTGTCGAGCCAGAGATCGAGCGTGGCGCGATCCTTCTCGTCGATGAGCGGCAGCAAGGGCTGAATCTCGAGCAGCGCCCGCTGACGGAGCAGTTCCAGCTTCGCGTGAAGTCGCCCGGCCTCACGCAGATCAGCGGCGACGATGGCATCTGTGCCGTGCCGGAGCCAGTGGCTCCGGGCCTCGCCGATGCCCTGACCGCAGGAGCCGTGTCGATCCGCGCCACGGGCCAGCTCGCGCGCCCGATTCATGGCCCGGTGCCAGGCCGTCGTCACCAGGCAGTCCGGATGAACCGTCAGCCGGCCGAACGGGTCGGCGATGCCCAGTTCGACGAGATGCTCCGCCTCGCGCCGCAACGCGGGCGGATCGATGATCATGGCCGGGCCGAGGAACGTCCGCGCCCCGGCCAACGTTCCGGCTCCGAACTGTGAGAAAGTGTGTCGTCGGCCGTCCGGAAGTTCGACGTTGTGGCCGGCCTGGCTGCCGCCGCAGTAGCGGACGACCAGGTCGGCCTCCAGCCTGCGGGCGAGGAAATCGACCGTCGCTCCCTTGCTCTCGTCGCCGAAGCCGAGACCGACGGTCAGGATGGCCCGGCCCATGTTACTCCTCCCGGCCGGCGCTGGCCTTGGCCAGGGCGCGACCCACGGCCCGGGCCACCGTGGCGGACGCCCCGGCCTCGGCGAGGTCCTCGTCGAGCCCGGCCAGTTCGATTCGGCCCTCGGCCACGCCGATCGTCGCCGCGATCAGTTCGCAGATGCCGGCCGGGTTCTCCAGCTTCAGCACGTTCTGACCGAGCAGATCGACCCAGCACCGATAGACGGCCCGATTGTTCCAGTGCGACGTCATCTTCGGCAGGATGAAGTAGACGTCGAACTTCTCCCGCAGCCGGGCGAGAACGATCTCGGTCGGGATGTCGGCCTGGACCTTCTCGCCGAGCAGTCGCTCGACCTCGCGCCGGCTGACGGCCGGGTACGGGCACTCGTCGCCGATGATGAACAGGAAGCCGCGCTGGTCGCGTTTCTCCAGGCAGTCCAGGGCGGTGTGCCGGGCCATGAAGTACATCGCCAGTTCGTACGACTCGGTCACCTGGCCGCCGCCGCCGCCTTCGAGGTAGAGTCGGCCGAGATCCTCCTCGATCTCGATGCCGGACTCGAACTGGCCGACCTGGAGCGGAGCGGTGTCACAGGTCGCGTCGCCGATCGCGCCGATGAGGATCTGCGGATGGGCCAGGTAGCCGCGTTCGATGAGCAGGCCCATCAGGCGTGGCAGATTCGCTTGCAGGATGCGCGGCACGCCCTGCATGCTGCCGGTCACGTCGAACAGAACGGCGACGGCCCGGCTCTCCGGATGGGCGTCACTGTCGCGCGATTCGCGGACGGTGACGCCGTACGGGTTCATGCGCTGATGGACGGCCGCGGCGGCGACTCCCTGGCGGATGTCCTGGTCATGCTCGAAGGCGTCGCGTCCGGTGGCGGCCCGTTGACGGGCGCGATCTCGGTAGTCGTTGTCGTTCCAGCGTGTGCTGCCCATGATCGGTCTCCTGTCGAGGGGCGGCGGTTCCGTCCGACGATGAATGCGTCCGTTCTACACGAATTATAGGCGACGCTTTGTGTCGAATCAACGCGATCTGACAAAATCGCCGGCCGCGAGTGCTCGCTGGGTGATACAATCTCGTCGTGGTGGCCATCGTGAAGGGAGACCTCGCATGGTGACGGAAGCGGACCTGCTGGCGGGCATCGCCCTGCATCCGGATGAGCTGGATCGCTGGCTGATCCTGTCGGACTGGCTGGAGGACGAGGGCGATCCGCGCGCGGAGTTGGCCCGCCTTCGTTACCTGCTGCATGTCGAGGCGGATCATCCCGAGCGAGCGGGACGGTTGGCTCGACAGCAGGCGTTGCTGGATTCTGGCCTGTCGCCGGTGGTGCCGATCCGGAATGACAATACGCTGCGGATGCCGCTGGCGTTGATGCTGCCGGGGACGTTCCCGATGGGCAGTCCGGAGACGGAGGAGGAGCGTTACGACGACGAGACGCTACACCCGGTGCGGCTGACGGAGGCGTACTACCTGGGAGTCTACCCGGTGACGGTGGGCGAATACGCCACGTTCGTGAAGGCAACGGGTTACCGAACGGAGGCGGAAACGAGCGGAGGAGCATGGGGCTATGACGGCAGGCAGTGGAAGAAGGATGCGTCATTTACCTGGCGGAGTCCTGGCAGCGCGCAGACGGAACGTCATCCGGTGGTGTGCGTGAGTTGGAACGACGCGCAGGCGCTGGTGGGTTGGCTGAACGAGGACGTGGCGACGGGGTTGGTCTATTCGCTGCCGACGGAGGCGGAGTGGGAGTACGGGTGCCGAGCGGGCACGCAGACGGCCTACTTCTGGGGGGACGACCCGACCCGACTTGGTGAGCATGCCTGGTTCGAGGAGAACGCGGGCGGCACAACTCATCCGGTGGAGACGAAGCGGCCGAACCCGTGGGGACTGCGTCAGGTTCACGGCAATATCTGGGAATGGTGCGAAGATCTGCATGGCGCGTACTTGACGGAGGCCGTAGTAAATCCGAGAGGGAGTCTTTCCGGAGGCTCGTCCCGCGTGGTGCGTGGCGGCAGCTGGGACCTCGATGCCAGGGGCTGCCGTTCAGCGACCCGGGGCGGCAACGACCCAGCGAATCGCATCACGGACCACGGGTTTCGTCTCGCAGTTTCCATCCGAGCGAGGTAGTCAAGGAGGGAGGCATCCGAAGTGGAGTGGTCCGCAGCCGAGCAAGCCGGCAGCGGACCACGGAGCGGAGGAGGCCTCCCGGAGCCGGGCGGGTGCGCGCCGAAAAGCTGGCGTCACAATCGCTACATTCACTCCAATCATCACAACCGAACCCACCTCTCCGCCACGATACTGACACCACTCAGGCATCCAGCGACCAATCGGCGTGAGCCGGGGTCGCGATGTGGTGCCGACGCTGACACCGGACACCCGACAGATCGCGCCACGCTCGCCATCGACCACGCAGGAACGGCAACAACGTCCCCTCGCCCAGCCGTCGCAAGAACGGCCAGGTGACGCGGCACCGCCCGCCAGAGCAGGTCGGCCGGCATGTTCCGCCAGAAGACCAGTTCCTCGTTGCGCGACTGCTGCTCCAGCAACGCCCCTCGCGGCGGCCCGTGCGACGCTCCGCCCCGGTGCCAGACGCGCGACGCCGGCTCAAACCAGACACGCCAGCCCGCCCAGTGCAGCCGAAAGGCGAGATCGACATCCTCGAAGTACGCCCCGAACGGCTCATGGAAGCCGCCCAGGCCGAGGACCACGTCGCGCCGATAGAACGCCGCCGCCCCGCTCGCCCCGAAGACCGGCCCGGCCGACGGTCGCACCTCGTCGAGCAGCCGGCCATGATGCCGCTTGCGAGCGATGCCGCCAAGAGTGTAGCCGTCGCCAGCACTATCGATGCGCACCGGCGTCGTCACCGGCGCGCCGAGCAGGACCAGCGGCGCGACCGCCGCCACGTCCGGCCGGGCCAGCGCGGCCAGGGCCGGCTCGGCCCAGCCGGCCGTCGGCTCGGCATCATCGTTGAGCAGCTGCACCCAGGGCGACGTGGCCGCGCGCAGGCCAGCGTTTGCCGCGATGCAGAAGCCCGAAGGGCAGGGGAGACGCACGACACGCACGCCAGGAAAGCTCTCCGCCAGTCGCGCGACGCAGCCATCGGGCGAGCCGTCATCGACGACGACGACCTCGGTGCCGGACGGAGCGTACTTCCGCACGGCGGCCAGGCAGCAGGCCAGTAGATCGACGCGCCTATGACTGGGAATGATGACCGACAGCGGCGGCACCGATGCGCTCCTCGTGTTGCTGGATGATGCGCTGGAGACGCTCCTCGGCTCCCTCCACGCGGCCGGCGACCAGATCACCGGCCAGGGCGATCAGCTCGGCGAAGATGCCGGCCTCCCGCCAGCGGCCACGCAGGCCAGACCAGAGCAGCCGGCCCGACGCCTCGGCGCGGACCAGGGCGGCCAGCAGCCAGACGTGCCAGCCGGGCCAGTGCTTGCGGGCGTACGTCAGCAGAGCGTGCCGGGTGATCAGACGAAGATGAGCCGGCACCTCACGCACGTGAAGCGGCCGATGATGCGTCACCGTCGGCGTCGGCTCATGACGGACCTCCCAGCCGGCCTGGACGGCTCGCCGGCAGAGGTCCACGTCCTCGTAGTAGAGGAAGAATGCCGGGTCGAAGCCGCCGAGTTGCTCCCAGCACGCCCGACGAACGAGCAGACAGCAGCCGGTGACCCAGTCCACGGAGCCGGCCTGCTCGGGCGGTCGGAGATGGTACTTCCGACTCGGCCGGGGCAGGAACAGACGCAGCAGCGTACCTCCCCAGGTCGGAAACGGCCCGGTCGAGAGTTGCGGCGACCCGTCCTCGTTGCGCAGACCCAGGCCGACGATGCCGACACGCGGCGACCCGGCGTCGAGCCGATCGGTCAATTCGACGACGCGATCGAGGAACTCCTCCGGCGGCGTGACATCGGGGTTGAGGAGCAGGAGCCAGTCGCCCTGGCTACGGCTGCCACACTGGTTGACGGCCCGGCCGAAGCCGTGATTGCGGC
>CAYYJM010000339.1:0-5925 GCA_964471755.1 uncultured Alcaligenaceae bacterium
AAGATTTAAAATGAACGCAAAATCAGTCAGCAGCCTGGGCTTTCTGCTCACGCTGGTGCCGCACATCCTGGCCGACGAGGGCATGTGGTTGTTCAACAACCCGCCCCGCAAGCAGATCAAGGACAAGTACGGCTTCGAGCTGACCGACGACTGGCTGAACCACGTTCAGCGGGCCTCCGTTCGCTTCAATAGCGGCGGGTCCGGCTCGTTCGTCTCGCCCGATGGTCTGGTCCTGACGAACCACCACGTCGGAGCCGACTATCTGCAGAAGATCAGCACGAAAGAGAACGACTACCTCAAGAACGGCTTCCTGGCCAAGACGCGCGCCGACGAGATCAAGTGTACCGGCGCGGAACTGAACGTCCTGGTCAGCATCGAGGACGTGACCCAGCGCGTCAACGACGCCGTCAAGGGGCAGCCGGCAGACACGGCTGCGGCCAAACGCCGCGAGGTCATGGCCGAGATCGAGAAGGAGTCGAAGGAGAAGACCGGCCTGCGCAGCGACGTGATCACGCTCTATCAGGGCGGCGCGTATCATCTCTACCGCTTCAAGACCTACACCGACGTCCGGCTGGCCTTCGCTCCGGAACAGCAAGCCGCCTTCTTCGGCGGCGACCCGGACAACTTCGAGTACCCCCGCTACGACCTGGACATGTGCCTGTTCCGCGTCTACGAGGACGGCAAGCCAGCGAAGATCGAGGACTATCTGAAGTGGAGCAAGAACGGGGCCAAGGAGGGCGAACTGGTCTTCGTCTCCGGTCATCCGGGCCGGACGAGTCGGCTCAACACGGTTGCCGAGTTGGAGTACCTGCGCGACGTCGGCTTCCCATTCCTGATGCAGCGGCTGAACCGGCTGGAGGTCATGGCCAAGGTCTACAGCGACCAGAGTGCCGAGAACACGCGCCAGGCCAAGGACTTCCTGTTCGGCGTGCAGAATAGTCGCAAGGCCCGACTCGGCGGTCTGGAAGGGCTGCTCGATCCGGAACTGATGGCGCGCAAGAAGGAAGAGGAGCGTCTGCTGCGCGAGACGGCGGCGAGCAAGCCGGAGCTGGCGTCCGCCAAGAACGCCTGGGACCGTATCGCCGAGGCCCAGAAGGTGCGGGCGGCGAACATCCACCGCTACACCCTGCTCGAAGGAGCGGCCGGCTTCAACAGCGAACTGTTCGGCATCGCCCGGGCCCTGGTCCGGGCCGGCGATGAGTTGCCCAGGCCGAACGGGCAGCGTCTGCGCGAGTTCACTGACGGTGCCCTGCCATCGCTGAAGATCGGTCTGTTCTCGACGGAGGAGATTCACGACGAGTTCGAGATCACCCGACTGACCGACGCACTGTTGTTCCTCTGTGCCGAACTCGGCTACGACGATCCGCTGGTGCAGAAGGTCCTGGCCGGCAAGGCTCCGACCGTCCGTGCGGCCGAGCTGGTCCGCGGCAGCAAGCTCAAGGACGTCGAACTGCGCAAGAAGCTGTTCGAGGGCGGCAAGCAGGCCATCGAGAAATCGACCGACCCGATGCTCGCCCTGGCTCGCCTGGTCGATGAGGAATCGCGAGCGGTTCGCAAGATCATCGAGAACAAGGTCGAGGAAGTGTCCCGCCAGGCGTACGCCGAGATCGCCAAGGTCAAGTTTGCCCGCGAGGGGACGAGCGTCTATCCCGACGCGACGTTCACCCTGCGGCTGGCGTATGGTGCCGTCAAGGGCTACGAGGAGGCCGGCAAGAAGGTGCCGTTCGAGACGACGCTGGCCGGCATGTACGAACGCTCGAAGGAGAACGACAACAAGCCGCCCTTCGACCTGCCACGGCGCTGGGTCGAGCGCAAGGACAAACTCGATCTGAGCGTGCCGTACAATTTCGTCTGCACGGCGGACATCATCGGCGGCAACTCGGGCAGTCCGGTCGTCAACACCAAAGGTGAGGTCGTCGGTCTGATCTTCGACGGCAACATCCAGTCGCTGGTTCTCGGCTTCGCCTACACGGACAACGTGGCCCGGGCCGTCTCGGTGCATTCGGCCGGGATGATCGAGGCGATGCGCAAGGTATACGACGCCAACGAGTTGGCCGATGAGCTGACCGGGGTGAAGCGGCCGTAGTTGGTTCGCAGGGGACGAGGCGGAGTGGTCATCATGTCTCGGCGTCGTCCCCTGATTCTCCTGTTCCTGCTGGTCCTGCTGGCCTGTCTGCCGCTGCTCCTGCTCGGGCCGATGGCAGCACCGACCGGGCGGGTCGTCGATGAACACGGCCGACCCGTCGTTGGAGCGCGCGTTCGCTGGCAGGCGACCAACCTCGCGACGACCAGCGACGCGGAGGGGTACTTCCGCCTGCCCGCCGGTCCTGCGGAGGGGCGAATCACTGCCGCACGGGAGGGATACTTCATCGCCGGGGAGAAACCCACGGCGGGGCAACCGCTCGAACTCGTGCTGCGGGCTCTGCCGGCCGATCACGAGGATTACCGCTGGGTCGATCCAGGCCCGGAGCGGCACCAGCCGGGCAACTGCGCGAGCTGTCACGACGAGATGTACCGCGAGTGGGCCAGCAGCGGCCATGCACGCTCGGCGACCGGCAAGCACTTCCGCAATCTGTACGAGGGGACCGACTGGACCGGCCGGTCCGGCGTGAGCTGGGGCGTCCTGACGCAGAACGAGGCCGGAGCGGCCGTCTGCGTCTCGTGCCATGCTCCAGCCGTGCGCGACGATGAACCGGGTGCCTTCGACCTGCGTCGTGTGACCGGGAATGCACTCCAGGGCGTCCACTGCGATTACTGCCACAAGATCGAGGGCGTCGAGGGGCCGCTCGATGGGTTGAGCCACGGTCGCTACAATCTGCGCCTGCGCCGACCGGAGACGGGGCAGGGCCGGCAACTCTTCTTCGGCCCGCTCGACGACGTGGATCGCGGCGAGGACAGTTTCTCGACCTTCCAGCGCGACAGCCGATTCTGTGCCGCCTGCCATGAAGGCGTCGTCTTCGGCGTGCCGGTCTACACGACGCACAGCGAGTGGCAGGCGAGCCCGGCCAGCCGACAGGGGCGGTCGTGTCAGAGTTGCCATCTGATACCGACAGGCCGCATGACGAACATCGCGCCCGGTCACGGCGGCAGGGAACGCGATCCACGGACCCTGGCGAATCATCGCTTCTTCGCCGGGAGCCAGGCGGTGATGCTGCGCGGCAGCCTGAGTCTGCGAGGTGTCCTCCGGCGAGAAGGGGATGGGCTGGCCGTCACAGCGCGGGTGTCAGCGGCGCAAGTGGGACATCGGGTGCCGACGGGCTACATCGATCGGCACCTGCTCCTGGTGGTCCGGGCGCGCGATGCGGCCGGTCGGAGCGTGGAGCCACGGCAGGGGCCACGCTTACCGGACCTGGCCGGCAGTCGGGCCGGAGAAGCGGGATGGTTGTTCGCCCGAGTTTTGCACGATCCGGAAGGCCGACAGCCCGCTCCGTTCTGGCGGTCGCAGGGAGCCGTGAACGATACTCGTCTCCACCCCGATCGAGTCGAAACGCTCGACTGGTCTTTCCCGGCCGATGTGCAGACGATAGAACTTCAACTGATCTACCGGCGATTCTGGGAAGAAGTCGCCCGGGCCAAGGGCTGGCCCTCGGTCGAAGTCGTTGTCCAGGAGAGCCGGCTAACCGTGCCGACCGAAACGAGGCCCTGAAGTAAAATTCAGTGATTTTTCTCCGTCCACTGGCCGATGGTATTTTCGTTTCACACAATGGACTTGCTCGTCCTATAATAGATGGAGAGGCTGGGAAAGATCGGTCGATGAAGAACCCTCGATCAGGAGCGATGTTCTACCCTCCGAAATAGCCTGCCAGAAATGAGCTTGAACATGAGTTCGGACAATCATATCCGCCAACTGCTCAATCGTGGGCGCAAGGCAGGGCTGTCCCTGCGTGAGTTGTACAGCGCCCTGGCCACGCTGCCCGCAGAGGCGTCGAGCCACTCCGAGCCGCAGGTCGATGGCAACGGCTACATCGCCACGGTCGATGAACAGGGGCGTCGCGAATATCGTCCGTTGACCGAGAGTCCATCGAACGCGGAAATCCCTGTTCCGACGCCCACACCGGAGCAGGAATCGCAAGCCGAGTGAAGGCTGCCAGTCGATGGCCCCGGCGAACTGACGCCGGGGCTCGTTCGTTTTTGGCTCAGGGCCGGGACATGCCGACAAAGCTCCCCTGGTTCTCGCGCGACAGCGACCAGAGAAAGGCTCCCACGTCGGGACTGTCGTAGTAGAAGCCGACGCTGTGGATGCGGACGGTGGGCAGGTTCGGGATGATCCGATTCCAGTTCTGACGCAGCGTCAGCCGGACGTGGTCGCCCAGGCGGCGCGCCAGTTCCGAGTCCGAGAGCGAGCGGGCCACGACCGGATCGACGCCGACACCGCGACTGGGAAGGCCGTCGGAGAAGAGATAGACCGTGTCGAGGTGGCTGGCGCGGAGTCGGAAGGCGGCCTCCAGGCCGGCGTACATGTTGGTGCCGCCGTCCGGCTTGTACTTCGGATCGCGCAGCGTCCGCATGACCAGGTCGGGACTGCTGGCCGGATCGAAGCGGAGCCATTCGCCAGGCTGGCCGAGCGGAAAGGACGCTTCACGGGAGAAGATCACCAGCTGATACGATTCCAGGTCGGGCAGGCTCTTCATCACCCGGCCGACGGTGTCGATCACGGTGGTGTATTTCTCCGGGAAGGGCTTGCCGTCGGCCGTCTCGATCATGCTCAGGGACGTATCGACGATGAAGACGACGCGCTTGCCGGTCAACTCGATGCCAGCGAAACGCGACTCGGTGCTGGCCTTCATCTTGGCGAATTTGGCTTCCAGGGCCTTCTTCTCGTCCTGCAAGTTGAGCAGGGTCCGGATCTGGGCGGCGACTTCCTTCTCCAGATCGCGGACGCGGGTCTGACTGGTGGTCAGGTTGCTGGCGTGCGTGGAGAGCGTCTTCTCCAGGGTGGACTTGTCGCTGTTCAGGGCGGACATGGTCTTCTCCAGCGCGGCCAGGTTCTTCGCCAGCGTGGCCTTGTCGGTGGTCAGCAGCTGTACGCGCCGCGACAGATCGAGCAGGTCCGCATCACGGGTGCGGAGCAGTTCACCGGACTGCTTCTCCTTGCTGCGTGCGGCGGCGAGGTCGGCATCGCGCAGTCGGAGCGCGGTGGCGGCGTCCTTCTCCAGGGCGCGGGCCGCGGCCAGTTCCTTCTCCAGGGCGGGGAGGCGATCGGCCAGAGCCTGGAGGGCGCGCAGGCGATCCTGCAAGGTGACCTTCTCCCGGTCGAGGTCGCCGGCGCGAGTGCGCTCCCGGTCGAGCAGGGCGCGCAGCCCTTCGAGGTCCTTGCTGGTGAGGGCCTGACGTTTGGCGGCGTCGTCCAGTTGCGTTTCCAGGGTGAGGATGCGGGTCCGCTGGGTGGCCAGGTCCTTATCCAGGGCGTTCCTGGCACGCTGGGTCTCATCGAGAGAGCCCTGGAGTTCGAGGAGCAGACGGTAGGCCCCGTCGCGATCCTCGGTGACGCCGGCGAGGAGGGCGGCGGCCTGTTGGGTCTGCTGCTCGGTCTGAATCTGGAAGTCCTGGGCCTTGCGGAGGTTCCACAGCCACAGGAGCAGCACGCTGCCCAGGGCGCAGCAGAAGACGTCCACCATGCTCAGGCTGAAGATCGACGGCGTGCGATGGCGGATGCGCATGCGGAGGCTTCCTCAGGAACGGCCAATGAACTGCAACACGGGGCCCTGCGGTCCCAGGCGGATACGGTCGCCGGAATGCAGCGGCAGACACTGCCGGACGGGTCGCTCGTTGACGAAGGTGCCATGTCGGCTGTGGTCGCGGAGCGTGTAGCTGCGCTGGTCGAGCAGGATATCGCAGTGATGGGTCGAGACACAAGGGTACTGGCCGCTGGGGAAGCTGAGGTCGCAGTCGGGGTTCCTGCCGAGGGCGAAGACGCCGCGACCG
>CAYYJM010000340.1:0-4274 GCA_964471755.1 uncultured Alcaligenaceae bacterium
ATGATGTCGAGGCCACGTTCGCTCTGATCGACGGTGAGATGCGCGACATGCAACCAACGTCGTCGTCGGTTGACGCTGTGAGCGAAGAAGGCTACGCTCCCAGTAGGGGACGACCGGGAGGGAGTATCGCAATGAACGAGTCGTGGCGATCACGGATCACAATCGAACCAGGCAAGCGCGGAGGCCGACCATGCATCCGCGGCATGCGGATCACCGTCTATGACGTTCTCTCGTACCTCGCCGCCGGGATGACGGTCGCCGAGGTTCTCGACGACTTCCCCTATCTGACGCCGGAAGACATCCAGGCCTGTCTCGCGTTCGCCGCAGAGCGGGAAAGAACCATGCTGGTCGCCGTCGCATGAAGTTGCTCATTGATCAGAACCTTTCGCCAAAACTGCCGGCTCGACTTGCTGACCTGTTTCCCGGTTCTGTCCACGTTCAGTCGCTCGCGCTGGACTGTGCCAGCGACGACGATATCTGGGATTTCGCCCGGCAGAACGGATTCGCCATCGTGACCAAGGACGTCGATTACAACAACCTGAGCATCCTTCGCGGCACCCCGCCAAAGGTCATCTGGTTGCAGTTGGGCAACTGCACGACCTCTCAGGTGGAGGCCGCATTTCGGGCCCGCTTCGCTGACCTCGAAGCATTCGAGAACGACCCGGTAGTAGGGACCCTGGTCCTGAACTGACGGCCTGGTGGAGAAACATCCGGAAGGAACGGTGCCAACCCCTGGCCTCGCCCCTGCCGGTTCGGGTATAATCATTCCCTGGTCCCTCCTCGCCCCCGCCGCGGCTTCGACGAGATCCCCCCCATGCTCCGCTGGCTTCTCACCTTGCTGCTCCTTGGCCTTGTCGCCGTCCCGGTCGTCGCCGAAGGGCCGGACCCGAAGGACCACTGGGCCTACAAACCGCCGGTTCGGCCGGCCGTGCCCAGCGTCGCGAATCCCGGTTGGGTCCGCAATCCCATCGATGCGTTCATCCTCGATAAGCTGCGCCAGGCGAAGCTCGTCCCGCAGCCGGAGGCCGACCGGGCCACGCTGCTGCGCCGCGTCACGTTCGATCTGACCGGTCTGCTGCCCACGCCGGCCGAGATCGACGCCTTCGTCAGCGACTCCCGGTCGGATGCCTACGAGCGCGTCGTCGAGCGTCTGCTGGCCAGCCCGCACCACGGCGAACGCTGGGCCACCCACTGGCTCGACGTCGCTCGCTTCGCCGAGTCGAACGGCTACGAAGGGGACGCCGAACGGCCGCACGCCTGGCGGTATCGCGACTACGTCGTTCGCAGCCTCAACGCCGACAGGCCGTATGACCAGTTCGTCAAGGAGCAGCTGGCCGGCGACCTGCTTCCGGGAGCCACGACCGAGCAGAAGATCGCCGTCGGCTTCAACCGCTGCGGCCCGATCCATCAGGTCGGCGGCAACGTCGATAAGGCCATGCTCCGCCAGGAGTTCCTGACGGAGGTCGCCAACTCCGTCGGCGTCGTCTTCCTCGGCCTGACGATGGGCTGCGCCAAATGCCACGATCACAAGTTCGACCCGATCACGGCCGAGGATTACTACCGCCTGCAAGCCTTCTTCGCCACGGTCGAGACGAAGGATCTCGACATCGCCACGGCCGACGAGCAGGCGGCATACCGCAAGGCCATCGCCGCCATCGGCGCTCAGACGGCTCCGATCAAGAAGGAACTTGCCGCCCTGGAGGCCCCGTATCGGCAGAAGCTGGCCGTGGCGAAGCGGGCGGCCCTGGACCCGCACTTCCGCGAGGCCCTCGATCTGCCGCTGGTGAAGCGGACGCCCGAGCAGGTCAAGCTGGCCGGGC
The DNA here is from genome assembly GCA_964471755.1 of uncultured Alcaligenaceae bacterium. Classification (GTDB taxonomy): domain Bacteria; phylum Planctomycetota; class Planctomycetia; order Gemmatales; family Gemmataceae; genus CAYYJM01. The sequence goes on from CAYYJM010000340.1 coordinate 1,821, forward strand.
AGGCTCAGACGCTGCTCAAGATCACCTGGGACGAGGTCGTCGCCGCCCTGACTCCGGCCGATCGCGAACGCCGGGCCGCGCTGCGTCGGCGGATGCACGACCTGGAAGCGACCAGTCCGCCTCCACCGGCCCAGGCATGGTCGGTGCAGGAGAAGAACGGTCCCCACCGGACGAACATCCTGCGACGCGGCAACCTGAACCGGCCCGGCGACGAGGTCGATGCCGGTTACCTGGCCGTTCTCGGCGGCGAGGCCGACCCGGCTTTCAACCGCCTGTCCCTGGCCAACTGGCTGACGCGACCGGAACATCCCCTGACGGCGCGGGTGATCGTCAACCGCCTCTGGCAGCACCACTTCGGCCTGGGAACCGTCGCCACGCCGGGCGATCTCGGCGTCCGCGGAGCGAGGCCGACGCATCCCGAGCTGCTCGACTGGCTGGCGACCGAGTTCGTTCGCCAGGGCTGGTCGCTCAAGACGCTGCACCGGCTGATGGTCACGTCAGCGACCTACCGCCAGGCGAGCGTCATCAACCGGGAGAATCCGTTGCTGGCCGGCATGAATCGCCAGCGCATGGAGGCCGAGGGCCTGCGCGATGTCGCCTTGCAGGTCGCCGGCGGTCTGCGGAAGGAACTCTCCGGCCCCTCGGTTCGGGTGCCGCTCGAACCGGAGGTCTACGACCTGATCTTCACCGAGGGGGAACCGGACAACCTCTGGGAAGTGACGCGCGACGTTCGCCAGCACGGTCGGCGGAGCCTGTACCTGTTCAACAAGCGGAACGTGCGTCTACCGCTGCTGGAGGTGTTCGATCTGCCGGACACGCTGACGGCCTGTCCGGTACGGCCGGTCAGCACGTTCGCTCCGCAGGCGCTGCACCTGCTGAACGGGCCGTTCCTGCGCGAGCAGGCCCAGCGTCTGGCGGTGCGACTGCTCCGCGAGGTCGGCCCGGACGAGACGCGCCAGATCGAGTATGCCTACCGCCTCGCCCTGGGGCGAACGCCAAGGGAGAAGGAAGTCGCCTTCGTCAAGGCGTTCCTGGCCGAGCAGGCCGAGGAGTTGCGTGACCGCCTGCGGGCACGTCTGCCGGTCGCTCTGCCGCCGGGTCTGCCCGAGGGGACCAATCCAGCGACGGGCGTGGCCCTGGCTGATTTCTGTCAGGCGCTGCTCAACAGCAACGAGTTTCTCTACGTGAAGTAGGTCTTCTGTGGCGCTCCGCCCCGACCGATCGGATTGTGCGGGCGGTAGGCTCGCGTGTCCCGGCCGGCGTCGAAATTCTCCCGCTGCGGTTGCTTTTCATTGCAGAGCCCGGGCCGCAGACATTACAATGGTTCAGTGGGGGAGTGCAGTCCGGGTGCGGTCTTTCTGACCGGCTCGGAACGCTCGATTGAGGACACAACGGGAGAGTTGCCATGTATGCGACGAGCTGGCGAAAGCTCGCTCTGGCGAGCCTGGCCCTGGTGGCAGTCGGAACTTCACACGCCGAGGCACAGATCGTCGGCGGAGTGATCGGCGGTCGCGTGGGCGGCCCGGTTGGCATCGCCGGCCTGGGCGGGGTCAATCCCGTCGCGGGTGCGGCTCTGCGAACCGGGGCCTTTGGCGGCATCGGCTTGCCCATCGTCAACCCCTACACCCAGGCCGGCCTCAACGCCGCCATGCTCAATCCGAACATCGCCACCAATCCGTTCGCCAACCCGGCCATTGACGCCATCGCCGGCACGCCCGCCTACGTCAACCCCTACTCCCCGTACGGCGGCGGCTTCGGTTTCGGCTTCGGCATGTGGAACCCCGTCGCCGGCTTCCTGCGTGGCGTCGCCGACGTGACGACGGCCAACGCGCAGGCCCAGGTCACCCTGCAACGCTCGCGCCTGCTCAACGAGATGGCCCTCCGCTCGCAGATCGACACCCGCCGCATGCTCATCGAGCAGGCCCGCTGGGAACGTATGAACACGCCGGGTGCCGAGGATGTCCGCCTCTACGAGATGGAGATGGCCCTGGCACGCTCGCGACGCAATCCGCCTGTCGGTGAAATCTGGTCGGGCAAGGCTCTCAACGTCCTGCTGCGGCACCTGATCGATCAACTCGGCAAGGGCAATCGTGGGCCGCTCGTCGCTCTCGACGAGAACATCCTGTCGAAGGTCAACGTGACCGATGGCACCGGCGGCAACCCCGGTCTGCTCAAGGGGGCCGGCCGTCTGCCCTGGCCGGGTTCCCTGCAAGGAGCGGACTTCACGCCGCTGCGTGAGGTGATCGACACCAAGTTCCCCGAGGCGGTCAAGTCGCTGGGATTCGGTCAACCGGTCGAGAAGAGCGCCCTGGACGACATCAAAGCCGCCCTCAAGGGGGCCAATCAGAAGCTCGACGATACCATCGCCAGGCTCACGCCGACGGACTACCTGGAGGCCAAGCGCTTCCTCAATCAGCTCGACGAGGCCGTCCGGGCTCTGCAAAACCCGAACGC
>CAYYJM010000340.1:4284-4832 GCA_964471755.1 uncultured Alcaligenaceae bacterium
CTTCACGGGCAAGTGGGCCGCCAAGGCCAACACCGTCGGCGATCTCGTCAAGCAGATGGCGGACAACGGTCTGCAGTTCGCTCCGGCCACGCCCGGTGCCGAGGCCGCCTACCGTGCCCTCTACTACGCCCTGGCCTCCTACGATGCCAGCATGCCGGCCCTGACCGCCTCGCAGCCCATGCAGCCTCAGACGCCACCGCGGTAAGCGAGACGAGGGACGGATGACCATCCCACGCGAGGAATGCCTGGCCCGCCTTCGGGGCCAGGTATCGGCCGGCCGGGCGATCATTGGCGGCGGAGCCGGCACCGGCCTGTCGGCCAAATGCGCCGAGGCCGGTGGCATCGACCTGATCATCATCTACAACTCCGGTCGGTTTCGCATGGCCGGCCGCGGCAGCCTCGCCGGCATGATGCCCTACGGTGATGCCAACGCCATCGTTCTCGACATGGCCCGCGAGGTGCTGCCCATCGTCCAGAAGACGCCCGTTCTCGCCGGCGTCTGCGGTACCGATCCCTTCCGGCTTATGGACGTTTTTCTCCGTCAGTTG
>CAYYJM010000340.1:4842-5830 GCA_964471755.1 uncultured Alcaligenaceae bacterium
TGAAGCACTTCCTCCGTGAGGTCCGGGACACCGGCTTCTCCGGCGTGCAGAACTTCCCCACGGTCGGCCTCATCGATGGCACCTTTCGCCGTGGTCTCGAAGAGACCGGCATGGGCTTCGACCGCGAGGTCGAGATGATCGCTCTGGCTCACGACCTGGGGCTGCTCACCTGCCCTTACGTCTTCACCGAGGCGGAAGCCGAGGCGATGGCTCGTGCCGGAGCCGACGTTCTCATCCCGCACATGGGCCTGACCACCAAGGGCACCATCGGCGCGAAGTCGGCGCTGACGCTCGACGACGCCGCTCGACGCGTGCAGGCCCTGCACGACGCGGCGAAGGCCATTCGGCCGGACATCCTCGTTCTTTGTCACGGCGGTCCCATCGCCGAACCGGAGGACGCGGCCTATATCCTTCAGCACACACGGGGCATCGTCGGCTTCTTTGGCGCGAGCAGCATCGAACGGCTGCCGACCGAGGTGGCCATGACCGGCTGCGTCGAGCGGTTCAAGGCCCTCCGCTCGAATTAGCCGGCGGCTAAATGAAAACCGGGAACCCATGACCGCGACCCTTCTCTCGGCCGCCGAGGCGATTCGCTCCGGCGGACTCTCTCCTCTGGACCTGTTGACCCGCTGCCGTGAGCAGTACGAGAAGTACGAACCCGGCGTCCGGGCCTGGGTGTTCGTGGACTGGGACGCCGCCCGCGAGCAGGCCGAGGCCCGCGCCGACGAGCTGCGTCGCGGCCTGGATCGCGGCCCCCTGCACGGCATCCCGCTCGGCATCAAGGACATCCTCGATGTCTTCGACTGGCCGACTGCTGCCGGCTCGACCCGCTGGGCGAAGGCGGACGCCCGGAACGACGCCACGGTCGTCGCCCGGTTGCGTCAGGCCGGGGCGGTCCTGCTCGGCAAGACGGTCACCACGGCCTACGCCAGTTTCGGCTGGCCGGCGACGTTGAAGCGTGGCCGCCAGCGTCGGATCAGTTCCAGTT
>CAYYJM010000341.1:0-5773 GCA_964471755.1 uncultured Alcaligenaceae bacterium
GCAGACCAGGCGAGCGTGGGGCGTCAGCCCCATGAGGGCTTTCATCCAGAGAGAAGAGTCATGGGGCTGACGCCCCACGCTCGCCGTGGCTCCCGCTGCCGGAGGTATTCGCGATGCATCTTTTCACGCAGATCCTGGAACAGTTGCCCGAGCCGTTGCTGGCCGTCGAAGGCGACACCGTCCGCTGGGCAAACGCCGCCGGCTGGTGCTGGCTCGATGGCCGGCCTCTGGCCGTGGCCATCGCCGGCGCTTCCGTGGCACGCCTGCCGCTGGGACAAACGGGCCTGACCCTCCTGCGGCTCGACCAGGCCGACCTGTTCCGCTCCGTGGTGTCGTCGCTGCCTGGTGTCGTTTACCGGGCCATTCTGCGTCGTGGCGAACTGCCGCGATTCGAGTTCATCAGTTCCGGCGCACAGGCCCTGGCAGAACTCTCCCCGGAGGAGATCCGCGAGCAACCCAACCGACTGCTCGACCTGGTGGACCCCGACGACCGCCACCGTCTGATGGAAACGATCACCAACGTCGATGGCTCCGAGCGCCGTCAGGTCACCGTCGAGTATCGGCTGACAACCCCGTCGGGCAAGCGGAAATGGGTTCGCGCTCATGTGGTCCTGACGCCGGCCGGGCCTGATACCTGGATCTTCGATGGCGTCTCGATCGACGTCACCGAGCAGAAGCACGCCGAGGAGGAACTGCGTCAGGCGCGTCAGGTCGCCGAGGCCGCCAGCAAGGCCAAGAGCGAGTTCCTGGCGACGCTGAGCCACGAGATCCGCACGCCGATGAACGCCATCATCGGCATGACCGAACTGACACTGGAAACGCACCTGACCGCCGAGCAGCGTGCCAACCTCGAAACGGTCAAGGCGTCGGCCGACGCCCTGCTCGCCCTGCTCAACGACCTGCTCGATTTCTCCAAGATCGAGGCCGGCAAGCTCGACCTGGAACGAACCCCCTTCTCGCTGCGGCAACTCCTCGGCCGGGCCCTGCGCGGCCAGGCTCTGCGTGCCAACGCCAGGGGAATCGAACTGGCCTGTCGGATCGCCCCGGACGTGCCTGATGCATATGTCGGCGATCCGGGCCGACTCCAGCAGATCCTCATCAATCTGGTCGGCAACGCGATCAAGTTCACGCCGCACGGCGAGGTGGTCGTCACCGTTCAGCGTGTGCCGATCGTCTCCGGCGTCGCCGCCCGGGTGCCGCTCGATTTCGCCGTCCGGGACACCGGCATCGGCATCCCGCCAGAGCGTCAGCAAATCATCTTTCGAGCGTTCGAGCAGGGAGACAGCTCGACGACACGCAAATACGGCGGCACCGGGCTCGGCCTGGCGATCGTCTCGCGCCTCGTCGAGTTGCTCGGCGGAACCATCACCCTGGAAAGCGCCGTGGGAACTGGTTCAACCTTCCGGTTCCGCGTCTGGCTCGACGTCAATCCGAATGCCGGACCAGTTCCGCACCCCGGCGAGTCGCCCCTACAGGGAAAGGCCGTACTCCTCGTCGATGACAACGCAACGAGCCGGGTAATTCTCCAGGAGATGCTGACCGCCCTGCACGCCAACCCGGTCGGCGTCGGCAGCGCTCCGGAAGCACTCGGGAGCCTGTGGCGGGCCGTCGCCGCCGGCCGGCCATTTCCCCTGGTGATCGCCGACGAGCGCATGCCGGGCATGGACGGCCTCGCCCTGGCCGAGCAGATCCGCCAGAGCCCCGAACTGGCCGGCGCACGCTTCTTGCTCCTGACTGGTGAGGACCATGCGTCCGACCCGGCCCGGTGCGAACGAGTCGGCATCGGTGCCATGCTTCGCAAGCCGGTGTCGGCCGACGATCTTCGAGCCGCCCTTGTCCACCTGCTGACGAGGGAAGAACTCCCAGCCGCCCCGGAGGTCGAGGTGGCCTCGCGAACGCCTTCTCCTGCCCCGCTCGGCCTGCGCGTCCTGGTTGCCGAGGACAACGAGTTCAATCAGCAACTCGTCCGTCAACTGCTGGTGCGGGCTGGCTGCGCGGTCACGGTCGTCGCGGACGGAGCGGCGGCCCTGGAGGCTCTGGAACGCGAGCCGTTCGATGTCGCCCTGCTCGACCTGCACATGCCCGAGGTGGACGGCTCGACGGTGGTGCAGCGCTGGCGGCAGCACGAGGCGGCTCATGGCGGGCATCTGCCCGTCGTCGCCGTCACGGCCCGGACGATGCCCGGTGATCGAGAACGCTGTCTGGAGGCCGGCATGGACGGCTTCCTGTCCAAGCCGATTCGGACGGCCGAACTGCTCGCCCTGGTGCGTGAGGTGGTCGCCCGTCATCGGCCCGCCCTGCTCGACGAGGCGACCCTGCACGCGGCCAGCGGCGGCGATCCCGGCCTTCAGATCGCCCTGATCCGCTCCTTCCTCATCCGCTGCCCGACGGCGATGGACCGCCTCCGGACCGCGGTGACGCAGCAGGACGCCGACGCCATCCGTCGTTCCGCCCATGCCTTCAAGGGGATGGTGGCGACCTTCTCCGCCCTGGTCGCCGAGCAGGCCGAACGCCTGGAGAAGTTGGCCACCCCGGCCGACGCCCCGACCATGCTCGCCGACCTGACGACCCTGCTGGACCGGCTCACGCAGCGACTCAACGAACGCCTCGACGCTCAGCGGTAGCCATCATCGATACTCCGCCGGCATCTCGACGTGGCCGTGGGTGTCGAAGAAGTTGGCGAGGATTGCCTCGAACCCATCCCGGGCGCGGAACTCCTCGAAGAGCGGATGGGGCAGGTGCCACGGGGTGCCGAGATTGAGGGCGATCAGTTCCCCGACCGTCCGATCCGGATCGCTCGTCGGATAACGCTCGAAGCCATCAAGCACCCAGGCCGGCCGCCACCAGACGACGGGATAGACATGGATTCGGGTCAGCGTCCCGCCGATGAACCACGTCTCGCCGACACGCAGGTAGTGGTTCGCCAGATGTTCCGCCGCGCAGTAGTTGATGAGGATCAGGTTCGGCTCGCCCTCCAGGCTCTCGGCGATGCGACGGGCCTTCTGCCACTCCTCCGACGGAGCGTCGGCGTCCTGCAACAGGTCGCAGTACATCCGCCAGTCGGTCGGATCGAGACTGTATCGCGGAGCCTCGGGCAACATGGCGGACGACCTCACAGGTAACGCGTGGGAATCTCGGTCAGGGCGTGAGCGTCGAAGAACGCCTGCCGCAGACGGGAGTAGCGCCGGGCCGTCTTCACCAGCTCGAAGCGCGGATGGGGCAGGTCCCACGGCACGCCATGATTCAGGCCGATCAACCGGGAGACGTCCCGATCCGGATCGCGACTCGGATACCGCTCGAAGCCCGCACGCACCCAGGCGGCACGCCACCAGACCAGCCGATTGTTCTCGATGAACGTCCCATCCGCGCCGATGAACCACGTTCGGCCGACACGCAACCAGTGCCCCTCAAGAGGTCGGGCCGGGCAGTAGTTGATCAGGACGAGTTTCGGGTCCACCGCCAGGCTCTCGGCGATGTGCCGCGCTCGCGTCCACTTCTCTTCCGGCTCGCCGGCATCCTGCAACAGATCGCAGTACATGCTCCACTCGGCCGGATCGAGGCTGCGGTTCGGGGCGAGCAGTTTCTTCATGATCCGGCCTCCGCCGGTCGGGTGCAATGGGCCATCGCCTCGGCCGGCGTCCAGCAGCGCGATCGCTCCGCCGGATACTTGCGGAACCACGAATCGACGAGCAAGACGCCGTCCACGTCTTCCAGCGACAGCGGCCCCGACTCGTCGCGTCGATACAACTCGGCGAGCCGCTCGGCCGTTCGGCCCATCTCGGCCGGAGTCGGTCGCTCCAGCACGGTCACGACTCGACCTCGTCGCAGGGCGTACCACAGTTCGCCACCGCGAGCGCTCGCCACGCGGTAGACGAGCGACAATTCCGCGGCCGAGCGCAGGCGGGCCAGGCAGCGATCGAGCCAGTCGATCAGCTCCCACCGATCGCGCAGTGCCGCCGCTCGCTCGAACTGGAGCATCGACGAAGCCTCGGCCATGTCTCGTTCCAGATCCTCCAGCAAGGTTCGGTTCCGCCCGGCCAGGAACGCCTCCGCTGCTCGCACCTGCTGTCGATAGACGCCGCGCGTGCAGGCTGCCGCACACGGTCCCAGGCACGCGCCCAGGTCGAGCCGGATACACCCGGCCTGGCGATCCTGCGGAAACAGTTCATTCTGTTCCGCGAAGATCATCTCCTGAGGCCGTGGGCAATCCCGCAGCCGGAACGCATCGTTGAGCCGCCGCACCACCTCGCGAGCCCGGCTCACCCCGGGCAGCGGCCCGAAGATGACGCGAGCCGTGCCCGGCGGCTTGCCGCTGACGAACAGGTGCGGAGCCGGCTCCCGACCCAGGCAGACGTACGCTCGCGGCTGTCGATTCGGCTGGCCGGCGACGTTGAAGCGTGGCCGCCAGCGTCGGATCAGTTCCAGTTCGCGCAGCAGTGCCGCGAACTCGCTCGTCCCTTCCTCCCAGGTCAGCAGGACCGTGCAGCCCAGAATCCGGCCCGCCTTCGGGTCGCGGCTGTTCGGTCGGAAGTAACTCAGCAGCCGGCTGCGCAGATTCTTCGCCTTGCCGACGTAGATCAGTTCGCCCGACGGATCGACCATGCCGTAGACGCCCGGCTTGCGCGGGCACTGCTCGCGAACCGCCGTGCGCAGCTGTCGCGGTCGGCGGCCCGCGACGACCGTCTGCGGCACCTCCGCGACGGGGCGAAGGTGCGATGATCCCAGCCCGGTGAACGCCTGCTGTGCGAAGAGTCCCTTCACGGTTCCGCTCCCTGGACTCAGATCCAGCCTACTCCCTGGCAGGGGGACCATTCAACCCCTGAGTCAAGCGATTTTCCGCGCCTTCGTCACGCCAGCGGCGGCAGGCCAAGGTCGATCCCGACGCGTTCCTCGCACCAGTGGGCCGTCTGCAACAGGGTGGCCTCGCTCCAGGGTCGGCCGATCAACTGAATCGCCAGCGGCAGGCGGGATTCGCTCATCGCCACCGGGAACGACACCGTCGGCAGACCGACGTAGCTCCACGGCGAGTTGAAGATCGGATCGCCGGTCGTCTCGGCCGTCGGCGCGGGCCCGGCGATGGCCGGCGTCAGCAGGGCATCGATCGACGCGGCGACGGCGGCCATCTCCTGCGTCAACCGGCGCTGATGCTCCTTCGTCCGGGCGAACTCGACCGCCGAGCAGGACCGCCCCTCGGTCAGGAGCGACGTGATCCGCGGCGGGTAATCCTCGGGATGTCGGCGCAGACGGAGTTCATGGAACGCGAACGCCTCCACGGCCATGACAACGCGGTGTCGCTCGGTCACCTCACTGAACGCGGCCGGGAGGGCGACCTCCTCGACGGTGGCACCCGCAGCGGTCAACTCGGTGCAGATCCGATCCATCAGGCGGCGCGTCTCGTCGCTGGCCTTCTGCTCGAACAGACCCCGAAGCCGACCCAGCCGCAGGGGACGAGACAGCGGAGCGGTCGCCCGAGCCGCGTAATCAGGGACCGGTTCGTGACCGCTGGTCGGGTCGAACGGATCACGGCCGGCGATGGTCTGGAGCAGCAGCGCCAGATCACGGACACACGGAGCCATCGGGCCGACGTGATCCATCGAGGAGGCCAGGGGCATGACTCCGTGGACGCTGACCCGTCCGAAGGTCGGCTTGCACGTCGCCACGCCACAGTAGGACGCTGGCCGGGTCAGCGAGCCGCCCGTCTGCGAACCGAGGGCTCCCAGACAGGAGCGCACCGCGACGGCGGCCGCCGAGCCCGACGAGGAGCCGCCCGGCG
>CAYYJM010000342.1:0-5759 GCA_964471755.1 uncultured Alcaligenaceae bacterium
GGCCTCGCTGCGTGCGCGGCTCTGACACGCAGTGTGGTAGTACTTCAAGCCGAGGAGGTGCCCTTCCCTCACGTCCGAGCGGTGCCGGTCGGCCTTCTCCCGGATACAGTAGCAGCGATCCCTTCCGATCTGCCCCTCTTGAGGAGCGCCGTCGTCAGCCATGAACCTCATCGTCGAATCGACCTCGGAAGCCCTGGCCCAGGCGGTCGCGGCCGAGTTGGCCAGCCTCGGCACCGTCACTGCACAGGTCGGTGCGCCCTCGACGCTGGAACTACTCCATCGGCCCGGCGTCGATGCCGCCGCGATCCTGGCGGCACTGGGACCACTCCAGCCGACCGTCCGCGTTGCGGCCGACCTGCCGGCCGACGCCGTCCTGCTCCTGGGCGATGTCCAGCCGCTCTCGACGTGGAACGTCCGCATCGAGTGCGACTCGCCGGAGTTTGCCTGCCGGGTGCGATCCGCGTGCGATGCCGTCGGCTTCGGCCAGCTCGGCGAACCGTTCGCCCTCCCCGCTGACGACGTGGTGTCACATTCGGGGTCGAGTCCGTTCGCCCGACGCATCCTGATCTGGCTGCTCGCCCGGCTCGGCGTCACGGCCCGCGAGCATCGCCAGCCCGGCAAGGCGAGCAACCTCACCGTCTCGGTGCGCGATCCGGCCGGCATCGGCGTCCCGCTGGCTCGCCGCTTCCCGATCCGCCTGCGCGGCGACGATCCGGGTCAGGTCGAGCGCCTGCGGCAGTGGTTGCAGCAGGCCGGCTTTCGGCCCGAGGTCGGCGAACCGCTCACCACTGCCGAGGCGATGTCAGCGGCCATTACCCTCGATCCCGGGCCGTTCGGAGCTGCTCGGGCCCCGGCCGAGGTCCGGCTCCTGACCGATCAACTCCGCGACCTCGTCGATGACGCCCGCATCGACACGTCACGCTATCCGCTGCGCATCCTGGCCGACTCGGGGAACTCCGTCGCGGAGATCCTGCTCCCATTCCGGGCGTGCCGCAGTGGTCGGAAGCCGCCCTACAGCGGTGCCTTCCCCGAGCGATTCAGCATCCGCATCCGCAGCGACGACGCCGGCCGGGCCGAGGCGCTGCGGTCCCGACTGGAGGAAGCCAGCTTCGATCAGATCGCCATCGAAGAGGTGCCGACGGCCCAGCTTGATCAGGGCTTTCGCGTCCAGTGGGGGGCGGCCGGCCGAGAGGCGGGCATCGCCGGCATGCTCCGCACCAGCATCGGCACCGCGATGGCCGAGCAGGGAGCCGGCCCACCGTTCGAGCTGGTCGCCGCCGATCATCCCGATCCGCACTCGGCCGAGGTGATCGTTGATTTCCCGCTGGTCGGCCTGGACGACGGCTCGCTCCTGGTCCGCGTGAGCAACCCGGCCGGGTACGCCATCTCGCTGCGCACGCCGGACCCGGCCGAGTGGGACGATGTCGCCGCCGCCTGGCGGTCGTGGGGCTTCCGCGAGGTGACCGTCGATCGGGCCGAGGTGACCGAACCCCGGCTGGAGTACGACGGCGTCCCGGCGACGCTCCTGGAGCGCGTCCGGACGCTGCTCGCCGATTGCAGCGGCCTGACGATCACACCAGCCCATCGCCTGACCGATGCCGAGCCGGCCATCTGGGTCCACCTGCCGCGTCGGCCGGAAGGCTCACGTCGCGCGACACCCACGGCCGCGGCGACACCGGGCGGCTTCGACCTGCGCTCGTGGTTCGTCGCCGGCCTCGAAGCACCGCGCGACCGGTTCGGCTCGTTCGTCGAGGTGACGGCCGAGCGCGTCCGGGTCGCCAACGTCTGGCTGCCACGTCGGCCGGCATCGGACGAGCCGTTCATCCCCGATCCGGCCGGCTTCGCCCACTTCTGTCTGGATGGCCGGACGGCCGAGACGCTGGCCCATCTCGCCGCCGCCGCCGCTCTGCGCGAGCCGTGCCTGATGGAGGGCGAGACCAGCACTTCAAAGACGAGTACGGTTCTCTACCTCGCCGCCCTGCTCCGTCAGCCGGTCGTCCGCATCAACCTCAACGGCCAGACCGACACCGGCGAACTGGTCGGCCGCTACGTTCCGCACGCCGCAGAGGAGAGCGAGGAGAAGCAAGCCCGCTCACAGTCCCAGTGGCGCTGGCAGGACGGGCCGGTGGTGATGGCTTTGAAACGCGGCTGGTGGGTGCTGCTCGACGAGGTGAACCTGGCCGAGCCGCAAATTCTCGAACGGCTCAACTCGGTCCTGGAACGCGACCCGATGCTCGTGCTGACCGAACACGACCACTCGGCATTCGGGCCGGGCGGTCGGTCGGTCCACGCCGACTTCCGCGTCTTCGCGACGATGAACCCGGCCGAGTATTCCGGTCGATCGGTGCTGTCGCCGGCCTACCGCGATCGCTGGCGGGCCCATCGCTTCATCCCCCGGCCCGGCGAGGCGGAGTATCGGGCGATGCTCGATTTCCTGGTCTTCGGTCGGCAGCCGGAAGTGACGGTGATGGGTCGGACGTATCCCGGTTCGCAGCAGCCGGCCCCGCTGGCGGCCCTGGCCGCCTGGCCGGAGATCGGCACCCTGTTGACCGCCCTGGCCTGCTTCCACGTCGCGCTGGAAAACGCGACCGGTCAGGCCGACGACACGGCCCGACTCGGCGCTCGGCGCAAGGAACGCTACGTCTTCACACGGCGCGGCCTGCTGAGTTTCGTCGAGTATCTGGCGAGCCCGTTCGGCCTGGGCGACGGCACCCGCTCCCGGCGAACGGTTCGCGAGGCGATTCTGCGCTACTACCTCGGTCGGGTGTCATCGCCAGCGGACCAGCGAACGATCGTGCAACTGATCGAGGCGGCCGGGCTGGGTTAAAGCTCGGCCTCACTGCACGAACGGTGTCAGCATCTCCCGGAGCTGATTGCGAGCCCGGTAGAGCAGGCTCTTGGCGGCCTTGGGCGACATCGCGAGTTGGGCCGCCACCTCGTTGTACGTCCAGCCTTCGAGCTGGTGCAGCCAGACGGCCTCGCGCTGCCGTTCGCCAAGACCCTCGATGGCCTCACGAACCACGCCAGCGATTTCCTCACGCTCCACCGGATCGGACGGAGCGTCGTCACTGGAACGGAGGAACGACTCCTCGCTCTGGCAGACCTGGGTAAAATCGACCGGCACGACCGGGCGACGGCGTCGGCTGCGCAGGGCATTCCGCGCGACGTTCTGGGTGATGTGGAAGACCCAGGTGCTGAGGCGGGCCTTCGGTTTGTAGCGTTCCCGCGAGCGGAACAGACGGAGGAAGACCTCCTGGGTCAGGTCTTCCGCCTCGGCCCGGTTCCGAACCAGATGCACGAAATAGCCGAACACGCGCGGACGCAGCTGCTCGACCAACTCGGCGAACGCCTCGTGGTCGCCCTTCTGGACACGCAGCATCAGATGGACCTGCGGATCGCTCAGCCAGCGCTTGCTGGCGTCGCTGGCGCTCGCGCTGGGACCGGACGATACAGCAACCATGATCGACTCCCGCTGCCAAATCGGTCCACTCAGGTCCGGGCGAGGACGGGCGGCAGATCCACCCGAAACGTCGTGCCCTGACCCGGCTGGCTCTCGACGTTGATCGTGCCGCCGAGCAGTTCGACGTACTCCTTGACGATGGCGAGGCCGAGCCCCGCGTTCAGACCATCGCCGCCCCGCGATGGGTCGGCGCGGTAGAAGCGCTCGAAGATAAGGGCCTGGGCGTCCGGGGTGATGCCGATGCCGGTGTCGCGAACCTCGACGTGAATCCGGCCATCGATCTCACGGACGACGAGTTCGATCTGACCGTTGGGCCGGTTGTACTGGACGGCATTGTGCAACAGGTTCGTCATCACCTCGCGCAGCTTGTCCGGATCGGTGCTGGCCGGCAGGGTCGGGTCGTGCTGCACGCGCAGCCGCAGACCGCGAGCCTCGGCCAGGGGGCGAACGGCGGCAGCGCACTCCTCGGCGAGTTGGCCCACATCGACCGCTTGCGGTCGCACCACATCGACCCCGGCGTCGAGGCGGGCCAGGGTCAGCAAACGCTCGATGATCCGGTTCATGTGCTGGGCACTGGCCCGGCAGTCGGCGAGCATCTCGCGATACTCTTCGCCGGAACGCGACTTGCGGAGGGCCAGTTCGGTCGTCGTCAGCAGGGTTGCCAGCGGCGTCCGCAGCTCATGGCTGATGTCTGCCGTGGCCTGCTTCTCGCGGGCGAAGGCACGTCGCAGCATGTCCAGGGTAGCGGACAGATGGTCGATGATCGGCCGCAGTTCCACTGGCATCCGGGAGCGAACCAGCGGCAGCTTGAAGTCGCGAGCCGAAACCTGCCCGACGGCCTCGGACAGCCGACGGAGCGGCGACAATCCCCAGCGGACGATAACGAGCGTGCCGACAATCAGGGCGAAGAAGGTCCCCCCGACCAGCCAGAGAAGGCGCAGGCGCAGGTCGCTCAGGGTCCGGCTTGTCTCGGTTTCCAACTCGGCCTGTTCGCGGTTCCAGTCCACCAGGAAGTTGTTCAGGATGGCGTTATGGGGCTTGATGGCACAGGCACACTGGATCACCAGCGACGGGCGAGGCCCGGGCATCGGAAAACCGGGCATGGGCCCACGATGCCGGCCTGGCACACCGCGAAGGTTCGGCCCCGCCGGCAGTTCCGGAGCCAACGCCCCAAAGGGAACCAGTCGGGTGGCGGGAACCTTGAGGATCACGCCGCGAACCTGGGTCGAGCCCAGCTTCGTCGTGACGTACTCCCAGGAGATCGCCTCGTTGGCGGCGAACTGGCGGACCTTGTTCGGGAAGGACAGATTCCCCAGCGATGCCGATCGATACGAGTTCCCCCAGGAGCTATCGATCTGGAAAAACTCCGCCACCTGGCCGTCCACATGCTGAAACAGCTCGAACTCGTTGAAGCGGATCTCCGCGGCGCTCTTGCGCCAGACGAGGTAGTTGATCGGCCCGTGGCGATTGGTTTGCAGGGCCCAGGTCGGCAGCGTGGCCCAGGCCTCCGGGCCATGCACGGCGCTGAGCAGGCCCAGCTGCGCCAGCAGCCGATGGTTCGTGGCACGGGTCGAATCGCTGTAGAAGTAGGCGAGTCGGGCCAGGGTCTGCGCCTGGAACAGCAGGGCCTCGTTCAGGCGCAGATCCTCGTCGCGACAGCGATCCTGATACTGCGATTCGATCAATTTCTCGGTCGTCTTTTTCTTCTCGGCCAGGGTCGTCGCCGCGAGATGGTACGTCCAGTACGAGGCCGCTCCCAGCGTCACCAGTCCGAGCCCCAGGAAGTACAGTATCAGCGACAGGCGAATGGATCGCATGAGCCTCACTCCCCGCGCAACAGATAGCCCTCACCCCAGCGCGTCAGGATAAGTGGCGGATCGTAGCCCTTGTCGATCTTGTTCCGCAGGTAGCGGATATACACATCGACCACATTGGACGTGTTCTCGTTCTTCTCGTCGTAGAGGTGGTCCCAGATCATGGTCCGGGTGACCACCTTGCCGCGATGGAAGGCGAGGAACTCCAGCAGGGCGTATTCCTTGGGCGTCAGCGGGATGTCCTGGCCGGCTCGCTTGACGGTCCGGGCGGCGGTGTCGATTTCCAGGTCGTGGACCTTCAGAACCGGGGTCTTGACCTGATGGCCGCGACGGATCAGGGCTCGCAACCGGGCCAGGAGTTCTTCCAACTCGAAGGGCTTGGCCAGGTAGTCGTCGGCTCCCAGGTTGAGGCCGTGAACCTTGTCCTCGATGCTACTGCGGGCGGTCAGCATCAGGACGTGCGTCGTCAGGCCCTCGGACCGCCA
>CAYYJM010000343.1:0-5698 GCA_964471755.1 uncultured Alcaligenaceae bacterium
ATTCCTGACCGACGAACAGCAGATCAAGACGCTGTTACTGGCCGCTCTGAGCCGTCGCCCCGAGCCGGCGGAACGGGCCAGGTATCTGACCCACCTGAAGAAGGGCGACCCGAAGCAGGCGCTGTCCGATGTCCTGTGGACACTGCTGAACAGCCACGAGTTCCTGGTCAACCACTGACGCCCGACCGGAGACGCTGCCGATGAACCGCTCGACCCTCCGCCTCTCACGCCGGGACTGGCTCCGGTTCGCGACCGCCTGTGCAATGGGCACCTCCGCCGACTGGCTCACCTCCACGGCGTCCGCGGAGACCCCGCCGGCGCGTCGGAAGCGAGCCTGCATCCTGCTGTGGATGAGCGGCGGTCCGTCGCAGATCGATACGTTCGACCCCAAGCCGGGCCAGCCGACCGGCGGACCTCTGGGAGTCATTCGCACGGCGACGCCCGGAATTCAGGTGACCGAGTTACTGCCGCGCGTGGCCCAGCAGATGAAGCACCTGGCCGTGATCCGCTCCCTGTCCACGAAGGAGGGCGACCACGGCCGGGCGACCTACCATCTCCGCACCGGCTACGTCCAGCAGGAGCCGGTTCAGTACCCGACGCTCGGTTCACTGGTCACGAAGGAGCTGGGCGATGCGCAAGCGGACCTGCCCGGTTTCGTCAGCATCGCCTCGCGGCGGGGGCTGAACGACGGCGGCTTCGGAGCCGGCTTCCTGGGGGCCAACTTCGCCCCGCTGCTCATCGGCAACAGCGATGCCGATCCCTACACCCCCACTCCGGGAGAGAAGGCCCTGACCGTTCCGGATCTCGCTCCCGCGTCGGAGATTCGGTCCACTCAGGCCGACGCCCGGCTGCACCTGCTGGCGGAGCAGAACCAGGGCTTCGCCGACGCTCTGGCCAGCCCGGCCGTGTCGGGCGTCGAGGCCGCTTACGAACGGGCTGTTCGGCTGATGCGGAGCCCGGCTCGCTCGGCGTTCGACCTGCATCAGGAGCCCGACCGCCTGCGCGACACGTACGGTCGCAACCTGTTCGGCCAGGGCTGCCTGCTGGCCCGGCGATTGGTCGAACGTGGCGTGCCGTTCGTCGAGGTGTTCCTGGGCCGGGTGCCGGGAGCGTTCGCCGGCTGGGACACGCACGCGGGGAACTTCGATTCGCTCCGGGCCCTGTGTGGCATCCTCGATCCAGCCTGGGGGACGCTGATGGCCGACCTGGCTGATCGCGGTCTGCTTGAGACGACCTCCGTGGTCTGGATGGGCGAGTTCGGTCGCACGCCCCGGATCAACGGCGGCAAGGGACGCGATCACTACCCCAACGCCTGGAGCGTCGTCCTCGGCGGCGGTGGCGTCAAGGGCGGTCAGGTAGTCGGCCGAACGAGCAAGGACGGCGGCACCGTCGAGGAGAAACCGGTCGGCGTCCCCGATTTGCTGGCTACCCTCTGCACGCTGCTGGGCATCGATCCGAAGAAGCAGAACCTGTCGAACATCGGCAGGCCGATCCGCATCGCCGACCCGGCGGGCCGGCCAGTGAAGGAGGTGCTGGCGTGACCGCACTGCTCCTGCTCGCCCTCGCGCCGGCCCCGGCCGAAGGGTACGAGGTGATCGTCCGCCACGGCGAACATACCCACCGCCTCGGCCTGGTGATCGATACGGCCGAGGGAAACCTGGCGGCCCGTGAGGCGAAGCTGCTAGCCGGGTGGAAGCCGTCGGCGGACGGCAGCGACCCGCTGGATCGATTGCTGCCGGACGGCCGGTTGCTTCACGTCGAGGTCGTCGCGGTCTCGCCGCATGCCGGGCCGATCACCCGAGCCCTGTTCGCCGCCCTGGATCGCGACGGGAACGGCATGGTGACGCCCGGAGAGTTCAAAGCTGTGGAAGCCACCCTCCTGAAGCGATTCGACGCGGATGAAGACGGCTGCCTGACCGCACTGGAGATCGTTCCAGACCTGCTGACCATCGAGCCGAAGTTCGGCAAACCGGCCGGTCTTTCGGTGAGCGTCGTCCACCCGAACGAGTCGGCCCTTCGCGGGGGCACAGGTCGGCCGAGCTGTGTGGCCCGGCTGGTGGTCAACGAAGCGAAACGATGCACGGCGAGAGATGGTGAACTGCTCTTCGACCTGGCCTCGACCTGGCCGACTGATCTGCCGGCGACGCCGCGCGGTCTGCTGCGGAGCGGTCGCGAGAAGGAGCGGAATCGCTTCGAGCAGGTTGCCCGTGCCGTCGTCACGTTGACCGTTCGACCGCAGGCGCGCGGCTGGTTCGAGATTCTCGACGCGGACGGTGACGGCCAGGTGTCGCCCCGCGAGTTGCGCACGGCGTGGGATCGGCTGGCCGATACCGACGCGAAGAAGGCGGGCTTCCTGATCCAGCCCGATTTCGCCGCTCCGGTCGTGTCGTTGACGGTCTCCGCTGGCCTCGCGCCGAGTCCGGCCGTGGTCCTGATCAAGAACTCGCGGCAACACGACGGCCCCACCTGGTTCGTGGCGATGGACCGCAATGGCGACGGCGATCTCAGTCCTGAGGAGTTCCTCGGGACTGAGAAAGAATTCAAGGCCCGCGACGCCGACGGCGACGGCCTCATCTCCGTCGTCGAGGCGAAGAGCGGCGACCGCGTGCGGAAGGAAAGGGGCCCGAAATGACGGAGTCGCGTCGTGTCGATGTCGTCGTGGGCCTGGCCGTGGTGTTCCTGTCTGTCGGCCTGGTGTTGCCGGCTCTCGTCCGGGCACGGGCTGGGGCCAACCTGGCCATCTCACGGGACCACCTTCGCACCATCGGCACCGGCCTCAGGGAGTTCGCGGCCGCTCACGGCTTCTTCCCCGGAAACGGCGGCCCGCCGATGGAGACGGTGACGACGCCGGACGTTCGCACCGGCTTTCCCGACAGCGAGGAGTTCCGCTGGGGCTACGCCGATCCGAAGCGAGCGGGCCGGCTTCAGACCGGCTGCTGGGCCTACTCCATCTTGCCGTACCTCGGCGAGGTGGAGGCGTTCCGCACGGCCGACCACACGCGAGCGGTCCCTGCCTACTACCTCGGCAGCCGCAGGCCGGCGAAGGCCCAGCCGGTGCCGAAGGCCGATCCTGTCTACGCCAAATGGACCTACCGCGATGCGGGCCTGGGGCCGTGGGGCAGAACGGACTACGCCGCCAATGATCAGGTCGTCCGGGGCGGCATGGGCAACGTCATGAAGCCTGAGCAGGTTCGGGATGGGCTCGCCGAGACGATCCTGGTCGGCGAGAAGGCGATGGACACCGACGCGGTCAAGGCGGGCGGCTGGTACTGGGACGAGCCCATCGTCCTGGGCGGCTCGGGCGGCACCGGCCGCAAGGGCGACCGACTGCTGCGCGACGCCCCGAAGCTGCTCGAAGCCGTGGCCGACAACTGGGGCTCGCCCGATGCCGTCGGCGTCTGGTTCCTTTTTTGCGACGGCCACACTCGCCTGTTCAGGTACGACACACCGCGGAAGGTCATCCAGGTGATGATCTCCCCCAATGGCAACGACAACGTCGAATGACCCTTGAGTCGAAACGGAGTCCCCTCGTGACGACAGCCACAACTGCTCCCACCACGGTTCCCAACCGTACCCCGGAAGGGGCGACGGCGGTGATCAAGTTCCATGCCTCACTGAACGTCTCCGACCTGGACCGCGCGGTTCGTTTCTACACCGCTCTGCTCGGTCAGGGGCCGGTCAAGCACTACCCCGACTACGCCAAGTTCGAGATCGATGAACCCGCCCTGGTGCTGTCGCTCAAGCCGAAACGAGCCTGCGCCGGAGGACCGCTCAACCACCTGGGCCTGCGGCTGGTGACGATCGAACAGCTGCGAGCGGTGCAGGAACGGCTGAAGGCGGTCGGAGCCCGCATCGGCGAGCAGGACGACGTCAAGTGCTGCTACGCTCGCCAGACCAAGCTGTGGGTGACCGACCCCGACGAGACGCTGTGGGAAATCTACGTCCTGCACGAGGACGTCGAGGACTGGGGCGAGAAGCAGAACAAGGTGAAGCTCTACTCCGCGCCGCTGAAGGCGTTCGGAATCTTCGGCCTGATCCGTCGGGCCTGGAACAACGCCTTCGGCCGACGACCGAAACCGGGCGGCGTGCCAGGGGCCGACCAGGCGACGGAAGCCGTTCCGCCAGACACCTGTCCGACCCGGCGGTAAACCCGGAAGGAGCCGCCACATGTCTGCCGTGCCCGCCCGCTCCGCGCGGGAGGAGTGCCATGCTGCGCCCCTGCCGGCGGAGGGAGCCCCCCCCGCCGGCGAAGGGCCGGCCGGGTCGATCGCCGACACCTTGTCGTACTGGCTGGGCCTGCCGCTGCGATGGGCCTACCAGATCGCGCACAACGGACTCGGCATCGTCCGGGTACTCGACATCACCCGGTTCCGGCCGATGCCAGCCGGCCTGATCCGCAGCGACCATCCCTGGGCGACGGGGATCAATCCCGCCACCGGCCGGGTGATCTGGCATCAGAACGTGCTGTACCGTTCGGCCCGCGGCGCGTCGGCGGCCGACCTGACGGCGGACGAGGAGGTGGTGAGCCGGACCTGTCGCTTTCTGGCCGAGAAGGCGGCGGCTTCGGCCGTGGTGCCGGAGTTGCCCCAGGGACCCGGCCGACGGATGCCGCACGCGATCAACTACATCCACGGCACCTCTCACTACAACAGTGGGATCTTCCTCTTCACCGACTTTGCGGACGCCCTGGCCCACTTCACCGATCGGCGCTTCCGATCCGAGGTGTGGCGGTTCGTCCGGCAGGAGCGGCGCGAGGTACTGATTCTGTTCCGCGATCGGGAGTACACGGCACGCGAGTTCGCCTACTTCACCTGCGCGCTGCGGACGCTGTTTCCCTGGTTCTGCAACGCCAATGGGCCGAGGGGGCGGGTCCTCTGGGGGAACGCCTCGCCGTTCCCGGCCGCCAACCTGATCACGGGGCACTGGGCGCGCGACGTGTACGCTCTGATGCGGCCGGGCGGAGCTGCCGCCGTGGTTCGGCCGCCGATCCCGGCCGGGGACTACTTTCAGGCCGGCCCCTATGGTCGCGGCCGACGGCACTACCTCTGGCCGGAACGGATGCTGGCCTGGGCGACCTACCTGCGGGTCCGCCTGCGCGGACCACGCGGCGGCATGTTCTTCGTGGATCGACGGCGTGTCTACGCCGATCAGATCGAGGGGCGACGGCGTCAGGGCCTGCCCGATGAGCCCCTGGCGAAGCTCTGAGCAGGGGGCAAGGTGTTCGACGGCCGAATCCGCAAGGTGATCGATCCGCTTCTCGACCGTGTCGGGTCCACCCTGGCGCGTCTCGGCCCGGGAGCCAACGCGATCACCGTCGTCGGCTTCCTGATCGGAGTGGGAGCCTGGGTCGCCCTCGCCCTGAGCGCCTATCTCCTGGCCCTGGGGCTGATCCTGCTCAACCGGATCGCCGATGGCCTGGATGGAGCGGTGGCGCGACGCCTGGGGACGACCGACCTGGGCGGCTTCCTTGACATCGTTCTCGATTTCGTCTTCTATGCCGGGGTGCCGTTCTTCTTCGCCGTGGGTCGCCCCGAGGTCGCCCTGGCCGCGGCCTTTCTCGTCTTCAGCTTCGTCGGGACGGGAACCTCCTTCCTGGCGTTCGCCACCGTCGCGGCGAAGCGCGGCTTGACGACCGAGATTCGCGGCCGCAAGTCCATCTACTACCTGGGCGGCCTGACCGAGGGGGCGGAGACGATCG
>CAYYJM010000344.1:0-340 GCA_964471755.1 uncultured Alcaligenaceae bacterium
TCGCAGCCGGCTCTTCTGGTGGCTGGCCGAACAGGAGGTGCGTCAGCGTGACCCAACGGCCAGCGCTCTGCTGCTCGATGGCGATGCCACCATCACCGAGACGGCGGCGGCGAACGTGCTGCTGGTCCGTGCGGGCCGGGTCCTCACTCCGCCGGCGGATCGCGTTCTCGGCGGCGTCTCCCTCGCCTTCGTTCGCGGCCTCTGCGGCGAACTCGGCATTCCCTTCGAGGAGCGCCTGCTCACCCTGGAGGATTGCTACGCCGCCGACGAGGCCCTGCTCACCTGCACCAGCTTCTGTCTGGCCCCGGTCGCCCGAATCGAACGCCATCTCTTCTAGACC
>CAYYJM010000344.1:350-5697 GCA_964471755.1 uncultured Alcaligenaceae bacterium
TCCCGTGTTTGAACAACTCCTGACGGCCTGGAGCGCTCGGGTCGGCCTCGACATCCGCGCGCAGATTCTCGGCCATTGACGGCGAGCCCTTCTTCGACCAGAACAGTCAACGGACAGTCACGCCAGCACCGAGTCGGAGAACCGTCGATGCACGCGCCGTTGTGGGCCGGGATCTTCTGGGAAAGTGTCAACGGCCGAATGGCTCTGCACGCGATGCCGCTGCTGCTCGGCGCTCTGTGCATCCTGGCCATCTTCTACCGCTACTACAGTGCCTTTCTCGCCTCGCGAGTCTGGGCCCTGGACAATTCCCGGCCGACGCCGGCCCACACGCTCAACGACGGCCAGAACTACCACCCGACCAACCGCTGGGTTCTCTTCGGCCATCACTTCGCCGCCATCTCGGGAGCCGGGCCGCTCATCGGGCCGGTTCTCGCCCTCCAGTACGGCTACATGGTGCCGCTGGTCTGGCTGGTAATCGGCGTCTGTCTGGCCGGAGCGGTACAGGACATGCTCGTCCTGGCCGCGTCAGTTCGCCGGGGCGGCAAGTCCCTGGCCGAGATCGCCCGGACGGAACTGGGCTCCCGGGCCTACCTCGTCGTCTCGGCGGCGATCCTGTTCATCGTCATCATCGCCCTGGCCGGCCTCGGTGTCGTCGTCGTCAAGGCCCTCGGCGGCGAGGAGGTCGCCCTCACCAAGCAGGCGACCATCACCATGCCCGCGGGCGCGGATCTCACGATTGCCGAAAACCTTTCCGGGCCGACCGCACCGGTCTACGCCTTTCCGGAAGGCTGCTCGATCCGATACGCGAAGGAGGAGAAGCCCATCCATCGCCCGGAGGGATTCTTCATCAAGGTGCCCGCCGACCAGCCGATGCGGCTCATCGACGGCGTGGTCAACCTGCCCGAAGGCAGCAGCCAGCTCGTCAAGGGCAGCTCCTGGGGCGTCTTCACCATCGCCTGCACGATTCCGATCGCCCTGTTCGTCGGCTGGTGGATGTACGTCCTGCGCAAGGGCCGTGTCCTGGAAGCGTCCCTGATCGGAGCCGCCCTGGTCATCGCCGCGACGATCTACGGGGCGAACATCCCCGGCTCGACGTGGGAGGGATACTTCTCGCTGACCAAGGATCAGACCGTTCTCGCCCTCGTCGGCTACGGCTTCGTCGCCTCGGTCCTGCCGGTCTGGCTCCTGCTCTGTCCGCGCGACTATCTGTCGAGCTTCCTCAAGATCGGCACGATCATCCTGCTCATCGTCGGCGTCGTGCTGGCCAATCCGGTTCTCTATCAGCCGATGTACAACCCGATCTTCGAGCAGGGCGGCCCGACGTTCCAGGGAGCGATCTTCCCGTTCGTCTTCATCTGCATCATGTGCGGAGCGATTTCCGGCTTCCACGCCCTCGTCTCGTCCGGCACCACGCCGAAGATGATCGACCGGGAGAGCGACATCCGCCCGATCGGCTATGGGGCGATGCTCCTGGAGGGCATCGTCGGCATCGTCGCTCTGGTCGCCGCCGCCTCGCTCGATCCGAAGATCTACTACGACATCAACGTCCCGCTTCAGCAGCAGACGAGCAATCAGGCCCTTCAGAAGGATCTCGACAAGCTCTACAAGGAGTTCAGTCTGGCGACCGGCCCGGACGTGGCTCATCTGCCGGTCGAGAACACGCGAACCGACCTGGCCGCCATCGAGAAGCGCGTCGGCAACGAGGCCCTGCGCGGCCGGACGGGCGGAGCCGTCACGCTCGCCGTCGGCATGGCCGACGTTCTCTCCGACGCTTCCCGCTGGGTCGTCGATCCGAAGGTGGTCGAGGGCCTGTTCAGTTACTGGTATCACTTCGCGATCATGTTCGAGGCCCTGTTCATTCTGACGACGATCGACACGGGCACGCGGATCGCTCGCTTCCTGTTGCAGGAGGCGATGGGCAAGATCGTGCCGGCGTGGGAGAAGCCGGACCACCTGCCGGCGAGCCTGATCGCGACGGCCCTGGTCGTGGCCGGCTGGGGTCTGCTGATCCAGACGGGCTCGATCGCGACCATCTGGCCGATGTTCGGCATCGCCAACCAGCTGCTGGCCGTCCTGGCCCTGGCTCTGGTGACGACCTTGCTGGTCAACACGGGTCGGGGCAAATGGGCCTGGCTGACGATCCTGCCGATGCTCTTCGTCGTGGCGACGACGATGACGGCCGCTCAGACGATGGTTCTGGTGCAGTTCCCGGCTCGCATCCAGGCGGGTCAGGTATTGACCGGCACCCTGAGCCTGGTCATGACCATCGTCGTCGTGGCCCTGGTCGTGACGCTGCTTCTGCTGGCCGTGTCTCGCTGGGTCCTGGTGATGACCGGCAAGGTGCCGATTCGTCAGGAAGCGACCTGAGCGCGGGAGCCTTCGGGAGCGGGCCATCTGACCGCCGGCCTGTCGGCGGTCCTTGTCGATCGGCGGGCTGGCCACCTCCCGGCTCTCGTCCTATCCTCACCTCGACCTGTCCGCTAGCAACCACGACCCACAACGGGGCCCTGTCATGTCAGACCTGAACGCCAACACGCTGTGGATGATCGGGATCGGCGCAGCCGTTCTGATTCTCATCCTCTACCTGGGCAACGTCTACAACGGCCTGATCCTGCTCCAGAACCTGTACAAGAACGCCTTCGCCCAGATCGACGTGCAGCTCCGCCGTCGCTACGACCTGATCCCCAACCTGGTCGAGACGGTCAAGGGCTACATGACGCATGAGAAGGGGACGCTCGAGGCGGTCATCCAGGCTCGCAACGCGGCGTACAGTGCCGGCCAGAAGGCGGCCGCCAAGCCGGGCGATCCGCAGGCGATGCGCGATCTGAGCGCCGCCGAGGGCCAACTCAACGGAGCGCTCGGCCGCCTGCTGGCCATCACCGAATCCTACCCGGATCTGAAGGCCAACACGACGATGCAGACGCTCCAGGAGGAACTGACCAGCACCGAGAACAAGATCAGCTTCGCCCGGCAGAGCTACAACGATGCGGCGACAGCCTACAACGTTCGTCGGCAGTCGTTCCCGACCAATCTTTTCGCCAACACGTTCGGCTTCTTCCCGGCCGAGATGCTCGAGGTGATCACGGCGGCGGCCCAGCGCGAGGCTCCGAAGGTGTCCTTCTAACCGAATCGGCGGACACCGCGATGACGAACTTCTTTGAACACCAGCAGGCCGCTCGGACGCGGACCTTCTGGCTGATCTGCCTGTTCATCCTGGCCGTGCTGGCGACGACGTTGCTGGTCTATCCTCTGGCCGTGCTGCTGACCGGCCATTCGGAAAAGACCTTCTACCACAATCAGCACGATCCGTCGGTCCTGCTCGGCTCGTTTGCCGGCGTCTGGGGCGTCATCGGTCTGGGTTCGCTCTGGAAGGCGAGCCAGCTCTCCGGCGGCGGCAAGTCCGTCGCCCTGATGGTCGGCGGCCAACCGATCCTGGCCAGCACCCGCGATGCCCGCGAACGCCGACTGCTGAACATCGTCGAGGAGATGGCCCTGGCGTCCGGTCTGCCAATGCCGGCGGTCTACGTTCTGCCCAACGAGCCGAGCATCAACGCCTTTGCCGCCGGCCTGACTCCGGGCGACGCCGTCGTCGCCGTCTCGCGGGGCTCGCTGGACTACCTCACCCGCGACGAACTGCAAGGGGTCGTCGCTCACGAGTTCAGCCACATCCTCAACGGTGACATGCGGATCAACTTCCGGATGATCATCGTGATCGCCGGCCTGATCGGCCTGTTCGTCGTGGGGCGAGTCCTGCTCGAATCGGCCAGTCGCGGCCGATCGAGCAACAGCAAGAACGACGGCCGGGGAGCGGTCCTCCTCCTTGGTTTGGGACTGCTGATCATCGGTGCGATCGGCGCGTTCTTCGGCCATCTGATGCAGGCGGCGATCTCACGGCAGCGCGAGTACCTCGCCGACGCCAGCGCCGTGCAGTTCACGCGCAACCCCGACGGCATCGGCGGAGCGCTGAAGAAGATCGGCGCGTTCGCCAAACACGGCCAGATCCAGGCACCCGAGGCGGCCGAGGCGGCTCATCTGTTCTTCGCCGAAGCCTTCGCCCGGTTCACCGGCCTGTTCGCGACGCATCCGTCGCTGGAGGATCGCATCCGCCGGATTCTGCCGGACTGGGACGGGACGTATCCCGATGTCAGCGTCGTCCCCGAGCCGCGCGAGGAGGAGAAACGCCAGCCGCCCCGCGGATTCGGACTGCCGGCCCTACCCGGCACGGAGAAGACGCCGCTGGGCAACGTCCCGGTGCCGGTCGTCCTCGGCCTGGCCGCCGACGA
Source organism: uncultured Alcaligenaceae bacterium (assembly GCA_964471755.1). Taxonomy (GTDB): domain Bacteria; phylum Planctomycetota; class Planctomycetia; order Gemmatales; family Gemmataceae; genus CAYYJM01. The sequence goes on from CAYYJM010000344.1 coordinate 4,634, forward strand.
GTCCGTGGATCGGGCCGGGACGGTGCCGTCTGATTCGAGCGCGTACGCCCGGCAGATCCTGGCGTCATTGCCGGCCCGGCTTCGTGAGGCGATCGCCGAGCCGTTCCAGGCCCGGGCGGTGGTTTTCAGCCTGCTACTCGATCGCAACCCGGAGGTTCGTGAGCGCCAACTGACGGCCTTGCAGGATCAGGCCGAGCGGCGCACGGCGGAACTGACCCTGGCGTTCCAGGAACCGTTGAAGCAGTTGCCCGAGGCGCTCCGGTTGCCGCTCGTCGACCTGTGCGTCCCGACGCTGCGGCTGATGTCGGACGCCCAGTATGCGACGTTCCGCGAACTGGTCATCGTGCTGACCGAGGCCGACGGCCGACTCGGCATGTGGACCGCGGCTTCGGAAAGGGGCCGCGGACGCCGGAACGACCCAGCCAGCGCGTGGTCGAGGCGGACGCCACGCCCGTCCTGGCCTACCTGGCGTGGGAGGGGAGCGACAGCGAAACGCAGGCCCGCCAGGCGTTCACGGCCGGGATGCGCCAGTATCTGGGCGTCGCTGTCGCGCCGCTGTCACCGCCGCTGCGGGAGAGTCTGTCGCTGGAGGAACTCGATGCCCGTCTGCATCGCCTGGCGGGAGCCGCGCTGGGCGAGCGCCGCCGCCTCCTGCTGGCCTGCGCCGCGACGATCCGCGCCGATGGCCAGGTGAGAGTGCGTGAGGTCGAGCTGGGCCGGGCGATCAGCGACGTGGTCGGTGTACCGATGCCGCCACTGCCGATGACGAGCGAGGCATAGTTGGTCGAGCCGTCATGGGCTGGGATGCCCGTTGAGGCCGATTCGCTGGCGCAAATCTTCGAGGGTGAGATCCGGAACGAGCGAAGCCCGGAACCAGACGACCAGGGTCGGCAGATCCTGTTGTGTCTCGATCGCCTGCCGGATGTCGGCTGGCAGCGCTGTCCCGAACTTCGACTGGAGAATCTCCAACAAACCTGAACGGCGGGCCCGCAGTTCGCCGCGTTGTTCGCCGCGCTGCTCCCATTCCATCACCGTCTGTGAACGTTGCACGTCGAAGCCCTCCA
>CAYYJM010000345.1:0-5677 GCA_964471755.1 uncultured Alcaligenaceae bacterium
GCCCTGGTGCGCTTACTCCGCTCGGCCTGCGGCCTCGCTGCGTGCGCGGCTCTGATAGACCGCACCGGAGCAGTAAGTATGCTCCGATCGATTCCGTATTTCGGAGCGATCTCGTCCTACCATCCGCGAGGAGAACATGACGGCGCGCACTCGCAATCGGGTCTGGGTGTCGTTCGTGAGCTGGGCCTGTGGTGCCGCGCTGCTTGGCTGCGTCCCACGAGCCGCGGCGCAACTCGAGGGGACCGAGGTTCCCCCGGCGAAGCCCACCACACCGTACCAGATCCGCCTCGGTCAGCGGGAGGCCCAGGCGGTCCCGCAGAAGACTCGACACAGCCAGACCGGCGGTGGATCCATCGAGGTCAAACAGACGGCTCCGAACGTGGTCGTCATCACCATGCGCGGCGCGGCCGTGGCGGGCGGCAACTTCAAGCCCGGAGCCGCCGCCCTGGCGTTCACGCTGGAGCAGGATTTCTGCATCGTGCCGACTCGTCCCTGTCAGCGGCCGCCCCGACTCGGCCTGGCCGGCCGACTGATCGGGACGCTCGCCTCCAGTGAACAGACCGCTCTCGGCAGCGGCAGCGCGGAACAGGGATCGGCCAGTGCCATCGTCTGCGCCGCGGGAGAGAACCTCCTGGATTTCGCCATCCCGTCCCAGGGCGTCGTGGCCGGGCAGAAGACCTTCCTGAACAAGCGGAGTGTGCCGGTCGATGCGGTTGTCACGCCGGGAAAGTATCAGTTCCGACAGACGTTCCAGATTGCGGCGGCGCAGCCATGGAATCTCTGCCACAAGGCGTCGGTGGCCGACTTCGATCCCAACCCGCAGCTCGATCCGGAATGGCATCAGGCCCTCAAGACGTTTCGGGCCGTGCCGCGACCGGACTTCGGCTTCCGCGTCGTCCTGTGGGTCGTCGAGGAACCGGACCCGACCTGCTCTCCGGAGAAGCCCGCACCGAGCCAGCCCGAGGGAAAGTAGCACACAGGTGAGCCGTTCGCCGGGAGAAGGAGTCCGACCATGCGCGGGTGGATTGGTCCAGCTCTGATGGTCTGGGTGACAGGGGCAAGCATCGCCACGGCCCAGGCCCCGTCAGCGCCCACGGTTCCCGGTTCTCCCCGACCGGTGCCAGCGAACTTGCCCCCAGCGGCCAGCGCGGCACTGGAACTGTCTGGCTCGACCGAAGTGCCTCCCTGCCCGACGCCAACCGGGCCGATCTCGCCCGAGTTGCCTCCGGCCGTCAGCGCGGCACTGGAGCTGTCCAGCCCGACCGAGCCGGCCGCTCCCGAAAGCGAGCCCGCCGCGAAACCGTTCGACGGCGATCCGTTCTGGAAGAAAGTCCCGGTGGTGCATCCGCTGCCGCCGACCGGGTCGTACCCCATCGGACTCGCCAGGCCAGGTGCGTTCTCGGCGAAGGATTGGTTCCTGGGGATCGAGCGGCAATCTCCGCCGAAATACGCCTATCCGTCTTTTGGCCTGATCCAGCCGCCGTTCTTCGACATCAGTTTCGCCTATCTCGAAGATCCGAATTTGCCGGAGATCGAGCGTGATCCTCTCGATTTCCTCAAGCGCGTCCATCTTGGCGACAACTTCCTGTTCAGCACCGGTGGACAGACCTGGACACGGCACATGGGCGAGGTCAACAGGCGTCTGACGGGCCTCGACAACAACTACAACCTCTGGCGTGCCCGGGTCTACGGCGACCTGTGGTATCGCGACCTGGTCCGCGTCTACACCGAGTTTCTCTCCGCCCAGACGTTCAACCAGGATCAGCCCCCGCTCGTGGTCGATCGCGACTACGCCGACCTTCTCAACGCCTTCGTCGAGGTCAAGCTCTTCGAGGTCGCCGACAAGGGCGTTCACGTCCGCGTCGGCCGACAGGAACTGCTCCTGGGTTCGCAGCGTCTGATCAGCACCCTCGACTGGGCCAACACCCGGCGGACGTTCCAGGGCGTGCGTGCTTTCCGCGTCGGCGAGAAGTGGGACTTCGACCTGTTCTGGGTCCAGCCGGTCATCCCGAACGCCCAGCGGTTCGACTCGGTGGACAACAACGTCAACTTCGCCGGGGCCTGGCTGACGTATCGACCGAAGAAGGGCACCTTCCGGGATGCTTACTACCTGGTCGTGGACAACACGAGCCACATCACGGAGCGTGGGATCGTTCACGCACCGTACAACGTCCACACGCTCGGCACGCGCGCAGTCGGCAACGAGAATGGCTTTCTCTACGATGTCGAGTTGATGCTGCAACTCGGCGCACGCGGCTCGTCATCGATCATTGCCGGGGCGACCCACATCGGCGGCGGTCGGGACTTCAAGGACCTGCCGCTGAAGCCAGTCGCCTGGCTCTGCTACGACTACGCCAGCGGCGACAACTCGCCGAACTCCGGCTCGTACACGACCTTCAACCAGTTGTTTCCGTTCAGTCACTTCTATCTCGGCTGGCTCGATCTGGTCGGTCGGCAGAACATCCACGACATCAACGCTCACCTGGTCCTCTACCCGTCGAACTGGATCACAGTCTGGGGCCAGTATCATCACTTCCAACTCGCCGCTCGCCGCGACGCCCTCTACGCGGCGAACGGCGTTGCTCTGCGCCGTGATCCGACCGGTCGGGCCGGCTCGAACGTCGGCGACGAGATCGACCTGGTGCTGAACTTCCACCTGAGCCACCACCTCGACCTGCTGTTCGGCTACTCGCACCTGTTCGCGGGCGGCTTCTTGCAGAGGACGGCCGCCAACGCCAATCAGGCCATGAGCCCGGACCTGTGGTACGCCATGTATTCCTACCGCTGGTAAACGGCCACACTTTACACGTCGGGATGCCCCTCCGAATCAGGACGGGCAGCGGAGAAAATCTGCTGGCGGTGACGCCCCCTGTCCGGGTATAGTCAGGTCGATTCTGCACGCGGTGTCGGCATTCTGCCGGCACTACCTACAACCCGGCGGAGAACCCGCTGCCTGCCTGATGACACGAGACGGCTCCACCAGAATCGCACGCTCGTGTTCCATCCTGTGGAGGGATCTGAAGATGCTGACTTTCTGGGGCAAGAAGAACCGCTTTTGCGATGGCGTCGATCGCCGTGACTTCCTCCGGATCGGGGCCTTCGGTGCGGGCCTGACCCTGGCCGAGATGCTTCGCCTCCGCGCGCTCGGAGCGAGTACGACCAGTCGGCCGAAGTCCGCCATCATGATCTACCTGCCCGGCGGTCCGTCGCACATGGACATGTACGATCCCAAGCCGGACGCCCCCAAGGAGTACAAGGGCGAGTTCAACCCGATCGACACCAACGTGCCCGGCATCCGCATCAGCGAACACATGCCGATGCAGGCGGCGATGATGGACAAGCTGGCCATCGTCCGCTCGCTCGTCTCGGTCGATGAACACTCCGACTCGCTGGTCATGACTGGCTTCAGCGAGAACGTCAATCGGACGCAGCATCATCCCTCCTTCGGCAGCATCATCAGCAAGCTGCGGAGCAATCAGGCCAACGACATCCCGCCGTTCGTCAGTCTGCGTGGCATGTCCGCCGGGACGGAGCCGGGTCTGCTCGGCATCGCGCATCGGCCGTTCACGGCCGAGGGTCCCGGCATGCAGAATCTGCGTCTGCCCGGCGGCGTCGATCTCGACCGTGCCGGCGATCGCAAGGCCCTGCTCGCCGGCTTCGACACCATCCACCGCGAGATCGACGCGTCCGGCACCATGAAGGGCATGGATGCGTTCGTCGGTCGCGCCTTCGACATGGTCGCCTCGGGCACCGTGCGCAAGGCTCTCGATCTGAACAACGAGGAGCCGCGGACGCGCGATCGCTACCGTGGCGTCGAGCAGTTCTTGCGGGCTCGCCGTCTGGTCGAGGCCGGCGTCGGCTGTGTCACCCTGTCCTACGGCGGCTGGGACACGCACTCCGGCAACTTCACCCAGCTGAAGACTCAGCTGCCGAACCTCGATCGCGGCGTGGCGCATCTGATCCAGGATCTGCACGATCGCGGCATGCAGGACGACGTCGTCACGGTCGTCTGGGGCGAGTTCGGCCGGACGCCGCGCGTCAACGGCAGCGCTGGCCGCGATCACTGGTCGCCGGTCATGTCGGCCATGGTCGCCGGCGGCGGCCTGAAGATGGGCCAGGTCATCGGCAGCAGTTCCGCTCGCGGCGAGTATCCCAAGGATCGGCCGCTCAAGGTGCCGCACCTGCTCTCGACGATCTACAACGCCATGGGCATCAACCCGGAGATGACGTTCAACAACGGCAGTGGCCGACCGGTGTACATCCTCGACGAGCGTGACCTCGTGCAGGAACTGGTCGGTTGAGTGAAGCCCGGCGAGCGGCGGACGAACGCCGTGCCGCTCGCCGATTTCATCGTGTGACGTCGAAACGCAGGTTCAGGTAGAGGAAGACCTGAACGACCACGAGATAGGCCAGGAACAGAGCGGCAAGCATTCCCCAGAGCATCCCCTGAAGGCCAAGGATCAACGGCCGGTGTGGCTCCTCCAGGGGAAGCCAGGAGAGCAGCGAAACCACGGCCGACGGAATCACCAGGAAGAAGAGCATCACGCCGGTGGCGAGCAGATCGTAGAGCAGCGCCCGGGCCAGGTTGTGACGCAGCAGTTCCATCCACTGGCCAATCGCCTGAAACAGGCCGCACTCCTCGATGACCAGGATCGGTGCCAGCATCAGGGCCATCGGACCAAGGCTGAGGACCGGGATGGCGAGTACCAAGGCAGCGCTGGCGGCCGTCCACGCACCGATCACGAAACCCGGTGGCACGTCGGTCTCATGCTGATTCAGCAGCCAGCGCGACAGCCAGCACAGGCCGATCACGAGAGTTGCGCCAAGGCCCGGAACGAGGAGCAGGCCGAACGCCAGTCGCAGGGTTCGGCCAAGGATTCCCTTTCGCGCGTCCGTCCAGCGAGCCCGTCGGTTGCGTGCCAGCTCGGCGTAGGCGAGTTGACTGAGAGCGATACTGCCGAAGGCCAGCAGCAGGAAGGCACCGCCGAGTTGAACCCAGAGAAACCAGTCGGGGGGGGCCCACACCAGGGCCGGGAGGGTGACCAGCAGCCCGGCCAGGAGGCCCAGGACGGCCAGCAGGCGTAACTTGTTCGGCAGCAACGTCAGATCGAGCGCGGTCACCACTTCACGCAGAATCACAGGGACGCCGAGAGCGCCGAGATGGGTCGTCTCCAGACGTGACGTGACGGTGGCAGTCGGATCGTCCTGCGGCCCCTGGCGAGTACGAGGACCGGGGCTCGTCTTCGACGCAGCGGGTGTGGCCGGTGGCGGGCGCTCGGCGAGGAGGGCAGCGAATTCGGGAACCCAGTCGAGGGTGGTCCAGTCGTCGTGGCCGGCCCGGCGCACGAGGGCTTCCCGTGGCAGCCGACCGGCACGCAGATACTCGCAGATCGTCTCGGTCGTGACGGCCCGCAGTCCTCGCCCATCGGGAAGGCGAACGTCCCACATTTCGCCGGCGTTCATGGCACCCCCTCACGCGGCTTCCCCGCCAGGCAGTCTTTCATCCAGCTTACGCCATCGAGTCGGCCCGCGCCAAGCACCAGAACCTGATCAGGTGCATCCCCGTCGTTGCGAGACGTAGGGCTGTCCGGATCGCCACCGAAGGCTCTCCAAAGCGTAGGGTGGGCGCAACGACGGGGTCGCCACCAGCCCGATCCGCATTGTCTCGGGTCGGCCC
>CAYYJM010000346.1:0-5675 GCA_964471755.1 uncultured Alcaligenaceae bacterium
TTGTTCGAGGCACCGCTACCACCGACGAGCTGTCGCAGCAGGGTCAGTTCCTCCGCGAGTCGATGGAACACCGGTTCGGTAGCCGAACCGGTCGCGTCCGCTGGTGGACCGTGCGGCCGATCCGGAAAGGCCGGGTCGAGCGCGCGCAGCGCCGCCTCGCCGTCTTCTCGCCACAGACGCAGGCGCGCCAGTTCCGTGGTCCAGTTCGCCGAGAGCGAGAACGACACCAACTCGACGACGCCGAGCGAATCGGCCGGCGTCCAGGGCGTGGGCTGGCCTCCCAGAAAGACGAACTCGTGCGGTCGACGCGTCAGGCCGGCGGTCGCACCGGCCCGGATGCCAGCGGCGTAGGCCTCGGCCACCTCGCGCATCTCGGGAGCGAGGACATCCACCTTGGCCCGGGCGGCGCGATGAAAACCAACCCGACGACTGAGGCGATCGATCGGCAGCGCATCCGGGCCGACCAGTTCGGCCAGGGTGCCGCGACCGACACGCAGGAGCAATTCGAGCTGAAAGGTGCGGTCCTGCCCCTGACAGAAGCCCAGACCGAAGAAGGCGTCCCGTTCGCTACCAGCCTCGATGATTGGGATGCCGTGTCGTTCACGGTGGATCGTCACCGGGCCGTGCAGTCCCGCCACACGAAGTCGGCCCTCCGTGCGCGGAAGTCGGCGACCGAGGACGAGCCGGACCAGCCAGCGAAGAACGCTCATGGAGAGTCTCCATCGAGGGGATGCAGGCGAGCCGTGATCCAGTGGGCAGCATCGAGCAAATCAGTGGCGACGTGATCCGGCGTGACGAGTCCGGCGTGATGGGTCGCCTCGCCATACCCGGTGCGGACGAGGACGGCAGAGGCTCCAAGGGCCTGGCCCATCTGCACGTCTGCGGCCTTGTCGCCGACGACGAAGGCCAGGGCAGGGTCGAAGCCGTGTTCGATGGCGGCGCGGAGGGCCAGACCAATGGCCGGTTTGCGGCAGGCGCAGCCATCATCGGGACCGTGCGGGCAGACGTGGATGCCATCGAGCGTGAGACCAACGTCGGCGAGGATCTCACGCAGGCGAGCATGAACGCGATCGAGAGCCGCCTGATCGAAGTATCCGCGTGCGAGGCCGGACTGATTCGTCAGCACGACCAGACCGAGGTCGAACGATCGAAAGAGGTGCAGGGCCAGGACCACGCCCGGCAGCAACTCGAGGTCGGCCGGGTCGGCCAGGTAGTGACGTTCGACGTTCAGGGTTCCGTCGCGATCGAGCAGAACGAAGCGGCGGACCATGCCTCGGTTCCCGGACAGGTCAGGGTGGTGCGGGCCCGGCCCGCGGAACGAGATCGATCGTCAGTTTACCACACCGGGAAGTCCGCGCGAAGAAGTCCGCCCGACTCAGCGTGCGCTGGCCAGGCTCCGCAGCCGGGCACAATCGTAGATGAACACCGTACCGTCGCTCGCCAGGAAGGGACAGCCCATGTCCCGATCGACGACAACGTAGTCCAGGCCCGGTTCATTGGCGAGCCGGTAGAGATCCTCCGCCGTGGGGTTCGCCTCGTCCAGGCTCACGCCGTGGATCTGCTCCAGACAATCGCGCCAGGCCGACGTTATGGAGTCCTGAAACTCGCGATACTGGCACATCTCGAACGCGCCGACGAGTCGGGCGCGACGGAAGCCCTCCGCGGAGGTCTGTCGATTGAAGATCAGGCCGGCCATCTGTTCGGGATCGAAAAAGACGCAGGCTTCGAGCTGCACCCAGACCGTGTCCACGCGAGTGGCACCCCAGTAGATGGTCAATGGCCGATTGTCGGTGTGGTGCGCCGCCAGGACCGAGCCGACAAAGGGCAGATGTCGCCCCTGCTTCGTCAGGTACTGCTGGAACCACGTCGTCTGGGTCGCCGCGAAGCAGGTCGCATGCAGCATCAGAAACAGAGCGAGGGCCCCGGCTCCGACCCATCCCGGCGCGCGGTGCAAGACCCTCGTGAGCAGGAGCAGCAGACCGATGATCATGGCGAGGCACGCCGTCGTTCCCAGGACCAGCCACACCACATACAGGCATTCCATCGTGGTGAGCCGGCTCCGCAGCTGATCGATCATCGTCACGATCACGCCGACCCGGTACAGGCCCCAGGCGATCAATCCCAGGGCCAGGCTCCAGGCACAGGCGGCACTGAACCAGTCCGGCCGACGTGGCCGAGGCAGGAGGCCGCGAAAGCCAACGAGCAGCAGCACCAGAAAGGAGGCAGGCAGGACCAGTTCCAGGAGCGTGCCACTGTTGCACAGCACGAGCCCGAGGCCCAGCACGGCCAGGACCCGGTAGCGTTCGCTGCCGCTCTGCCAGGCCCAAGCCGCGAGATGGATGCAGCAGGGAATCGCGAGCAGGTGCATCACCCAGAGCATGCGGTAGGGCTGAGCCTGAAAGAGCAGCTGGTAACCGAGCAGGCTGGCGATCGTGGTCACCAGCAGACCGCACACCCCGACCAGGACGGCGAGACGCAGGAAGCTGGCCCGCTGCCACTCGGTCCGCGCCCAGAGCGATGCCGCCAGGAGAACGGCACCGGCCGCCAGGACGATCCGTCGCAGTTCGACTTCGCGCCACAGATCCGGGAAGTGATACCCGTTCGCCAGGCGAACCTGCGCGAGCCACTCGGCGTCCATCGCGCCAAAGAGACGGTAGGACAGTGGCGGGATGCCGAGTCCACCGAGCAGGCCGAGGCCGGCAAGGCCGAGCAGGATGGCCTGGCCGCGTTCGGGCCACCAGCAGAGGATCGCCCAGCCGACGAGCATCGCCAGGCCCGCCAGTGCCATCAGCGGATGAAGCAGCAGACCAGCGACGAAACAGGCAGTCGCGAGCAGCCAGCGGCGCTCCAGCAGAAGCGACAGACCGATCAGGACCAGGCCGCAGGTGGGCAGACGCGGTGTGGTGAAGGCCTCGTTCACATTGAAGACGGCATGACCACCAAAGGCGATGGGATCGACGGCCACGACCAGGACCGCCAGGGCCGTCAGCGGACCCGAGCCGAACAGGCGGATCAGCAGGCGGGTCACGCCGTACAGGAACAGAGCCCGGCAGGCGAGATAGATGAGAAAGAAGGCCGTGGGGAGCCCAACCCAGCCGGCCAGAGGAGCCGCCAGCGTCGTGAAGAAGGTGAACCGATCCTGCGAGCCATAACGGAGGAACAGGTCGTTGCTGAACGCACCGCCATGAACGTGGTTGAGCGTTTGCAGCGCGTACAGTCGGGCGTCGTGGACCATCCCGAGGTAGGGCAGCAGCACGGCGTTAAGAGCCAGCGCCAGCAGGGTGAGCAGGCCAGGCCGGTCGGCCAGCAACTGCAAGGAAGCCTGGATCCGCGACAGGTAGCTTTCCGAAGTCGGCGCTCCCACGGAAACGTCCGGCAGGGGAGTAACAAGCGAGGACATCGACACAGCTCCAGGACGGGTTACTGGGCCAGCGACTCGGACGGCGATTCCGAACGGAACAGAAGAAACTTGCGGGTGAAGAAATTCCAGTTGAAGGCCAGGGCCAGTGCGACAAACTTGGCGACGGGCAGAGACAGACGCCAGCCCTCGTGCAACAACTGGATCGTGCCGGCAGTGATGCCCAGACCGCCCAGGGATAGCACGGTAAAGGCGAGGAAGCCGGCCGCAGCTCGTCGTGGACCGGTCGAAAAGACCCACAGCGAGCAGAGGACGTACTGAAAGACGCCGCCCGTCAGGTAACTGACGATCGCCGCCGGGATGGCCGGGACCGACACGGAGACGAGCAGGAAGAGCAGGCCCACGTCGATCGCCATGGCCACGATCGACACGACCAGGGCACGCGGCACCTGAAGTACCAGACCATCAGCCGGAGCCAGCAATAGACGAAGCACGACACGCGACATCGGTCCCCCTCCTCCGGATCGGGTGTTGGCGCAAGCATAGCTCACGGAAGTGACAACGGAGGTGTGGCCCGGGATTTTGGTCCGACCCATTTAGCCGCCGGCTTGCCGGCGGTCTTCGCGGCCAAAGGCACCGCCGGCAAGCCGGCAGCTAAATCTTGCCGTCGAGGTGGTGGGAAATTAAGATACCGGAAGAACCGACCAGGGGATGTCGCCGGGAAGGATGGCAGAGATGAACCACAAGACGTTCACCTTCGTAGAGTGCGCCTGGGCCGCAATCCTGGCGGTGGTGGCCGGCCTCGCACGCCTGGTCCCGCACGCCTGGAACCTGACGCCGATGGGCGGCGTCTCTCTCTTCGGCGGAGCGCGCCTGCCGGCCTGGCTGGCCTTCACCCTGCCTCTCGGAATCATGGCCGGCACCGACGCGATCCTCTGGGCCTGGCTGCCCGGGTGGACGCCGTTCAACCTGGCCGTCTACGCCAGCCTGCTCGTCTACGTCGCTCTGGGCTACTTCCTGCTCCGCAAACCGACCGCGCTGACGATCGTCGGCGTGTCGCTCCTGGGGAGCCTGCAATTCTTCCTGGTCACCAACTTCGCCATCTGGCTCGGAGCGAGCGTTCCGGTGGGCGAACTCGGCGGCGCTTCCTGGGCCTGGATCAGCGATCCGAACTATCCGTATTCGCTGCTGAAGTACACCTTCGACGTTTCGGGACTGCTGGCCTGCTACGCGATGGCCCTGCCGTTCTACGGCGGCACCCTGGCCGGCGATCTGATCTTCCCCCTGGTGCTGTTCGGCCTGCACCGCTGGTTGATCGAGCCGACCGCCGAGGTCGAGGCGGTCCCGGGTCAGGTGGTCGAACGGGCCTAATCGTCGCCGACCGGGGAGGGGTGAACCTCCTCTTCTTCCGGCCGAAGGTGATGCCGGAGGCAGAGGCGAAGACAGCTGTTCCAGCGCAGGATGGCGTCGTCGTTTTCGGCCGGTCGAATTTTTTCGGCCTGCTCGTAGAACTGCATCGCTCGACTGACCCAGGCGTGAGCCGCCGTGGCACTGCCCAGGCCGCCCTGAGTCAACCGGGCCGTCGCGCGACGCTCCCAGATGATCCCGGCGTAGTAGAGGCGTTCGTACTCGCCATGCAGGCGAGGAACGATGGCCTCGGCCTGGGTGAACAGACTGACCGGGCCAGCGGTGAACTGGTCGGTCAGGGTCAGCAGGAGGATGATCAGGGCCCGCTGGTTGTCCGCATCGATGGCCAGCACGTCCAGGCAGATACTCTCGGCCTGGGTTGGCTCGTTCAGTAGACGGTAGCGATCGGCCTTGTCGAGGCAGAGAGGGATCGCTTCCCGCGAGATTGGCTTGAAGTCCGGCATGGGAGTCCTCCGTCAGAGTCCGGCGAGCCGGGAGCGTCAGCGACCGGAGTTCCGTATTCTGCATCCGAAGCGTCAACTCCGGTCGCTGACGCTGCCGGCTCGCCAAAAGACCGTCGCTGACGCTTCCGGCTCTCGACGGACTTCAGCGCAGGCCCACCACGCGCATCAGCCACAGCAGCGGATCGTAATACTCATCGACGACACGCTCCTTGAGCGGGATGATCGCGTTATCGGTGATCTTGATGTGTTCCGGACAGACGACCGTGCAGCACTTGGTGATGTTGCACAGGCCGACGCCATGTTCCTGCTTGATCGCCGGAATACGGTCGGCCGTGTCCAGCGGGTGCATCTCCAGCGACGCGAGATAGACGAAGAACCGCGGGCCGGCGAACTCCTCGTGCTTGTGATGGTCGCGCAGAACGTGGCACACGTCCTGACACAGGAAG
>CAYYJM010000347.1:0-5659 GCA_964471755.1 uncultured Alcaligenaceae bacterium
GCGCGGCAGCGGCAGCCGAACAGCGGACGCCAGCAGCGACCAGAGCTGTTCGTAGGCGGCCTGTCCCTGCACTTCATCGACGATGCCGCACGTCGATCGATACAGACGCAGAGCCTCGCCGCGCGGATCGTTGTGATCGAGCAGCCAGTCGGTGAACGCCGCCCAGGTTGCTTCGTCGTGCGGAGCTTCCACCAGCGCCGCCTGAAAGCTCGCTTCCATCTCGGATGATAGGCTCATGGGCAGCACTCCAGTCGCTCGGGGTCGGTAGGTGGGATTGCGCCGCCGCCGTCGCCGCAGGGATTCGCCGCTTGCGCAGGACGATGGGCGGCGGCTTCGCTGCGCCGGCCATCGTCGTGCGCAAGCGGCGAATCCCTGCTCGGAACTTGAGCTTTTTCAGGACCCCGACGAAACTCGGGCGAGACGGAAACCCAGGTTGTAGTCCCGGTACCCCGGCGCGAACCTGACCCGAGACGCCGCCGTGCAGTAGGAGCCGTAGTCGCCCCAGCCGCCGCCTCGGAACACCCGGACCGAGCCCCTCCCGACCGTGTCGGTCCACTCCCAGACGTTCCCGTGAAGGTCGTACAGCCCCAGACCGTTCGGGCGATACGAGCCAACCTTCGATGTCTGCTCCAGGTAGGTGCCCTTCGCGGCGCGGCCCGCGGGGTAGTTGCCGTCGAAGTTCGCTTGTTCGGCTGACAGATCGTTCGTCGGGGAATCGAAATAGAACGAGTACCCGCAGTGCGTCTGGCAGGTCGCTGAAGTTGCCGGAGAAGGGACCGGACTTCGACAAGAATATTCCCACTCCGGAGACGTCGGCAAGCGGTACAACCAGCCACTACCGGAATTTCCTTCCGCGTTTAGCCGTCTCAGAAACTCCTGCACGTCCGCCCAGGAGACGTTCTCGACCGGGTACAAGTCCAGGTCGGCACCGCTCTTGCCGAAGTGACTCGGATTGCTGCCCATCAGCGTCAGCCACTGCCGCTGCGTCACCGGGTAGATGCCCAGGTAGAACGGCCGCTCGATCTTCACGAGGCGCTTGCCGCGCTTGCCGCGCTTGCCACCGCCGCCCATCCAGAACTCGCCCGGTGGAACCCACGTCAGTTCACCGGCCAGCGGACTCGTCCAGCGCGGCAGCGGCAGCCGAACACCCGACGCCAGCAGCGACCAGAGCCGGTCGTAGTCGGCCTGGCCCTGGGCTTCATCGACGATGCCGCACGTCGCTCGATACAGACGCAGCGCCTCGCCGCGCGGATCGCCCTGTTCGAGCAGCCAGTCGGTGAACGCCGCCCAGGTCGCTTCCTCGTGCGGGGCTTCCACCAGCGCCGCCTGAAAGCTCGCTTCCATCTCGGACGACAGACTCATGGGCAGCACTCCAGGTGCGTGACAGAGAGATCGCTCGTCACGGGCACGCTTACTTCGCGTCGAAGACCGTCTTCTTGACCTCGGCGAGCTTGCGGACGGTCAGCCAGCCGCGAAGGAGGTAGCCGCTGTTCTTCAGGTTCGCCGCCGTCGGAGCGGACGAGGCCGTCGTCCCGCCCTGGCTCGCCGTCGGGTGGACATCGTTCTTGCCCAGCAGCGTGCCGTTCCAGTCGGTCGGCCGGCGCTCCAGGATCGCCGCCTCGTAGTCGAGTAGCGGCACACTCTTCGCCTTCGCCAGCTCGCGCAGCGCCGCGTTGTACGCCTTGGCCAGGTCCGGCCGGGCGACGTGCGGCGGGATGGTCGTCAGCACCGGCACGATGCCGCGCTCGAGCATCCGGTCGAGAGCCTTCGCCACGTCGGCGCGGTACGCCTCGACCTTGCGGCCGGCCGAAACGTCGTTGGTGCCGATCATCAGCACGACGATCTGCGGTCGGTAGGTGTCGAGAAGTTTCGCCAGGGCCGGCAGCTTGTTGTGGCCGCCGGCCAGGAGCTGGTCGGCACGCAGACCGCCGGCGGCGGTGTACGACCGGCCGCCGTCGGGGTGGTCGAACTGGGCCAGATACCAGCCGTCGGTGTCGTCGTTCTTGTTGCTGTGCATCCAGGTGAGGACGGCTTTATCCTCGGCCGTCTGGCCCTGTCCGCCGCGAGCCCACTGGCCATACGGGTTGGCGTAGGTGATGGAGTCGCCGACGTGCAGGACGACGCCGGGCCGGCCCTTGCCCCTGGCGGCGACCTTCGTCATCGCGTCGGCGTAGTCGGGGCCTTCGGCCCGGGCCGGCACCGCGAGCAGGGCGAGCGTGAGGACCAGCAGCGCACGCATGGAATGCACCTCGTGATGGATGGATCGTTTCCGGCAGTATAACCGCCGGACCGGAGGAAGCGAGCGGTCATGCGGGCCGGTTGAGAGGGATTGTAACCGGCGGAGGCCTTGAACTTTCTCAGGCCTCCGCCGAAACTCGGGCGAGACGAAAACCCAGGTAGGTGTTCCGGTTCCCTGGCGAGAACCCGTACCGAGACACCGCCTTGCAGTCGGAGCCGTGGTTGAACCAGCTGCCGCCTCGGATCACCCAGCCCGAGCCCTCGGCCGTGTCGGTCCACTCCCAGACGTTGCCGTGAAGGTCGTAGAGTCCCAGGCCGTTCGGACGATACGAACCCACCTTTGAAGTCTGCTTGAGGTAGGCACCCTTCGAGGCGTTGCCCACGGGATAGTTGCCGTTGAAATTCGCTTGTTCGGCTGACAGATCGTTCGTCGGATTATCGAGGTAGAACGAGAACCCGCAGTGCGTCTTGCAGGTCGCCGAAGTTGTCGGAGATGGCACCGGACTTCGACAAGAATATTCCCACTCCGCCTCCGTCGGCAAATGGTAGGTCCAGCCACCTCCCGATTTTTCTTCCGCGTTCAGCCGACGCAGAAACTCCAGCACGTCGTTCCAGGAAACCTGCTCGACCGGGTAGATGTCCAGGTCCGCGCCGCTCTTCCTGAAACGGCTCGGGTTGCGGCCCATCAGCGTCAGCCATTGCCGTTGCGTCACCGGGTAGATGCCCAGGTAGAACGGCCACTCGATCTTCACGAGACGGTCACCGCACTTGCCGTTGCCGCCGCCCATCCAGAACTCGCCCGGTGGAACCCAGGCCAGTTCACCCGCCAGCGGACTCGTCCAGCGCGGCAGCGGCAGCCGAACCCCGGACGCCAGCAGCGACCAGAGCTGTTCGTAGGCGGCCTGGTCCTGCACTTCATCGACGATGCCGCACGTCGATCGATACAGACGCAGAGCCTCGCCGCGCGGATCGTTGTGATCGAGCAGCCAGTCGGTGAACGCCGCCCAGGTTGCTTCCTCGTGCGGGGCTTCCACCAGCGCCGCCTGAAAGCTCGCTTCCATCTCGGACGACAGGCTCATGGGACGCGCTCCAGTCGCACTCAACAAAGGATGGATCGTTGATGATCTTGCCGCCCGTTCGTCGAGAAGCAAGGGGGTGTGGCAAAACTTCCGGGAGGGGGAAGTTCGCCCCGGCATAAATGCCGGGGCTCCCAGACGAAGCCTGGTAAACCAGGCTCTCCGGAATAGCCCGGTTCACCGGGCGTACCTTCCCAGGCCTGGCATTTATGCCGGGCCGGCCACTCCCGGAAGTTTTGCCACACCCGAAGCAAGGGGAATCCGATGTTCAGGTCGCCCTCTCCGAGGTAGAGTGTTCGGAGACGGCCAACCCATCCGGCCGTCGTCGGGAGGTGACACCATGTCGGAACTGGTGCGGTTCAGCGTCTCGCTGGAAGCGGACTTGCTCGAGGGCTTCGATCACTACTGCGAGGAGAACCGCTACGCAACGCGGAGCGAGGCGGTGCGGCAACTGCTGCGCGAGAAACTGACCCAGGAAGCATGGGCCGCCGACGTGGAGAACGCCGCCGCGACGCTGACGGTGGTCTACGACCACCATCGGACGATGCTGGTCGAGCAGATGCTGGCCATCCAGCACGAACACACCGGCGTCGTGGTGGCCACGACGCACGTTCACCTCGACCACGATCTGTGCATGGAGGTGATCTTCCTGCGTGGTCGGCCGAAGATTCTGCGCGAGATCGCCGCCCGGCTGCGCGGCCTGAAGGGCATCCGCCTGGGCGAACTGGTCATCGCCACGGCCCAGGAAGGCGGCGACGATCACGGGCATTCACATCCACACCCGCATCCGCATCCACACGACTGACGAGGGATGGTCACTCGCCGGCCTTGATTCGGGCGGGGCCGATCTGAAAAAGAAAATTCTCGCGATCGGTTCGGTTCAACTTCAGTCGGCCCGTGACGGTGATCGGTTCGCGCGTGAAAGTCTGGAGTTGGCCCTGCGGCATCTCGATCATCATCAGGCCATTCAGACCGGGCGTCTCGCAGAACCAGCAGCCGACGGGGAACTCGATCAGCAGGAACGCGGCGCATTCAAAATCGTCGCCCAGCGGCTGCATGTAGCCTGTCAGCGTCACTTCGAGACCGTCCAGGTCCTTGAGACGCTGCGGAAACGTCGGCTTCAGGTGCGGATCGATGATCGTCTGGGTGACGGTGAACCAGGACAGCGGGTTGTTGCCCTTCGGATCGATCGGTGGCGGCGGCACCAGATCGATCTGGGTCAGCAGTGGTCGCGAGGAGCGCGTCTCGAGCTTGTGGTGGCCCTGATGTTCGACGCGACCCTGGCCAGCCTTCAGGCGTTCATCGGCCACGGCACGCATCCGCCGGCGATGATCGCGCAAAAGCGGATCGGGCCAGTTGAACTCGGTCACGCAGCCGTCGAGGATCGACGCTGCCACGACGATGTCACTGTGAACGGCGGCCAGTTCGCCGAGTTGCCAGAGCAGACGCGTGTCGAAGGGCAGGGCCAGGGCCAGCAGCTGCAGCCGGGTCGCGGCGTCGGCGGGCAGCTTCTTGCGCTCGACCGGGTCGAGATCGCCCGGCTGGTACGACCCGTCGGCGGCCTGGTACTTGATGCCGAAGAGGTCGTCGAGGCTGGTGACGTTCTTCTGGCCGCGGGCCTGCTCGCGGAGACGCAGATCGAGCAGACGCAGGTGCAGTTCCTCGGCTCCGCGGTACTTCGGCGGAGCAAGGCGGGCGGCGTCGCGCTGGATCTCGCGCGACCGGGTCAGTTCGCCGGCCAGTTGCAGGGCCGTGGCCAGGTTGGCGGTCAGGCGGAAATGCTCGGGATGCTCACGCTGGGCCGGGGAGAGAACCTCCAGGGCCTTGTTCGTCTCGCCCAGGCGAAGGTGGAGCGCCCCCAGGTCGGCAGCCTGATCCGCTGACGGCTTGCTGTCACCGATGGCCTTGCGGAGTGTTTCCACCTCGCGCTGGTAGCGCAGGCGAACCGGATTGGTCGCCTTCCCAGCCTGGGGTGGAATCGCGGCCTGACGCAGGAGACGCTGATCGAGCAGGAAGCCACGCCATTGCGCGGGCAACTCGGCGAGCGTTTCCTGCGAACAGTAAACGCCCGCCCAGCCGGTGGATGCCCCGACGGCCATGAGCAGCACAACGCAGATCCAGCGACGCATGATGCCTTACTCCTTGTCGCGTTCTTTTAGCTCTTGTAGGGTGGGCCGAGCGCTAGCGAGAGCCCACCGATCCTTCCCAGGGCTCACGCCCTGGGCTATTGACTGCCGCCCCTTCGGGGCTGAAATGTAGGGTGGGCCGAGCGCTAGCGAGAGCCCACCACGCGGCGATCGGTGGGCTCTCGCTAGCGCTCGGCCCACCCTACAAGCCTTGAAGAG
>CAYYJM010000348.1:0-5639 GCA_964471755.1 uncultured Alcaligenaceae bacterium
ACACTCGTTCGGGGAACGCTTCCATGCGGACCTCGCACTTCTGACCAACGTATACGGCGTCGAGATCGCGTTCGGACACGTCCACATCGACTTCCATCTGGGTCAGGTCGGCCAGGTCGTAGAGGCTGGCGGACAGGCCATTGGAGAACGCCTCTGGCCGGACCATGTTACCGTCCTCGGCGTATTTCTTGAGGATGATGCCGCTGGACGGGGCCGGCACCACGGTATTGTCCAGGTCGTCTTCGGCGGCCCGACCGGCGATCATGGCCTGCTGATAGTTCTGGTAGGCTCGCTCCACCTCGCTGGCCGCCGTGTCGCGCGTGACCTGAAGCAGGTTGCGCAGGTTGTCCACCTTGGCGGCGGCCATCTGGACCTGGAAGCCGGCGTTGATCCGCTCTTCCTCCGACAGGACAGCTCCGGCTCGGCGGGTGATCTCCAGCTTGGTCTGCATGTTGCGCAGATTCGATTCGGCCTCGGTGACGCTGGCCGATCGGACCTTCTCTTCCAGCTTCAGGGCCGCCGACAGACGTTCCCACTCGGCCTTGAGTGCGGCCGCCTGGGCGGAGCGTTCGCGGTAGGTGAACGAGAATCGGGTGCGATCGATGATCGCCAGGGGCATGCCGGCCTCGACCCGTTCGCCTTCCTCGTAGAACATCTTGACGACCTGGCCGCCGACGCGCGGACTGACCTGGACGCGCTGGATCGGGATCAGATAGCCGCCGGTTTCCAGGCCGCGACCGCCGACCGGACTGGCACTGCCGCCGCCGGTGGTGCCGGTCGTCGAGCCGCCACCACCGATGGGAGCGGCCGTGGTCGCCGTGCCCGTGGCCGCCTCCGCGAGCAGTTGCTGGGCCACGTGCAGCCGATAGCCCAGGTAGACGGCTCCGATCGCCAGGAACAGGACCAGCGACCAGGCCAGCCAGGGCGTGCCGCCGCCACCGCCGGTCGGCTCGTCGGGCAACCGGAGCGAGCGGACCCGGTCGGCCAGGCTCGGCGGCGCAGAACCGTTGCGCTCGGGTGTGGCCGTGCCTGGCAGGGCCAGCGGATTCTTCGGTGTACTCATGAGGGGGCCACCTCGGGAGAGGAGGCGGGCTTCCGCCGCGCCTGACGTTTCGTCGCCGGTTTCGGCTTGCTCATTCGCTGCCGGGTCGCGGAGGACTTGCCAGCTGTCGTCGGCTCCTCGACCTTCTCTGGACGCAGATAACTACCCAGAAGGTTCAGGATCAGTTGCAGCATCTCGGGCGGATGGAAGGATTCCGGGTCGGCATTCCGCTGCACGGCCAGGCCATGCAGGATGGCCTGGATCAGGGCGGCGACGGTGCGGGCCGACACGCCGATTTCCGGGCGCTGGTCCAGTTCGACGCTCGCATCGGCGGCCACGAAGCCACGCCACTCCTCGAACAGACCAGCCAGACGCTCGCGGTAATCATCCCGGTGAAGGATCTGCGCCAGGAAGGTGTACATCAGTGAATGAAACGTCGGATCAGGCGGCGGCGTCAGGACGAACAGCGTCAGAAAGGCCCGCAGGCGTTCCCAGCCGCGTTCCTTGTGGCAGACCGACAGGGGGCCATCGGTCTGGTCCACGGCCCGGGCACGCATCACATTCAGCATGTGATCGAACACGGCCAGCAGAATGTCTTCCTTGGTGTGAAAGTAGTACGTCAGCTGGCCCCGGCTCATGCCGGTCTTCTTCTCGATTTCCGAGAGCGACAGGTTCTCGATGCCATGCTCGTGAATGATGGCGATGGCCGCCTCGACGATCTGCTCGCGGCGAATCTGACCGATGTTGATGCGCGGGGCCGTCATTGCCGGGTGTCCCTGGACGTGGTCTGGTCCGCTCGATCCAATAATAGACCGATCGGACCAGAGATTGCAAGACAATTTGGGAAGTCTCGCGAACTTTTTCGGCTCGGCTCACGCAGCCTGACGCGGGATCGTGCCGGTAGTACGGTCCCGGACGGCATCCAGGTAGGCGAGCAACTCCGTCTCGAACCGTTCCTTGCTGAACCGCAGGGCCCGGGCACGGATGCAAGCGGGATCGAAGAGATGACGGTGCCTCTCGAACGTCTCGATGCCGGTGAGCAGGCCCGGTTCGCTCTGATCGCGGAAGAAGACGCCCGTCGGCGTGGACTGCTCCAGGCCGAGGATCGTCTCCAGGGCTCCCCCCTTGCCGTAGGCGATGACCGGCGTGCCGCACGCCTGAGCCTCCACCGGGACGATGCCGAAGTCCTCCTCGCCCGGAAAGAGCAGGGCCAGGCAGCGCCGCAGATGATCGCGGATCACCTCGTCAGACTGCCAGCCGAGCAGCGTCACTGTCGGCCCGGCCAGCTTTCGGAGCCGGCCGAGATCCTGGCCGCTGCCGATGATGACGAGCCGGCGGCGCAGGCGATTGCAGACGGCGATCGCCAGGTCGAGCCGCTTGTACGGGGCACACGCCGAGACGCACAGGTAGAAGTCTTCGCGCGGAACCGGCGCAGGCGTGTAGAAGTCGGTATCGACCGGCGGATAGATCACCACGCTGTCCCGTTCATAGCAGCGCGCGATCCGATCCTGGATGAACCGGCTGATGGCGACGAAGTGCGTGACCCGATCGACGGTGGCACGATCCCAGGTGCGTATCCGATCGAGGACCAGTCGGCGGAGCCAGCCCTTGAGGCCGACTTCCTGACCGAAGTAGGCTTCCTGAAGATCCCAGGCGTAGCGCATCGGGCTGAAGCAGTAACAGACGTGCGGCACGTTCTTCGGCGGGACGATCGCCTTGGCGACGCAGTGGCTCATGCTGACGACCAGATCGCAAGGCCCGGTCGTCAGGGTGCGCATCGCCAGCGGCATCAGGGGCAGCAGGAAGCGGTAGTAGTTCGCCACGCCGGGCAGCCAGCCCAGGAGGCTCGATCGGGGCTGGAGTTGCTCGATCGGCGCGGAGACGGAGCCGCGCCGGTGGAGCAGGGTCAAGAGCCGGGCCTCGGGATAGCGCTGGCAGAGAATCTCCAGGCACTTCTCGCCGCCGCGCATGCCGGTGAGCCAATCGTGGACCAGGACCAGCCGCGTCGCGTCCATGCGCCGTCCTCGTTGAGCCGTCGGCGTGCCGGCAGTCTTCGCAGCGAAGCCGCGCCCGCACGTCGATGCCGAAAGGTATACCCGGCGTGCAAGGTGTGAGGCTAGACGAACTGCGTCCCCGTGCCTGACGCCTGACGCCTGACGGGGACACCCTGAGCCGTCAGGCGGCGTTCGTCACAGGCTCGCGACCGGCTCACTTCTTCCCGGCCTCCGGCCCCTTGGCGACGGCGACCGAGAACTTCTCCTCGGTCTTCAGTGCCAGGTTGCCGAGTTTCGCCGTCGCTCGCACGGTCAGTTCCACCGCCCGTGTCGGCTTCGCATTCTTCTCGGCCTTCAGGGTCAGTTTCGCCTCGTTTGCGTTGGCGGCGATCGTCACCGACGACGCCGACAGGCCGGTGCCGCCACGCGGCGGCACCAGTTCGACCGTGATCGGTCCCTTGAAGCCGTGCAGACGCTTCACCATGAGGCGGACCGGCACCTGCGAGCCCGCCTGAATCGCGATCGGCTCCTTCGGCAACTGCACCTCGCAGGCCGTGTCGAAGAGGGTCAGCGCGATCGGCCGCGACACGGACACCGGCTGCGTGTTCCGCTTCTTGTTCGTCCCCGCCTCGGTCACGGTCATCTTGCCCGTGCCACGGAAGACGAGACTGTACCGTCCGGGGGGAGCGTTCGACGGGATGTTCAGCTTCAGCTGCCCTTCCTTGTCCGGAGCGATGTTCACGTTGCCGATGTTGATCGGCGTGCCGTTGGCCTGGACCGGGCCGGCCGCCAGGTTGACGACGACGTTGTCCTTGTACGCGGCAATCTGCTTCTCGACCTTGACCTTGATCGTCTCCGAGCCGCCGACCGGGATGGCAAGTTCCTTCACGGCCGTCGTCAGCCGGAACGGGCCGGCGTCGCGGACGGCGAGGCAGAGAGAACGCGTCAACCGACTCAGTGCTGGATTGTTCCCCTGGGCCGGGTAGACCAGGCAACCCCCCACGGCAGCACGAACGACCGGCTTGCCGCCGATGGTCGCCGTCCCCTTGAGGGTGATCGCGCCGGTCCAGTCCTTCGCTCCGCCGTCGGCACTCAGGACGAGGACGCCCTGGGTGACCTTCGGCCCGAGGATCTGTGGTTCACACGTCACGCCGGCCGGGAGGCCCTCGGCACTCAGGGTGATCTCGCCAGCGAAGCCGTCCTGGCGAAGACAGACGACCTGCACGTCGCTGCTGGAGCCTCGACGCAGAGCCAACCCGGTGCCGGCCTCATGGTTGCCGACGGCGACGAGGTCGAAATCGGGCCGTTCGCGACGCAGCGACACCCAGTAGACCTCGCGCGGCCCACCCCGGATGCGCCAGTCCCGGCTTCCGACACGCAGGATGTACTTGCCGTCGGCCGGAATGACGACCCGGCCGAGCGGGTCGTCGGTATAGGTGTAGAACTGCTTCGCCTGCCCGGGCAGCTCCGGATTCGTGTCGAATTCGCCGACGATCCGGCCGTCCTCGGCGCGCGTCAGCAGGAAGTAGAGATCGACCGGTGAACGCAGTCGATCGGCGAACCCCTCGATGATGATCACCTCGTCCTTGACGGCCGAGAAGCTGAAGTAGTCGCGATCGTTCCGCTTCTCGACCCGGCCGCACAGATCGCACGGGATGGTCAGTTCCTGGGCGGTCTCGGGGGTGTCGTTGGCCTCGTTATCCAGGACGATCGGGCCGCTGGCGTAGGCGATCAGGGCCGGGTTCGAGTTCTCGATCTGGTAGGGGAAGAAACCATCCAGGCCGGCGGCGCGGGGCAGGAGCCGACCGGGGAACTCGGCCAGGGCATTCGGATCGGGTGCGGGTGCGGTCACGGTCAGGCTGGCCTGTTCGAGGAGCGTTCGCCCTGGCACGACCTTGCCACCGGGGAGATTGTGGCCGTAGACCGTGATCGGCGTCGGCTTGCCGGCCGGGACGAGCGGCGGATAGACCGCGTCGATCCACGGACCACGGGTCAAGGTCAGGCGGTAGAAGCTCTCCGCGCCGCCGCCCTGGTAGGCGAAGGCGCTCAGCCGGATGCAGTAATCGCCATCGGCCGGGAGGGAGCGCGCCACGAGGGCGTCGCCATCGCGGTAGAATCGGTTGCTGGCCAGCTCCCGTCCCTCGGCGGTGAACAGTTGCAGATAGGCTGACAGCCGACTGTCAATCGTCGTGGCGGCGCAGTGGATGACGACCTGGTCGCCTTTCTTGCCGGCGAAGCAGACGTAATCGACATCGGTGTTGCTCTGGATGACGCCGTTGACGGTCGTGCCGAGGTCGAGCTTCTGAGCCTGGGGCACGTCGTTATTCGGTTCCTTCTCCTCGACCTCCGGCAGATGGCCGACGACGAACGCACGCGGATTGCTGATGCCCCATTTGCCGATGAGGCGAATGTCGTGATGTCCGACCGGGACGTTCGCCGGGAGGGTCACCTTGTAACGCGGTGGCGGCAGTGGTTGGTTCTTCTTCTTCGGATCGGGAGCCGGGTCGGGGATGCGTTCGACTTTGAAGCCGGGCGTGCTGAAGTAGAGGCCGGTGTCGCCGTCGAGGTCGGTGCCGTCGAGGATCAGCTCGACGGTCGAACCG
>CAYYJM010000349.1:0-5631 GCA_964471755.1 uncultured Alcaligenaceae bacterium
GCCAGCGACGGTCGTCGCAAGCATTTCCCGTTAGCCGGACGCGCCAGCGACGGATTGCGACGACCGTCGCTGGCGCGTCCGGCTAACGAGCAGAGAACGGGAGCAGCAGACGTTCACCATGAACGAACACCGCCGCCACCCGGCCGGGAAAGGTCGTCCCCTCGAACGGGCTCCAGCCGCACTTCGTCTGCAACACCTCACGCCGCACCGTCCACGGCCGACGCAGATCGAGAACCGTCAGCGAGCCAACGTATCCCGGTAACAATCGGCCCAATCGCTCCCGCTGATACGGTCGAACGAAGTCGCCCGGATTCGCGGAACAGATCGCCGCCACGCGCTCCGGTGTGAAGCCCGCCTCGACCAGCAGCCACGTCGCAAAGCCGCCGAACGTGTCCAGGTGCGGCTGGCCCGAGACGCCCTTCTGCTTCTCCGCGATCGTGTGCGGAGCGTGATCCGTGGCCAGGTAGTCGGCCGTGCCGTCGCGTAGCGCTTCGAGCATCGCCTCACGATCGGCCGGACTCCGCAGCGGCGGGTTCATCTGCATCCACGGAGCGTTCTCCGGCGTCAGCATCGCCGTGTCGAAGAAGACGTGATGCGGCGTCACCTCGGCCGTCACGGCCAGGCCCTTCGCCTTCGCCGCCCGGATCAGCGGCAGCCCTTCGCCCACGGAATAGTGGCAGAGTTTGCCGGTCAGGCCGAAGCGCTCGATCATCGCCAGGGCGAAGCGCGTCGCGCTCAACTCGCACTCCGGCGGTCGGCGTGCCTCGTGCGTCGCCGCGCCTCGGTGCTTCTCGAGCAGGACCGGATCCTCACAGTGAAAGCTGACCGCTTTTCCGACATAGGCGGCCAGGGTCTGCTCGAGCTGCTCCAGGTTCGAGAAGAAAAGATGGCCGACGCTCGGTCCCATGTAGACCTTGTAGGGCACGTCCCGTTCCAGCGGCCGGGTGCCCGGCCCGACGCCGGCGTAGAGCGTGAACGTGCAGGGCAGGTGCTGATCGAGCAGCCGTTTCTCCTTGGCCGCGTAGGAGGGCTCATCGACCGGAGCGGCCGGGTTGTTCGGCATGTCGGCGACGTGGACGACGCCACCATGCAGGGCCGCTGCCGAGGCAGTGGCGAACGTCTCCTTGTGCATCT
Organism: uncultured Alcaligenaceae bacterium; assembly: GCA_964471755.1. Taxonomy (GTDB): domain Bacteria; phylum Planctomycetota; class Planctomycetia; order Gemmatales; family Gemmataceae; genus CAYYJM01. The sequence continues at coordinate 1,135 of CAYYJM010000349.1, forward strand.
CGTGGCCGCTCGGATCCTCGCGGGCGTGAATGTGAACATCGCCCATGCCGGCGAAGATCAGACAGCCATCGTCGAAGCCGTGATCAACGGTCAGGCCGAGATTGCCGACCGCGACGATGGTGCCGTCCTCGATCAGGATCTGGCCCGATCGGACGCCATCCACGTCGGCGAGATTACCTTCCACGACGACTCTGCGCATGGTTCCTTCTCTCCGCTCTGGGTGACTCGATGCGATTCTGGCAGCCGCGCGCGGGCTCAACGCGATCAGCCGGGCGAAAAGCGGCCCGCAGGCCCTTCCCGTCGCCAGGTCCGGAGGTACGTTCTCAGCGTGCCCTCGCGCTGACACCCCGAGAATCTCCCCCACCCCTGAACCCCTCGCAAGGTCGCGCCGCGTGAACACCTGCCAGTTCCTGCGCTGCCTCGTGGCAGCCGCTCTCCTCGGTGCCTTCGTTACCGCCCTCCGGGCCGACGAGGGCTTTCTGCTCCGGATGAAGGAGTTCTATCGGAACCGCCCCTATCCGGTCGATCACTTCGCGCCGGGCAATTACGGTTACAACCTCGACGACCAGAGCCGGGGCTACTTCGGCGGCGGTCGCTACACCGAGTACTACAACTACGGTCGGGGCGGCAACCTTTCCAACCTGGCCAACTTCCCCGGCCCGGCTCCGGGACCGGCCTGGCTCTACGACCATCGCAACTGGATCGGCAACGAGCCGGTTCGGCCCTTCGCCGGGATGATGCTTCGCCTGCCGCCCAGCACGCCGACCGTGGCGCGGCTGACGATCCAGGTGCCGGCCGACGCCGTTGTCTGGCTGGAGCAGCAACAGATGGGCCAGATCGGCGGCGTTCGCCAGTTCATCACGCCACCGCTGGAGCCGGGTGCGGCCTACACCTACACCATCCGCGCGCGCTGGTTCGACGGTCAGCAGCACCTCGAACAGATGCAGCGCGTCAACATCGAGGCCGGCCAGTCGCTCGCCGTCAACTTCCCCGTGCCGGTCGCCGTCCCCGTGCCCGCCGTGCCGGTGGTGCCGCCGACCTTGACGCCGACCCAGCCGCCGACCTTGATGCCGGTCGTCAGCACGAAACCGGCCGTGCCGCCGACCACGCCACCGCCTCTGCCGCCGTACGTGCTGCACATCATCCTGGGCGAGTAATCGCGGCCGTTCTCCTGCCGAACGGCGACCGGGTCCATATTCTGTGCCCCTGGTGGTTCCACCAACCAGGGGTGCCGAATGATCCAGGTGCGCGACCTGTCGCGGGTGTTTGCCGCGCCCGGAGGAGCCGTCCTCGCGGTCGATCACGTCAGCTTCGAGGTCAGTCCCGGCGAGGTCTTTGGCCTGCTCGGCCCCAACGGGGCCGGCAAGACGACCACGCTCCGCATGCTGCTCGGTCTGCTGCACCCCAGTGACGGCGAGGCGACCGTGGCCGGCTTCCGGGCCACCGAGCGGCCCGAGGAGGTCAAGCGTCGCGTCGGCCTGGTCACGGCGACGGCCGGCCTGTATCAGCACCTTAGCGTCGCCGAGATGCTCCTCTATTTCGCCGATATCTACGCCGTGCCGGACGACCTGGCCCGGAGTCGGCTCGAACGACTCGTCCATCTGCTCGGCCTGGGCGAGATTCTCCATCGCCGCTGTGGCACCCTGAGTACGGGCCAGCGTCAGCGCGTGCAGCTGGGCCGGGCCCTCATCCACGATCCGCCCGTGCTACTGCTCGACGAGCCGACCCTCGGCCTCGACGTTCTCGGAGCCCGGGTCGTGGCCGAGTTCGTCACCCATCTGCGAGCGACCGGCAAGTGCGTTCTCCTGACCACGCATCAACTTGACGAGGCCGAGCGTCTCTGCGATCGCTTCGGCCTCATGCACCGCGGTCGGATCGTGCAGATGGGCACCCTGGCCGAACTGCGGGCCGCGACGGGATGTTCGTCTCTGGTCGAGATGTTCCTCAAGCTGGTGCATCCGCCGCCGGCACTGCATCTTCCGGCCACGGAGAAGGAGACGCCGTCATGAGCCAGACCGTCCGCATGGCCCGGCTGATCCGCAAGGAACTCCTGGAGATCCTGCGTGATCGTCGGACGATCGCCACGCTGCTGCTCATGCCACTGTTGCTCTATCCGCTGCTGGGGCTGGCCTTCGCCCAGGTCTTCGCGTCCGGGGCCGAGGCGCTCCGGGCTCCGCACTACCGGCTGGCCTTTCCGTCGCAGGAGGATGGTCAGATCTTCTATGACCACCTGCGGCAAGGTGAGGAACGGCTGCTGCGGGCCGGTCAACTCGTCGATCGTGCCGCCAATCCGCAGGCTCGCCTGGAGATCCTGCCGATCGAGCAGGACCTGCTCGCTCGCCTGGACACCCTGGGCTACGACGGCGCTCCCGCCACGGTCATCCGGCTCGGCGGTGTCGATCTGGCCATCCGGCCGATCGCTGCTCGCGAGGGGCAGACCGGGACCGGGTGGGAACTCTTCTATCGTGAGGGATCGCCGACCAGCCGCGAGGCGTTTCGCTATGTCCGTCGTCTGATCGAGGCCGCCAATCGGGGGCCGGACCGTCCCGACGCCCTGACGCTCATCCCGAAGGCGGTGTCACCGGAGCAGAGTCGGCAGACGTCCTGGCTCAGCGTCCTGGTGCCGCTGGTTCTCATCCTGATGACGATCACCGGAGCGGTCTATCCGGCGATCGATCTGACGGCCGGCGAACGGGAGCGGGGCACCCTGGAGATCCTGGCCGCCGCACCGATTCCCCGGCTGCGTCTGCTCTTCGCCAAGTACGTCGCCGTGCTGACGGTGGCGCTGCTGACCGCCCTGGTGAACCTGGCTCCGATGGTCGCGGTGCTGATGCTGACCGGCCTGGCCCGCGAGACGTTCGCCCTGCGCAGTCTGCCGCAGATCGCCGTGACGCTGCTGCTCATCTTCGGTCTGCTGGTCCTGTTCGCGGCCTTCTTCTCGGCGGTCCTGCTGGCCCTGACGAGCTTCGCCCACAGCTTCAAGGAGGCGCAGGCGTACCTGATTCCGCTGATGCTCGTGGCTCTCGCTCCAGGTCTGTTCAGTCTGCTACCGGGTCTGCTGCTGGAGGGCTGGGTCGTCTTCGTGCCGCTGCTCAACATCGTGCTGTTGGCCCGCGATCTGCTCGAAGGGGCTGCCACCTGGACGACCGGTGGTCTGGTCGTCGGCTTGACGGCCGTCTACGCCCTCCTGGCCCTGGCCCTGGCCGCGAGGATCTTTGGCCGGGAGATGGTCTTCTACGAACGTCGGACGCGCCGATCGACGGCGAACGGCGACCAGGTCGGCCCGACGGTTGGGTAAACGATCGCGGACAAAATCGCGGAAATGTTTCCGTCACAGACCTCATCTTCGTTACAATCTGTAGAATAGGCAAGCTGGACCGCCTGGGCGTTGTGCGCAGGCGAATTGCTTCCCCACACACTGGAACGGGAGACGAGGACCGTGAACGATCGCAAGAGCCCGACGGAGATGGTCGAGATGGAACTGGAGGCGGTCGCCGCCGGCAAGGTGGGCGTGGGCGTGGGCCCGTTTGGTGGTGGCGTCAACGTCGGTTTCCCGGGTGGCGGCGTCAACGTCGGCTGGGGCCCCTTCGGTGGTGGCGTCCGCGTCGGTTTCCCCGGTGGCGGCGTCAAGGTCGGCTGGTGAGGCGCATCACACGAAGAGCTGGATCGTCGGCGTGATGACCAGCTCCGGAACGGTCGCCCGCTTCGGCAGCGTCGCGATGAACAGCACGGCGCGGGCGACATCTTCTGGCTGAAGGATCGCCAGGCGGTGGTCGTCGCTGACTGGCGTCGGTCGCTGCTCCAGGATCGGCGTATCGACCTCGCCCGGATAGATGGAGCAGACGCGCAGACCGTTGGTGCGTTCCTCGGCGGCCAGTGCGGTCGCGAGGCCGCTCAGGGCGAACTTGGCCGCGTCGTAGCCGGCTCCGCCGAGCGGATTGGCCCGCTTGCCGGAGGTCGAGTTGATGAGGATGATGAGGCCGTCCTTCGCCGTGAGCATGGCCGGCACGACGGCCCGCATGCACTGGAACGCACCATTGACGTTGCCGGCCATGAGGTAGTCCCAGCGTTCGGGTGTCAGCTCGCGGAAGGTTCGCTCCTTGATGTTGACGCCGGCGTTGGCGACGAGGAGCTGCACCCGGCCGAACTGCTTCTCGACCGCGGCGACGAGGCCGTCGGCCTGGCTAGCGACAGACACATCGGCGACGTGTGTCATGAGGCTGGCACCGCCCTGGAGATGGGCGCTGGCCTTGCTCAGCTTGTCGGCGTTACGGCCGGCGATGCAGACCTTCGCCCCCTCGGCAAGGAGGAGTCGGGCCGTCTCCAGGCCGATACCGCTGCCGCCGCCCGTCACCACCGCCACCGTTCCCGCCAGCTTGCTCATCGTTGCCTCCCGTCGTGTGCAGGTCTCTGCGAATATTTCAGCAGTCTGTCAGAGCCGCGCACGCAGCGAGGCCGCAGGCCGAGCGAAGTAAGCGTGTCTTGACCTGCACATCA
>CAYYJM010000350.1:0-5625 GCA_964471755.1 uncultured Alcaligenaceae bacterium
CGGCATCCACCCTCGCTGTGGCTTGAGGTCCATCCCGCGTTGTCAAAGATCTGTCGGCCGCGAGTGAACTCGCATTCGACACCCTCATAATAGCAGGGTCTACACACTCGTCAAGGGACTTTCGCGAAAAAGTGGGAAAGGCTCACCAGCCCCGGCCAAGGGTGAGATGCCGAGGTTGCGACAGGGCCTGGGTTTCCGCCCAATCTGGCGATTCGGGCCTCCTGCCGCTATAACGATTATTGGGCCGCCTTCTTCGTGCCGTCAAGCACAATCCAGCCGGCCCACCCGGTGTGGATTGGCGTTTCTCCCCTTCGGCCCGGCTTCCACGGTACAGACCATGCCGACGGTACGTGTTCTCGTTCTTCGTTCTCCCGGTGCCAACTGCGACCACGAAACGCAATTCGCCTTCGAGCGAGTCGGGGCCGAGGTCGAGCGCCTCCACATCAACCGCCTGCGTGAGCAACCGGCGCTGCTCAACCAGTTCCAGATCCTGGCCATCCCGGGCGGTTTCAGCTACGGCGACGACGCCGGAGCTGGCCGAATCCTCGCCACCCAGATGGCCCATTTCCTGGCCGACACCCTGCGTCAGTTCCGCGTCCGTGAACGGCTCATCCTCGGCATCTGCAATGGCTTTCAGGTTCTGCTCAAGGCCGGCCTGCTCGTGCCGCCCGATGAGGATGGCCCCGTCGCCACCCTGACCCGGAACACCAGCGGCCGGTACGAGGATCGCTGGGTTTACTTGCAGGTCACTCCCGGCCATCACTGCCCCTTCCTGACGGGCCTGGACCGACTGCACCTCCCCATGGCCCACGGCGAGGGCCGCTTCCTCGTCCGCACCGAGTGGCAATTGCAAGGTCTCGCCCAGGCAGGGCAACTCGTGCTGCGCTATGTGGACAGCGAGGGGCGCCGGGGCGGCACCCTGGAGAACGGGCGGAGCGCCAACCCCAACGGATCGCAGGACGACGTCGCCGGTCTTTGCGATGCCACCGGGCGCGTCCTCGGTCTGATGCCGCACCCCGAGCGGCACGCCCTGGCGATTCAGCATCCACAATGGACCCGACGGCCGATCACGCCACGCGATGACGAGGAAGGCGACGGTCTGGCGATCTTCCGAAATGCCGTGCGCTTCTTTCAGTGAGGCCCTCTCATGACGCCTGAGATTCTGGCGAATCTGGATAATCTGATCGACCTGGCTCTGGACGAGGATCTCGATGGCGTCGGCGATCTGACCAGTCGAGCCCTGATCCCCGTCGATCTGCCGGGCCGGGCCGCCTTCGTCGTGCGCACGCCCGGCGTCCTCGCCGGCCTGCCGGCGGCGCGGCGCGTCTGTGAACGAATCGATCCAGCGATCCGCTTCACCGAACTGGCCAGCGACGGGACCCGGGTGGAGGGCCGGACGATTGTGGCCGAGGTCCAGGGGCCGATGCGCTCCATCCTGACGGCCGAGCGGACGGCTCTGAACTTCCTGCAACGACTCAGCGGCGTCGCCACCCAGACCCGGCGCTACGTCCAGTTGATCGCCGATCTGCCGGTGAAACTGCTCGACACCCGCAAGACGACGCCGGGCTGGCGACGACTCGAAAAATACGCCGTCGCCTGCGGTGGCGGACACAACCATCGAATGGGCCTGTACGACGGCGTTCTGATCAAGGACAATCACCTGGCCGCCCTCGGGTCGCAGCGATTTCCGCCTGCGGAAGCCATCCGGCGAGCCCGGGCCGAGTACGGCTCCACGGTGTCCATCGAGGTCGAGGTGGATTCCCTCGCCCAGCTGGAGGAGGTTCTCGGCGCGGGGCCGGACATCGTGCTGCTCGATAACATGGGTCCGGATCTGCTGCGTCAGGCGGTCGCTCTGCGAAACGCCCACGCTCCCGGCGTGCTGCTGGAAGCGTCGGGCGGCGTGACCTTGCAGACCCTGCGCGGCCTGGCCGAGACGGGAGTCGATCGCATCAGCGTCGGGGCTCTGACCCACTCGGCGATCGCGCTGGACATCGCCCTGGACTACCTGACATGACGCCGTCACCACAGGCTGAGTGGTTGCTGCCGACCGCATGCATCGGCCAGCGAACCCTGCTTTTCGACCAGGTGGACAGCACGAATACCCTGGCGGCGAGCCTGGCCAGCGAACCCGGCACGCACGGTCTGGCGCTGCTCGCCCAGGAGCAGACCGCGGGTCGAGGACAGCATGGCCGAACCTGGTCCGCCCCGGCCGGGTCGAGCGTGCTGCTCTCGGTCATCCTGCATCCACCTGCGGAACTGCGCCGGCCAGTGCTGCTCACGGCCTGGGCCGCCGTCTCGGTCTGCGCCGTGGTGCAGGACTTGACCGGCTGGGCTCCCCGCATCAAGTGGCCCAACGACGTGCTGCTTCGCCAGGCCAAGGTGTGCGGCATTCTGATCGAACAGGGCCGTGCGACGGTGGTCGGCATCGGACTCAACGTCGGCCAGTCGGCCGAATTCTTCGCACAGGCCGGGTTGCCGACGGCGACCTCGCTGGTACAACAGGGCGCGGTCATCCGTACGGTGGAAGTGGCCCGCCGACTGCTGCTCGAACTGGACTCGGGCTGGTCGGCCCTGGAACGGGGCGAACTCGACCCCCTGGAAAGCCAGTGGAAGGGGCACCTGGGTCTGCTCGGTCAGCGGGTCATGGTGGAGGGGGCGGGCTCCTCTCGAACCGGCCGTCTTCGAGAAGTCGGCTTCGATGGCCTGCTGCTGGATGAGCCGGGCGAAACCGGCGTCCCGCCCTGCCTGATCCCGTGCGAGCAGGTGCGCCAGGTGGGCCGGATACCGGACTGACAGAATGACGTCACCCGGAAGGACAACCGGGGACGGGGCATACGAAATCTTCCCGATGAGGGATTCCGGCGTGCCAGAGGCGAGCCTTTTCGCTTGACATTACCTCTTGGCACGTTTAATGTTAAAAACACTCGTGTGCCTCAACACCACAGGGAGAGGGACCCGTGACCAAGAAAGAGATCGTCAAGCAAATCTCGGACAAGATCGGCCTGACACAGCTGAAGACCAAGGAGATCGTGCAGCTGACCTTTGACGCGATCGTGGAGACTCTGCTGGAAGAGAAGCGGATCGAGCTGCGCAACTTCGGGGTGTTCGAGGTCAAACGCCGGAAACGTCGCAAGGCCCGCAACCCGCGCACGGGGCAGAAGGTCGATGTGCCGCCCAAGAACGTAGTCACGTTCAAACCCGGCAAGGAAATGGAAGAACGCGTCCGCCAGTTGATCGACGTTCCAGAACTCGAGGACGACGATACGCTGGAGAACAGCGACACGGAGAGCAACGGCGTCGCCCCGGCTACCGTCGATGAAACTCCCACCCGGGTAGAGGCCGAGAAGCCGAAGCGCAAGCCTCGGAAAAAAGCGACCCGGGCCTGAGCCAATCTACGCGCCCGTTCGCCCGCCCCATCGCGCTTTCCCTCCCTCCCGGCAAGCCAGTTTCAAGTCGCGGCTTCCGCACGGCCGATACAACCCGTAACCAAGCGGAGATACCCGACCCCAGGCAGGAGGCCCGGCGCGGGCCTCCGGATCTTCCGGGCCCGTGCGCGGGGAGGAATACCGATGCGACGCTGGCTGTGCTGGCTGGTCCTGGCCGCGACGGTCCTGAGCCAGACCGGCTGTTTCATTAGCCGTCACTCGTCCAACCCCGTCACCCGCATGAACGAGCTGCTCGTCGATTCCGAGAATCTGCGACAGATCGAAGGCGAGTGGCAGCGATTCTGGCTGCTGGATCATCCGTCCACGCTGACCTGGGATCGCGTCAGCGGCGTGGTCGGCCCGTAATTCATCCGACATCGGCACGGCACGCGAGGCCCGAGAGCTTCGCGTGCCGTCCCGTTTCAGGGTCCGGTCGTCGCGTCTCCCGCGCCGAGAACGCAGTCGGTCGGATCGAGCCCGGCCCGAACACGGAGTTGACGGTTGCGGTAGATGTCGTCTTCCTGCGGACCGAGGGCGGCCGTCGGTAGCCAGCGGACGTTGCCGCCGACGAAGAGGACGTTCTGGCCCCGATTGCCGTGGTTGGAACTGTTGCCCGGCCCATTCACCGAGGGGCCATCAGCCAGGAGCGGCGTGTCGTCGCCGGAATCGAGCCGGGGACCACGGAGCTGGCCGTCCTGGCGGTAGCCGAGCGTGTAGGCGTAGTCGCCCGCCTGGTCGCGCATCACCCGACGAAAGCGCTCCGGCTCCATCTGATAGAGTTGCTCCAGTTCCGGCAGGTTGTAGCGGGGAGCGACCTTCCGATCTCCCCGGCCGGGACAGCCGACCTGCAGCGACTCGGGCGCGACGCCGGCCTGGTGCAGCAGCGACACGTAAGAGCCGGCCATGGCCAGGGCACCCGGAGCGTCGGTCACGGAGGGCAGGGCCCCCTGGTGGTTCTGGCCGTATCGAGCCAGCGCCTGCCAGAGCGAGGCGAGGTTCTGCTGGCAGGCAAGCACTTCCGAGCGGTTCCAGGCTCGACCAAGCCAGGCCAGACACAGACCGCCGACCACCAGGGCAATCGACGCAGCAAGAACCCACTCGATCCAGCGGCCACTCGGCCGATCCGGGGCATCACGGCGGAGCAACCGTCGCGGCGGAGCCGGCGGCAGGGGTTGCTCGGTCTGCGCTGCGATGAAGGCCAGCGTCCGGGCGGCGAGGCCCGGTGGCGGCTCGGGGGAATCCAGGTCGTCCAGCGGAGCCAGGGTCCGACGGATCTGGGCAGTCCGCTGGAACAGGTCGGGATTGGTCGTCAGGTCCGCCTCGAACGTCCGGACGGACTCGGCGTCGAGTTGGCCCAGCAGATAGGCGAGGATGCGATCGTCCATGGGATTCACACTTCGTTCAGGGAGGGCGATTCGTTCCAGATCTCTTGAAGCCGGGCGATTGCCGCGTGGAGACGCGACTTCACGGTGCCAACCGGGATGCCGAGAATCTCGGCGATCTCCCGGTATTTCAGCCCCTGGTAGTAGGCCAGGAGGAGGACGGACTTCAGCAGGTCGGGCAGTCGTTCGACGCTGGCCTTGACCCGGTCACAGCGTTCCTGAGCCAGGAGCATTTCGAGCGGGCCGGGTTCGTTCGCCTCCAGGCTGCCCAGCCAGCCGGGGATCTCGCCAGCGTCCGGATCGCCCTCGCCGACCTGTTCGAGGCTCAGGGTTGGGTGCCGGTTCTTTCGCCGCAGGGCGTCAATGGCCTGGTTCGTGGCGATGGCGTAGAGCCAGGGCTTGACCGGCCTTCCCGGCTCGTACTGCCGGCGTTTGAGGAACACCTGGAGAAAGGTGTTCTGAAACACGTCCTCGGCGAGGGTTTCGTCGTTGAGATAGCGGCGCAGGTAGCCGAAGAGTTCGCGTTCGTAGCGGCGTACGAGCATAGCGAGGGCGTCGTGCCGGCCGTCGCGTAGAGCGTCGAGCAGGGCCTCGTCGGTGCAGTCCGGCGCTTGCGGCTCGGGTCGATTCACGGCCTTCCCCTGAAAGTAACTACGACGCAGTCGGGCGGATGGTTCGTGATCCGCCACGAAATCATGGCATCGAATCTTAGTAGGCGCGTCAAGTGTCGGGCGGTTCAGTCTTCGAGGCCGAGGTCGCGCAGGCTGTCAGCCTTGAGGATGACCTCGGCGAGAACATCGAGTTGCTCGCTGGTCATC
>CAYYJM010000351.1:0-5623 GCA_964471755.1 uncultured Alcaligenaceae bacterium
GGACGAGCGCAGCATCGCCGGGCTGGTTCGCGCACTGGACGACGACGATTTTGAAGCCCGCGAACGGGCGGAACAGCGCTTGAAGGATTTCAACTCGGCGGCGCGAGCGGCGCTGGAGGTAGCGGTGAAGGCCGACGTGTCCCGAGAGGCGCACAACCGAGTGCGGCGACTGCTTGACGCGCTGGACGACAAGGCCGACCCGGGCCGCCTGCGCGTTGGGCGTGGCATCGAGGTGCTGGAGTACGTCGCCACGCCGTCGGCACTGGCCCTGCTCAAATCCCTGGCTGAAGGCGCACCCGGAGCCACCGCCACCGAGGAGGCCCGCGCCGCCCTGCGCCGCCTGGACCGCTGACGGTGAGAGAGATGAACTGTCTTCCCTTTGTCAAGGGGACCATCATTTGGAGTTCACCCAGTGTTGTCAGGGGCTCGAAAGCAAGGGAAAAGGATTCGCCTGTTTGGCAGAGAGTTCCGGCGTATGCCCGCTCAGCCACTGCGCGCACACCCGTTCATGGTCGGACCAACCGAGATCGCCGTGTTTCTTCGAGAATCGTAGACTCATGCGAATCAGGCCTTTCTAACACTGGGTGAACTCCAAGACCATCATGAGCCTGTGGGATTTCTTCTGGCGTGGTGACAAGAAGCCGGCTTGCCGGTTCAACCGCCTGCTCGAACTCGAACGCCTGGAAGATCGTGTCGTGCCTGACGGCGCTGCCATCGCCGTCACCGACGCCTCGGACGACCGGAACCCCGATCTGACGCCGGTGCAAGGCACATTCCGCTGGGCGATCGACGAGGCTGCCAGAAGGGCCGGTCCCGACACCATCACTTTCACCATCGCCAACACCCCGCAGACGATCTCCCTCAAGAAGTCAGGCCTGACGATCGACACTCCGATCATCATCGATGCCACCCCGCCGTTCGGCCGTCCCAACCAACTCATCACCCTCACCCGGGAGATTGGCGGCGCGGACGGTGTGCAGGACGGCGTTTCGGCGCTGACCTTCACCGCCGGGGCGAACGGCAGCAAGGTGATCGGACTGACTATCTTCAAATTCAGGGCTTCCGTCCAGGGCCGGGCTAGTGGTGACGGCATCGTGCTCAACAACGTCGCCAACATGGAGATCAACAAGGTTAACCTCTACCAGAACCTCAACGGTATCCGCATTACCGGTGCCAACGCGACCAACAACTCGATCCTCGGCAGTCGGCTCGGCAACCACGAAGGTGGGGATCTCCGAAATGAAAACGCTGGCGTGCTGATCGAGGCCGGGGCACACCACAACCACATCGGCGGTCAGGGGACCGGCCTGATCAACACCATCTCCGGCAACAACGAGGCTGGTGTCCTCATCGCGGACGCCTACAACAACGACCTCAACGGCAACTACATCGGCATGGCCGCCGACGGTGTCACTGCCGCGACCAACAAGCAGAAGATCGGCGTCTGGCTCAAGGGCACCTCGCACGACAATGTCATCGGTGGCCTTGCTCCGGTCGAGAACGACCGGATCAAAACCCCGACCAACGTCATCTCCGGCAACAGCAAGGAAGGCGTTCTCATCCAAACGATCGGGGCGAACAACCTCGTCCAGGGCAACTTCATCGGCACCGACAAGGACGGCGACCGCGCCCTCGGCAACGGCACCTACGGCGTCTTCGTCACGGTCCAAGCCAACTTCACCTGGATCGGCGGGGCGCAACGCGGCCGAGGCAACGTCATCGCCGCCAACGGAACTGACCCCAACGCTGGTTCGGGCATCAGCATGTGGGCTTCCAACGGCACCATCCAGTACAACCTGATCGGTTACGGCAACAAAGGAGCCATCCTCGGCAACGCTGGACACGGCATCGAATTCGGAAACCTGGCGGATAAGAACGAATACAGCGACAACATCATCCGGCACAACGGTCGGACGGGCGTGCGAGATCCTGTCCCGCGGAACCTCGACAAGGGCCGCAACCGGATCGAGATGAACGGCGGGATGGGGCGTGACGTCGGTCCCGAAGGCGTTACCCTGGCCGGCATGCCCGTCCTCAACTCGGCGACCTGGGACAACGGCTTGCTGACCGTCACGGGCACCCTCAACAGCACGCCGAACACCAACTTCGAGATCGCCTTCTACGGCAACGTCAACCCCGACCCGTCCGGCTACGGCGAGGGCGAGGAGTACATCGGCACCATTACGGTGGTCACCGACGGGTTCGGCTACGCCGACTTCAGCGGCGAACTCTCCAACCCCTACGGGCTGTACGTGACCGCGACGGCGACCGATCTCGAGCATAGCGACAGCGGCACGTCCGAGTTCTCCCTGAACGTCCCCATCGTGTCGCAGGAAATCATCGTCGCGCCGATCAGCGACCAGTACTACTACGAAGGGGACGACGTCTCACTGCAGGTCAGCGCCAGCGTCCCATACGGTCCGCCGCCCGAGTTCTACTACAGCGCCGACAACCTGCCCAGCGGCCTGAGTATCGATCCCCACACCGGCTTCATCACCGGCACCATCGACTATGGCTGGACCGGTTCCTTCACGACCAGCATCGACGTCTCGGCCCAGAACGGCACGGCCATGGGCTCCGGGGAGGTTCACTGGGTGATCTCTCAGGTGGACATCCTCGTCGCCCCGGTCGCCAACCAGAGCTATTACGAGGGCGACGCGATCTCGCCGATCCAGGTCAGCGCCAGCGTCTCGCACGGCGACCCACTGCCGTATTACTTCAGCGCCGACAACCTGCCGACCGGTTTGAGCATCGATCCGTACACTGGCCTCATCACCGGCACCATCACTTCCGGCGCGGCTGGCCTGTGGACGACGACCATCACCGTCACGGCTCAGAACGGCAGCATGGCGATGGGCTCGGTCACCTTCGACTGGGTCGTTGACGCTCTCGCCAGCGTCGATGCGTTCGTCTGGGACGACGCCAACGCCGATGGCCTGATCGACCCCGGCGAGAGCGGACTGGCCGGCATCGCGGTGACGCTCGTCTCCCTCTCGGGCGGCCCGACCTACACGGCCTTCACGGACGCTTCCGGTCACGTCACCCTGGCGGACATCCTCCCCGGTGAGTACGTTCTGCAGGTCGATCTGCCGGCGGGCCATGCCTTCACCCAGAAGGACCAGGGGTACGACGACAGCTTCGACAGCGATGTCGATCCGTTGACGGGGGAGACCGACCCGTTCGTGCTGCTGGCCGGCGAGTTCAACTCGCTCCTGGCTGCCGGTCTGCTGTCGTTGTGATACTACCGGCGGCCCCCTTGCCATCCACAAGACCGGTGAGGTCGCCCCACGACGATGCGCTCAACCCGCCCGGCGTGCGGGGCCGCGCACCTCCGCCGTCACATACATCGGGTTGTCGTCGTACTGACCCTGGAACAGGGCGTCGGCCAGGTAGTCGGCCCGGCGGCAGGCGATCTCCTTGCGGCCGTGAACGCGCACCACCTGACGCTCCGGCGGTACGGTCAGAAGCGACTCCGGGCCGTGTTCCAGGAAGTCGCCCCACTGCGTCGCCATGTGCCGATTGCGGATGCCGAACGTCTGCAGCACGTCGCAGTTGTTCAGGATCGTCTCCCACGACGTCGGATAGCACGTCTTCAGCTGCGACAGATCCTGCCAGAACGTCCAGCACTGCGCCCCGTAGCCGGCACAGAGGGTGATGACCGTCTCCAGGTAAGGAAAATTCTCCAGCTGGGCGCACTCGTCCAGGAGCAGCAGCGTGCGGTGCCGTGGCAGGCGCGTCCGGCTCGTCAGGGCCTTCAGGAGCGTGCCGACCCACATCTTGAGCAGGCTCTTGTGGCTCTTGAGCTTGTCCGGCGGCAGGATCAGGTAGATCGACAGCGGCGCACCGCTGACCACGTCGGCGAGGTCGAACGACGAGCTGGCCAGCACGCCGGCCATGCGCGGACTGAGGAACGTCTTGATGTACGCCTGGGCCGAGGACAGGATGCCGGAACGCGTGATGTCCGTCGTCGCCAGGAAGGCGGCGATCTCGTCGTAGGCCATGCGGTTCATCGTCTTGCCGACCGTGTCGAGGACCACGGCCAGATTGTAGACGACGTCGTCGCCCATGAGCAGACGGCGGACCTGATCGAGGTTGCGCTCCTCGCCGACCGGGCGCGAGGCGACGTGGGTGATCAGGGCGCTGTGCAGAGCGCAGGCCTGGTTGTCCCAGAAGGGTTCCTTGGTGCCGCGATTGCCCTGGGCGAGCCACTCGGCCAGGGTCTGGGCGTCCGTCTCCAGGTCGGCGTTGGCCAGGCTGAAGATGTCGAACGGGTTGAGCGTGTCGGAATCTGGTCCGATCACCTGGCACGGATCGATGCGGACGACGCGCTGGCCCACCTCGCGCCGTCGCCGTGCGGTGATGCGGTAGAGTTCGCCCTTGGGATCGAAGACGACCACGGGGCCGGCGTAGTTCAGCAGGTTCGGGATCAGGACGCCTCGACCCTTGCCGGAGCGAGTCGGTGCGACGGTCAGCAGATGGCCCTCGCCCTGGAACCAGACCGGCTCCTCGTGCGGGGTGGGGCGCGGGTGCCGGCCGGTGAAGCCGTAGGACTGGCTCTCCGGGGTCTGCCAGCCGAGCAGGAGCGAGTGCGGCGCGGGGGAGATCATGGGGCGTTACCTCGAGAGGGATCCAGCGGGTCGTCTCTGCAAGAAGAACGCGGACGGCCCCGCTTTTTTCTCTCGAACCGGCCCGCCCCTCATGGCTCGGTCACGAACCCGCGCAGGAGGGCCAGGTTGACGCTGTCCATGTCCTTCACGTCGCCGTCCTCCTTCGGCGTCTCCAGGATCATGGGACGGTCGGCAAAGCGCTCGTCGGTGACGAGCCAGCGAAAGGTGTCCAGGCCGATCTTGCCCTGGCCCAGGCCGGCGTGCCGATCGACCCGGCTGCCGCGTTCCTTGACGCTGTCGTTGACATGAAACAGGCGGAGCCGATCCAGGCCGACGACGCGGTCGAACTCGGCGAAGGTCGCGTCATACTCAGCGCGTGTCGCCAGGCCGTAGCCGGCGGCGAAGACGTGGCAGGTGTCGAGGCAGACACCGAGGCGGCGCGGCTGCTGCACTGTCTGGAGAATGGCGGCCAGCTGCTCGAAGCGATGGCCGAGGGTCGTGCCCTGCCCCGCCGTCGTCTCCAGGAGTACGCGCACCCGGAAGCCGGCACAGCGCGCGTGGGCCGAATCGAGGGCGGCGGCCACGCGGGCCAGTCCGGCTTCCGGCGTGTCGGTCACGGCCGCTCCGGGGTGCATGACGAGATAGGCCAGGCCGAGCCGCTCGGCACGCTGCATCTCCTCGACGAAGGCGTCAAGCGATTTCTGGTACAGGGCCGGGTCCGGCGAGGCGAGGTTGATCAGGTAGGAATCGTGGGCGGTGAGATACTTGAGCCGGAGACGTCGGGCTTCCTTCTTGAAGCGTGCGACCTCCTCGTCGTCGAGGGGTTTGCCCTGCCACTGGTTGGCGTTCTTGGTGAAGAGCTGCACGGTCTGGCAGCCGAGCGACTCGGCTTGCAGCAGGGCCTTGTGCTGGCCCCCGGCGATCGACAGATGTGCGCCGAACAGCGGCATGCGGACTCCTTCCCGGGTTCGAGGGTCTGTTCTGACTTTTTTGGACTGCGGCAATTCTTTGCCGCT
>CAYYJM010000352.1:0-5208 GCA_964471755.1 uncultured Alcaligenaceae bacterium
GCATCCGGGCCGGCCAGGTCTATCTCGATGGCCAGCCGGTGTCACTGCGGACGCCGCGTCAGGCGATCGCTGCCGGCCTGTTCCTGGTGCCGGAGGATCGCCGCCAGCACGGTCTTCTCCTGGCCGACAGCATTCGCGGCAACATCGCTCTGCCCAATCTCGACCTGCTGGCCCATTTCGGCCTGCTCGACTTCGGAGCGGAGCGGGCCATGGGCGAGGAGGCTCGGGAGCAGCTGCGCATCCGGGCGGCGGGTCTGCGTCAGCCGGCCGGCCAGCTCTCCGGCGGCAATCAGCAGAAGGTCGTCCTGGCCAAGTGGCTCGCCCGCAAGCCGCGCGTCCTGATCCTCGACGAGCCGACGCGTGGCGTGGACGTTGGCGCTCGCGGCGAGATCTACGCCCTGATCGACCAGCTGGCCGGAACCGGCGTCGCCGTCCTGATGATCTCCAGCGACATGGAGGAGGTCCTGGGCCTGAGCGATCGCGTCCTGGTCATGCACGAGGGACGGCTCACCGGCAATCTCGGCCGGGACCTGATGAACGAGACCGAGATCATGAACCGGGCGACCGGCGGCGGGAGGTAACGCATGGCACGCTTGCTGGGCATCCTGTTCCTGGTGCTGGGGTTGTACGGTCTGCTCTACTGGGCCAATCCGAACGCGCTGTCCGGGGCCAATCTTCAGCCGGTCGCCCGCGTTCAGGGCTACTTCGGCATCCTGACGCTCGGTGTCAGCGTTCTGATCATCTCCGGTGGCATCGACCTGTCAATCGGCTCGGTCGTCGGCCTGACGGCGGTTCTCTTCGGCCTGTTCTGCGAGGCCGGCATCCCACCGTTCATCGCTCTCTGGTTGGTCCTGGGAATTGGTGCCGGCATCGGCCTGCTGCATGGTCTGCTTGTGACGATGCTCCGTCTTCAGCCGTTCCTGGTGACCCTGTGCGGCCTGTTCGCCTATCGCGGTCTGGCTCGCTACTTCAGTGACGACAGGACCGTCGGACTCGGCATCCTGCGGAACACGCTCGACCCGGCCTCGAGTACGGCGATGCAACTCGACTGGCTCAAATGGCTGGCGGTCGGTGATGTGCCGATCTTCGGCATCCCGGTGCCGACGGTGCTGCTGCTGCTGCTCCTGCTCGCCGGCTTGCTCGGCGTCTTTCTGCATGGCAGCGTTCATGGTCGATATCTGTTCGCCATCGGCGGCAATGAGCAGGCCGCACGGTACGCCGGTGTCCCGGTCGATCGGTACAAGATCCTCGCCTACGTCATCTGCTCGGTTCTCGCCGCCCTGGGCGGAGCCCTGGAGTTACTTCAGCAACCGAGCGTGGCACCGTCGAACAGCGGCACGTTCTATGAGTTGTACGCCATCACCGGGGCGGTTCTCGGCGGATGCAGTCTGAGCGGCGGCGAGGGGAACGTCCTGGCCATTCTGCTGGGGACATTCGTTCTGCCGATTCTGCGCAACATGACCATCTGGCTGGAAGGCGTACCGGACAGTCTTCAGTACACGATCATCGGCGTGGTTTTGCTGCTGGGCACGATCGCGGACGAACTGTTCAAACGTCGCGCCGCCCGACGTGGCTGACCACCCCCCAACGTGAGGAGCCCCATGCTGACCCCGGAACAGATCCTGTCGCGCCTGAACGAGCTGCGCAAGGACTACCAGGACGACGACGGCGAGGACGAGCATCACCTCGCCCTGCACCATGCTTTCCTGTTCATCTCGTACAACATGGACGCCTTCAAGCGCTACGTCCAGGAGGCGGCCGAGCGTGAGAAGCGCGGTTCGGGCGGCAAGGCCGAGTCCGACTCTCGATGAGGGCTGGTCCGCCCCTCGTGGCCGATTTCGAGCATTGGGCCGACTGCAACGAATGCATTGACCTTGCGCATCGGGTCGATGAGAAAAGCCGGGAAAGAGTTCCGCCCCGCTCGCACCGTGGCCGCCGTCCTCGTTAAGGTGGAAGGGGCGGTCGCTCTGCCGGGCTTGCAGAGACCGCCACGAGGGCGCGTCATCATGCAAGTCGAGACTGAGGTACGATCCGGATTGCTCGTTCTGGCCGGGCCGGCGGTGGCCCGAAAGGTTGGCACATCGCTGGCTCCGCTGAATGCCACGCCGCTGACACTGGTCAATACCGTGATCGAGGCGGAACGTCAGCTGTGGGGCGAGACGTACGATGTCGTCCTCGTCGATGGCTGGCTGCCGGAGGTCGGCGACGGGCTGCCGGACGAGCTGTTCGCGAACGGGACGGCAGTCCTCGTGCTGTCGGAACTGCGGTCGAGACCGCCGGCGCACTGGGTGCCACGGTTGGCGGCGCTGCGGTATCCGGCGGTG
Organism: uncultured Alcaligenaceae bacterium; assembly: GCA_964471755.1. Lineage (GTDB taxonomy): Bacteria > Planctomycetota > Planctomycetia > Gemmatales > Gemmataceae > CAYYJM01. Next base: position 2,325 of record CAYYJM010000352.1, read on the forward strand.
TTGCAGGCCAGCGTCGGACAGGCCCGGGTGACGGCGGCCCTGGCTCGCGAACGCATCCGGGCCGAACGCCAGTTCACCGAGAGCCAGGGACAGATGGAGCATCTGTTGCGTCTGTTCGGCGCGGGGGCACCGCAGCACGCGCCCCGCTGGCACAGTCAGCGAACCATGCTCGAACGCCTGGCTGAGGAGGTGGCCCGGGTGGAACGACACGGCGGTAACCTGAGTCTGGTACTGGCCGAGTTCAACGGTCCCGAACCCGCGCCGGCGGCCTTCGCCTGGATCGCCGAGCAACTGACGGGGCGAAAGCGGTTCTGCGACGTGATCGGTCAGTATGGACCGCATGGCTTCATGCTGCTGCTGCCGCAGACGGCCGAGGGCGGAGCCCGGGAGTGCTGCGATCGCCTGTCGGCCATCCTGCGGCAGTCCGCCTCGGTCGATGGCCGAGAGTTGCCCTGGCGTCTGGACTACGGCGTGGCCCACTGTCAGCAACCGCATCCCTCGGCCAAGGGGCTGCTCCGCCTGGCGGAGGAACGGCTCTCGTCGGCCAGGCAGGAGGAACAGCAGGGGAAGGTTTAGCCGCCCTTGCGTACGTCGCGGACGTAGGCGTGGCAGTTGAAACAGGCCATGGTCATACCGAGGTAGTGCAGTTTGGCCGACTCGATGTTCTTCTCCTTGGCGGCCTTCTTCATCGCCCTGGCTGCATGCTCGAAATCGTCGGCGAACATTTCGTACTCGGGCGTCTTGATGGCCCGGAAGGCTGCCTCCTTGCGGACCTGGATCAGGTGTTCCGCCTCCGATGCCACCGTGTCCAGTTCATTCAGGGTCAGTGCCGAGAGTAACTTCTGCCCGTACTCCAGTTTCTTCTTCATCAACTCGGCCGTCGTCGGCTCGGCCTTTGGCTGTGCCAGCAGTGCGTAGCTTCCCACGACGCCACAAGCCGTCGCGACCAGCAGAGCGGCCATCCACTTCACCATGACATCCTCCCAAAGCGACAGAATGCGACAGGTGCTGTGAACATACCGGGGGGCCAAACCGAGTGCAAGCGATTCCGTCTGGGAGTTCGGCCGCTCCCGCATACAATGCTGGGCATCTGCTCCGAGGCTCAGGACCGAGGCCCGATGTCCACCACGACTGTTCCCGTCGCCCGTCTCGCGGCACCGTTCACGCTGACGACGTTCCGGCTCCTGCTCGGACCGGGCCTGCTCCTGCTCATCCCCTGTCAGCCGCCGCGCGGGCTGTTCGCTGTCCTCGTCGGGCTGGCGTTCCTGTCCGACTGGCTCGACGGCGTCGTCGCTCGCCGGCTCGGCGTCGCCCGGCCGTGGCTGCGGCGGTACGATGTGGTCGCCGACCTCGTCTTCTACCTGTCGGCCCTGGCGGCGGCGTGCTGGCTGGAGCCGACTCTTCTGGGGGATCATGCCGTGCCGATCGCTGGCCTGCTGATGCTGGAGGTCGTCTGCCAGATCGTCCACTGGGCGCGGTTCCGGTGCATGATCGCCACGCACGCCTACCTGTGCAAGGCGTGGTCGGTCGTGCTGGCCCTGATGCTCGCGGTTCTTCTTGGCTGGGGCGAGTCAGGTCGGCCGTTGCTGGTGCTGGCCATCGTCGTCGGCTACGTCGCGTATCTTGACGTGATCCTGATCCTCGTCGTGGCAAGACGGGTGCCGGTGGATGTCATCAGTGCCTATCATGTCTGGCGTGATGAGCGATCGGAGGGGAGGCCCGCGTGACCGGGTTCTTGCAAGCGCTCCAGCCCGGTTCGGTGCTGGCGTTCATCGGCCTGGTCGTCGGCGTCTGGCTGGTGACCGGGCGACTGCGCCTGGCGGACTGGCTGCGGTCGGGCGATTCACGGAAGATCAATCACGTCGTGGTGCTGGCCGGCGGAGCGTGCTGGTTCGGCTGGGACGAACCGAACGCGGCCAGGGTCGGTTCGCTGACGGCAGGCTTGCTCCTGCTGCTGCTCGTCGGGCTCACCTGCTGGCTGCGACGCCGGCCGCCGTTCTCGTGGGCCTTCGCCGGGAACACCCGGCCCAGCGACGCCCCGCACGAGGCGCTCTTCTTCTGGTCCTCGTGGCTGGCGGCATTCGTTGCTCTATTTGTGATCCAGGTCGTCGTCTGGGACAACCGGGTGACGCGCCTGGCAGCTCTGGTCCTCGGCATTGGCGATGGCCTTGGCGAACCGATTGGCTCACGCTGGGGTCGCATGCGCTATCCAGTCCCTGGCGGCGGCTCGCGCAGCCTGGAAGGGAGCCTGGCCGTGGCGATCGGAGCGTTTGCCGTCCTCGTCGCGGCGGAAGGGTTGAGCGGAGGAATGTTCGTGCTGGCCAGCGCGGCGGTGGCGCTGGCCGTCGCCCTGGTCGAGGCGGTGTCACCGCGCGGGCTGGACAACTTCACCGTACCGCTGGCGGCAGCCACGGGGCTGATGCTGGCACGACCGTTCTTTGGCGAGCCCCCAGTGTGAAAGGCGAGCCCTGGGCGAGCCCCCCACGAAAGTGGGGGAGTTTCTGTGTCGGCAGACGGAGAGAAGGCGAGCCCCCCACGAAAGTGGGGGGAGTTTGCGACGCGGCAACTCCCCCCACTTTCGTGGGGGCTCGCCTTGCTCGGGGCTCGCCTTGCTCGGGGCTCGCCTTGCTCACCGGCCGATCAGCTCAGCTTCGTCTTGCCCGGCATGGCGACCGGCGGCACCGGCAGTGTCATGTCCCAGGAGAGCTTCTCCGGCATCAGCGAACCGGTCGCCAGGGCCTGCTCCCAGGTGACCTGACCGCCCGTGTAGGTCGCCAGCCGGCCCATGATCGCTGTCAGCGTACTCTCGGCGACGTTCTTCAGCTCGTTCAGCGCCTTCTGCTCGCGGATCGCCTGGATCAGATCGACGTGTTCCTGAACGTAC
>CAYYJM010000352.1:5218-5604 GCA_964471755.1 uncultured Alcaligenaceae bacterium
GCCTTGTCGCCCTTGATGACGTGGCCGTGCGACGTCCAGCTACCCCTGGTGCCGACGAGGGCCTCGGAGACGTCGTTGGCACAGCCGGCGATCTGCCGGCACATGCTCAGGACGTGAACGTCCTTGGGGTAGGTGTAATCGACGGCGTGATGGTCGAAGATGTGGCCGTACTCCGGCTGAGTACGGACCTGACGCCCACCCAGGCCGATCGCGCTGAGCGGGTGAGCCTGCAAGGCCCAGTTGATCACGTCGAGATTGTGGACGTGCTGCTCGGTAATGTGATCACCGGACAGCCAGGTGAAGTAGAGCCAGTTGCGAATCTGCCACTCCAGGTCGCTGAGCTGCTCCTTCTTGCGATGCCAGAGGGTGCCCATGTTCCAGTAGCA
>CAYYJM010000353.1:0-5599 GCA_964471755.1 uncultured Alcaligenaceae bacterium
GAAAGGTTTCTGATTCAGCTGGAAGTTCATCAACTGATCGAGGAGCCGGCTCAGGTTCTGATCGACTGGCCCGACCTGCCCGGCTACCAGATTCTCTCCGAACTGGGTCGGGGTGGCATGGGAGTGGTCTACCTGGCGAGACAGAAGACGCTGGGGCGAAATGTGGCCCTCAAGGTCGTGCGTGGCGACCTCCTGTCCGCGGAGGCCCTGGCACGATTCCAGGCCGAGGCGGGCATCCTGGCGCGATTCCAGCATCCCAACATCGTGCAGGTTTTTGAAGTCGGTCAGTGGTCGTCACCCACCGGTGAATCTCTGCCGTATCTGACCCTGGATTGGGTGCCGTGCGGCTCGCTGGCAGATCGCTTGCGAGACGGCCCCGTCGCCGCGGACCTGGCCGCTTGCTGGATGGAGGATCTGGCTCGAGCGGTTGCCATCGCCCACGAGGCCGGCGTCATTCATCGCGATCTCAAACCGGCCAACGTGTTGTTGAACGAGGAGACGCCCAAGCTCACCGATTTCGGCCTGGCCAGACAGCAGGGGCAGGATCTGGAGCGGCTGACGACCAGCGGCGCGATCGTCGGCACGCCGGCCTACATGGCTCCCGAGCAGGCACGGGCTCGCCCTGCGGAGATGAGTCCGGCGGTGGACATCTACTCCCTGGGAGCGGTTCTGTACGAGTGCCTGACCGGCCGACCGCCGTTCCTGGGAACGACCACGCTGGAAACGCTGGCCCAGGTGCTGACGGAAGATCCCGTTCCGCCACGCCGGCTCCGACCCGGCATTCCGCGCGACCTGGAGACGATCTGTCTGAAATGTCTGGAGAAGAATCCCGCCCAGAGATACGCCTCGGCACTGACGCTGGCCGAGGATCTCCAGCGATTCCGCGCTGGCCAACCCGTCCTGGCGAGGCCGCTCTCGCCGTGGCAGCGTGTCGGCCGCTGGGCGCGACGGCGTCCGGCCATCGCTGGCCTGGTCGGCGCTCTCGTGCTGGCCCTGACGCTGGGGATCGCCGGCGTCGGCTGGCAGTGGCTGCGTGCGGAAGCGGCCGCCGAGCAGGCCCGACAGGAGCGCGATCGCAGCGAGGCCAACTTCCGCCTGCTGCTGGAAATGAACACCGACGTTGTCGATCTGGCCGAGAAACTCAGGCCGCTGGCCGGGACGCGGATTGCACTGGTCCAGGACATCCTCCAGCGTACGCAGGTTCGCCACGACCGTTTCCTGGCCGAAGTTGGTCCGTTGCCTCCGGTTCTGGCCGCGCGAGCCCGGATGCTGACGGCGTTCAGCGAACTCCAGATGGAACTGCGCAGCACGACCCTGGCCTTGCAGCAGGCCGACGAGGCCGTCACGCTCTTCCGCCGACTGCTGGACGAACAGCAAGAGGATGCCGAGAGTTCCGACTGGCGCGTCGGCCTGGGCCTCGCCCTGGAACGGCGCGGTTATGCCCTGCTTCAGCGTGGCGAGAGTGCGGCGGCCCGTGAGGATCAGGCCGCCTCGCTGGCGATCCGACGCCCCCTGGCCGAGGCCGAGCCGGACAACCTGCAGCGTCAGTTGGACCTGGCCGCCAGCCTGCAATCGTTCGGAGTCTGGTTCACCGAGCAGGGCCAACCGGAGCAGGCCGACGAGTACAATCGCCAGGCTCTGGAGATCAAGGAACAGGTCGTGGCACGCGGCCTTCGCACCGCTCACTCGCTCTCACGGCTGGCTCTGGCACACGAACAGATCGGCGAAGCGGAATGGGCCAGGCGGAACGATGCGGCCCTTGTCCGAGCCCGCGATAGCTACCGGCAATCGCTCGATCTCAACCGCCAGGCCGCGCAACTGGATCCGACCAACACCGACTACCTTCGCCACGTCTGCCGCGTCCAGATGTCCTACGGCTCGGCCCAGCACAAGCTCCGGCTCTGGAAAGACGCCGAGAAGGAAATCACACAGGCGGCCGAGATCATCCGCTTTCAGATCCAGGCGAACCCCGGCCACGCCCGCTGGGAGGACCAGTTGGCCCGCGTCGAATCGCTTCTGGAGGGCGTCCGAGGCGGAGAGTCACCTTCCGCCGAAACCTTCAAACGCCTGCAAGGCAACCGCGATCGTTGCCGCGAGGCTCTGCGGCGTGACCCGCACGACAACTACGAACGCGCCTTCCTGGCCGCCGCCTGGATGGAACTGGCCGAGGCCCACCTGAGGCAGGCCGCTGCCGGAATTGATGCTCGTTCAAACCATGAACTTGCTCGCGGCGAGCTGGCCGAGGCGCTGCCGCTGGCCGAGCAAGCGCACCGCAAGGATCCTGGCAACGCCACCCACAAGCTGCTGCTCGCACGCATCCGCGGCATTCGCGTTCCTGGCGACTGATCCTCGCCGCGGACACTTTTCGGATTATTTTTCGCGCCGCGTGTCGGCTCCCTCGATCGCTTTGCGATCTGACATTCGTCGCAGCTCTCGCACTTCGCCAGAGCGGCTTCGTGATGGAGGGTATCCCATGCTCGCGATCCTGAAACGAGTTCTGTCGGTAATTCTGCTGCTCGGTCCTGTCGCGATGGCGGCTCCGGCGGCCGACGAGATGAAGGCCGTCGATCTCAGCGGTGAGGGCAGGAAGTCGGTTCGGCTGCTGGTCAGTCCTGACGGCAAGACTCTGGCCGGCCTGGACGATCAGGGCACCGTTCGCCTGTGGAACCTGGCCACTGGCAAGACCCTGGGCACGCTGTCAACTCCTGCTAACGGTCTGGCCTTCTCGCCGGATGGGAAACTCCTCGCCATCGGCGGCCCAAAAGTCGTTCAGGTCTGGACGGTCGCCACGCGACTGCTCGACTGTCAAATCACTCACGGCGGTCTCCAGACCCACGCGGTAGCCTTCAGTCCCGACGGTACGAGCCTGGCCGTTCTATTCACCGCGTCGATCAGCAGCCGAGTTGAGGACAACCGGCCAGAGGCTGAGAAGAAGATCTGGCCCAACGGTCACGTCACGCCGGAGGGCGAATTTCGCGGTCCGCGAACGATCTCCACGACGACGTATGGTGCCGGTGTCTGGCGACTGGACCGCGTCGAGACGATCGACAGGCGTGACCTGGGCCCGATCCTTCCACAGGGCATCAGCCTGGATGCCACCGGCAAGAAGATGCTGCTGGGCGATCGCCGTCTCCTCCAGCCGGGCCGGATTCAACTCGAGATCGCCGCAGGCAACCGGATCATCGGCCGCACTCTCGATCGGCGAGGCCAGATGGCCGAGGTGATGAAGTTGACGTTCCCGACCACGGTACATCGCATCGCCTTCGCCGAGGCAATCGATCTGGATCGCATCGTGGCTCTGCACGAACCGCTCGATCCGCAGGCCGTGCCCTATCTGCGAATTCACCAGAGGGACGGCGACGAGGGCACCGTCCTGGCCGAGGTACGTCAGCCGCATGGGACCGCCCCGGTCGTCGCCCTGGTTCTGACGCCTGACGGCAAGTCGGCCATCACCGCCGCCGCGGACGGCAGCGTCAAGCTCTGGAGCTTGCCGGCGGCCCGTTAATCGAGTTTGCTCACCCCACGAGTTTCAAGGAGTTCGCCATGAAATCGCTGAAGCCAATCACTCTCGCTGTCCTGCTTCTGGGCGGTCTGGTTCTGGTCCGGGCCGAGGACGAGCCGCCAACGGTCGATGTCGTCGAGCCCCGGTCGGTGCAGGTGCCCAACGACATCGACCTGATGGGCCGTGTCCAGGTCGAGAGCCTGGATCTGCGGGCACGGATCAACGGCGTCGTCCACAAGGTCCACGTCCGCCCCGGAGCCGCCGTCAAGAAGGGGGACGTCCTGGTCGAGTTCGATACGAAGCTGCTCCAGCCGGAGATTGATCGGGCGACCGCGGCTCATAACGCGGCCGAGACACGAGTCAAGCGACTGGAGCCACAAGTGAAGCGGGTCAAGGTACTTCGGGATACTCGGTCCATGAGCGAGCAGGAGTTGGAACAGATCGAGGGAGACCACCGCGAAGCCGTCGCTCAGGTGGCGGTGACGAAGGTCGCACTGGAGACTGCCCAGGGAACCGTCGCTTTCTGCAAGGTGGTCGCGCCGGCGGATGGGATCGTCGGGCCGCGGGTCGTCGCCGAGGGGAGCCACACGTTTCGCGACGAGACGCCGCTGGTGTCGATCCAGCGGACGGCGTCGCGGGTGATCTTCGAGGGAGACGATCGCGTGGCCATCCGCCTGCGTCGAGCGGCCGAGGCGAAGGGGCAGGCGCTGGAGAAGGCGGACCTGGCCGTCCAGGTCGGCCTGCCGGACGTGCCGGAGTTCCGCTTCGAGGCGACGCTGGATTCCTTCGCGTCGCAGCGGATGGGAGACCGGCTACGCCTGGAACTGGGAGCGGCCCTGAAGAAGGCCGACGCTCTGCTCTTGCCGGGGATGCTGGTCCGCGTCCGGGTGCTGATGAACGATCCCTGCACCCGGTTGGCGGTGCCGCGAGTCGCCGTTGAGGTCCGAGACGGTGCCCCGGCCGGACAGGCAGTCGTCCTGGTCCTCGACGGTAAGGACCGCCTCCAGCGTCGGCCGGTTCTGCTGCGACCCGGTCCCTGGCCGGCGGGATCCGTCGTGATCGAGAAGGGCCTCGCGGAAACCGACCGGGTGGTGGCCAGCCCGGCTCGTAACCTGCCGGATGGAGCAGCGGTCACGCCGCGTAGCTCGAAGTAGGCGACCCATTCTTGCCTTCAGCCCGCTCCTCGCGCATGATGGACGCTCGATGCGGACTCTGCTTCCTCCCACGGGCGATCCTCCATGCGCTGGACTCTCTCCCTCGGCCTGCTCATTGTCTTGACCCATCTCGTCCTGGCCGCTCCTGATCCGGGCGTGCTGCCCGTCGGAGCGGACGGCAAACCGCTCAACCTCGACTTCGAGACGGGCACCCTGAAGGACTGGACTGCCGAGGGAGACGCCTTCAAAGGCCAGCCTATCCAGGGAGACACCGTCATCAAGCGGCGGGCGGATATGAAGTCGGCGCACCAGGGCGAGTTCTGGATTGGCGGCTTCGAGCGTGCCGCCGACAAACCGCAGGGCACGCTCACCAGCGTGCCGTTCAAGATCACTCATCCCTGGGCGAGTTTCCTCGTCGAGGGTGGACCACACAAGGAAACGTGCGTCGAGTTGGTCCTCAAGAAAAACGGCAAGGTCTTCCTGAGGACCAGTGGCAGCGAACGCGAGAACCTCCGCCGGGTCCGCGCGGACCTGGCCAAATACCAGGGCCAGGAGATGTTCGTCCGCGTCGTCGATAAGCACTCCGGCCACTGGGGCCACATCAATTTCGACGACTTCCGCTTCCATCGGGAGAAGCCGGACGTGCCGGATGCGCCGAAGCCACTGCCAGGGCCGGACACCTACGCCCACGCTGGCCTGCCGCCGACCAAGGCCGCCGAGGCGATGACCGTGCCGGAGGGCTTCCAGGTGACACTCTTCGCCGGAGAGCCCGACGTCCGGCAGCCGATCGCCTTCTGCCTCGATGATCGCGGCCGACTCTGGGTCGCCGAGGCGTATTCGTATCCACGCCGGCAACCGGAGGGGAAGGGCCGCGATCGCATCGTGATCTTCGAGGACGCCGACGGCGACGGCAAGTTCGACAAACGCACCGTGTTCCTGGAGG
>CAYYJM010000354.1:0-5596 GCA_964471755.1 uncultured Alcaligenaceae bacterium
CACGTCGGCTTCCTCGGCCACGACCTGCACGGGCTCAAGTTCGGCCCCGATGGCAAGATCTACTTCTCCGTCGGCGATCGCGGCCTGAATGTCGAGACGCCGAAGGGACGGATCGAACTGCCCGACGCCGGGGCCGTCCTGCGCTGCAACCCGGACGGCAGCGACCTGGAACTGTTCCACGTCGGCCTGCGCAACCCGCAGGAGCTGGCCTTCGACGACTTCGGCAACCTGTTCACGATGGACAGCACCTCCGACTCCGGCGACCGGACCAAGTGGTATCACCTGCTCGAGGGCGGCGACAGCGGCTGGCGGATCGGCTACCAGTTCGGCACCTCGCTCGGCAATCGTGGACCGTGGAACACCGAGAAGATGTGGCAGCCCGGCGCGGCGGGACAGCCGGTCTGGATCGTGCCGCCGCTGGCCAACCTCGGCGACGGGCCGTCCGGTCTGGTTCACTATCCCGGCATCGGCTTCGGCGACAAGTACAAGGGGCACTTCTTCCTGGCCGATTTCCGTGGCGGGGCAGGGAACAGCGGCATTCGCACCTTCAAGAACGAACCGAACGGAGCCAGCTTCAAGCTCGTCGATGGCGGTCAATTCGTCTGGGGCACTCTGCCGACCGACGTCGATTTCGGCTACGACGGCAGTCTCTATCTGAGCGACTGGGTCAACGGCTGGGGCCTGCCGAATCGCGGCCGAATCTACAAGGTCACCGATCCGGAGGGAGTCAAGAACCCGGCCGTCGCCGAGACGAAGAAGCTGTTCGCCGAAGGTTTCGAGAAACGCCCGGCCGACGAACTGGCGAAGCTCCTGGGGCATGCCGATCAGCGTGTCCGTCAGGAGGCGCAGTTCACGCTCGCCGAGCGCGGCCGGGCGTCCGCACCGGCCCTGACCAGGGTCGCGAAGTCGGACCCCGCACTGCTGGCTCGCGTCCATGCTCTCTGGGGCCTGGGCCAGATCGTCGCCGCCGCGCCCGAGGTCGGCAGCGCGATCGTCGATCAGACGAAGGCCGCCGAGGTCGAGGTCCGCACGGCCGCCGCACGAGTCATCGGCGATCGCAAGATCGCGGCCGGGCAGGACGCCCTGGTGTCACTCCTTCAGGATGAGTCGCCGCGTGTGCGGATGTACGCCGCTCTGGGTCTGGGTCGGCTCGGCAATCAGACCTGTCTGCCGGCCGTGCTGGCAATGGTGAAGGCGAACAACGACCGCGACGCTCACCTGCGACACGCCGGCGTCATGGCCCTGGCTGGCACCCAGGACGATTCGGCGCTCACGCAGCTGGCGACTGATCCGCAGCCGAGCGTCCGTTTGGCGGCCCTGCTCGCCCTGCGCAAGAAGGGCAGCCTGGGCGTCGCGAAGTTCCTCGACGACGCCACGCCGCTGATCGTCGCCGAGGCCGCTCGGGCGATCAACGATACGCCGATCGCCCCGGCCCTGCCGAACCTGGCCGCCCTGATCCGCCGTCAGGGCCTCGACAAGGCGGTACTCTACCGCGTCCTGAACGCCGCCTTCCGCATCGGCACGCCGGAGATGGCCCGCGAGATGGCGAAGTTCGCGACACGCAACGACGTGCCAGTCGAGTTGCGCATCGAGGCGGTCAAGTGCCTGGGGGACTGGGCGAAGCCGCACGGCCGAGATCGCATCGTCGGCGTCTGGCGGCCGCTGCCGGAACGCTCGCCGGAGGTGGCCGCGACGGCGTTCAAGACGGCCATCGGCGGCATCTTCAGCGGGCCGGGAAAGCTTCGCGACGAGGCGGTCAAGGTCTCGGCGAAGCTCGGCATCAAGGAAGTCGGCCCACTCCTGATCGCGCGGGTCAGAGACCGGCAACTCTCCGATCAGGCCCGGATCGACAGCTTGCAGGCCCTGGAACTGCTCAAGCATGGCGATCTGGCCGCGACCGTCAAGGCTGCCCTGGCCGACGACGAGCCGCGTCTGCGTGGTGCCGCCCGGGTCATCCTGGCGAAGAAGGAGCCGGCCCAGGCGTTCGAGCAGGCGAAGACCGTGTTGCAGTCTGGCCCGCTCGTCGAGAAGCAGGCGACGCTCGACCTGCTCGGCACGCTCAAGGTGCCCGGCGTCGAGAAGGTGCTGCTCGACTGGCTCACCCGGTTCGATGCCGGTCAGGTGCCGGCCGAGTTGCACCTGGAACTGCTCGAGGCCGTCGCCAAGCGGCCCGAGTCGGCCCTGAAAGACTGGGTCAAGAAGTACGAGGCCGGCCGGGTCGGCAAGGACGCGCTGACGCGCTACCGCGAATCGCTCCAGGGCGGCGACGCGGCGGCCGGACGGGAGGTCTTCTTCAACAAGTCAGCGGTGTCCTGCCTGCGCTGTCACAAGGTCGGCGACACCGGCGGCGAGGTCGGCCCGAACCTGAGCGACGTCGCCGGCAAGCAGAAACGGGACTACCTGCTCGAAGCGATCGTCGATCCGAACAAGATCGTCGCTCAGGGATTTGAGACCGTCGTCCTCGTGCTGTCCAGCGGCAAGACGGCGGCCGGCATCATCAAGGGCGAGACGGCCGAGGAAATCACCCTGATCACGCCGGAGGGCCAGACGCTGAAGTTCCGCAAGGCCGACGTGGACGAACGCCAGAAGGGCAAGTCGGCCATGCCGGAGGACGTCGTCAAGCAGCTGAGCAAACGCGAACTGCGCGACCTGGTCGAGTACCTCAGCACCCTGAAGGGGAAATGAGCATGGCCCGGGCCTTCCTGTGTTGGACCGTGGTCGCGGCGGGCCTCGCCGCCCTGGCCACGGCGTCGCCGAACGCGAACGATCCGCTCCGCTTCGAGGTGACCCTCGCCGAGGGACTGCTCAGAGGCCCGACCGACGGTCGCGTCTTCGTCGTCCTTGGCCAGAGGGGCCTTCGCGAGCCGCGCTTCCACATCGGCGACACGAGCAGTGCCGCGCCGCCGTGTCTCGGTGTCGATGGCCTGGCGATGACGGCCGGCAAGAAGGTGATCGTCGATGGTCAGGCGGTGATCTATCCGCTGGCGAAACTGAGCGACCTGCCGGCTGGCGACTACACCGTGCAGGCGGTCTTCGACTGGAATCGCGATCTGCGTCTGCCGAATGGTCCGGGCAACCTCTTCAGCAAGCCGAAGCGGATGACGCTCGATCCGCTCCGGAGCGGTACGGTCGCCCTGGATCTGACCGAGGCCGTGCCCGCCGAGACGCTGCCGAAGGACGGCGAGCAGACGCGCTTCCTCAAGATCCGCTCCGCCCTGCTGAGTCAGTTCCACGGCCGGGACATCTTCCTGCGAGTCGGCATCGTGCTGCCGACGGGTTTCGACCGGGAGCCACAGCGGCGGTATCCGCTCCTGGTCCACATCGGCGGCTTTGGCACACGCTACACCTCGCTGCACCGGATCACTCCGCCGGACGACGCGCCCCCCTTCGTCCATCTCCTGCTCGACGGGGCAGGGCCGTTCGGCGATCCGTACCAGGTGAATTCGGCGAACAACGGCCCGTATGGTGATGCCGTGACCCGCGAGTTGATTCCGCTGATCGAGAAGAAATTCCGCTGCATCGGCGAACCGCACGCGCGCGTTCTGGCGGGGGCCTCGACAGGCGGCTGGGTGTCGCTCGCGCTACAGGTCTTCTACCCGGACTTTTTCAACGGAGCCTGGTCGCACTGTCCCGACCCGGTCGATTTCCGTTCCTTCGAGCTGATCAACCTCTACCGCGATGAGAACGCCTTCGTTAACGAATGGCGGCGGGAACGACCGAGCATGCGGACGCTGGACGGCGACATCCGCACGACGGTACGAAGCGAGACGCAGGTCGAGCGCGTGCTGGGTCGAGGCGATCGCTGGGAACTGTCCGGCCTCGACTGGGCGAGCTGGAACGCGACATTCGGGCCGCGCGGAGCGGACAACCTGCCGGTGCCACTTTGGGATGGCAAGACGGGCAAGATCAACCACGCCGTTCTCGACCACTGGCGGAAGTACGATCTACGGCTGACCCTCGAGAAGAACTGGGCGACGCTCGCACCGAAATTGCAGGGCAAGCTCCACATCTGGGTCGGCGAGGCGGACGAATACTTTCTGAACAACGCCGTTCATCTGCTCGACGACTTCCTGTCGTCGCCCCGACGCGAGCCGAAGCTCGATCGGCGGATCACCTTCGGCACCGGTCGCAAGGGCCACGGCTGGCGTGGCCTGACGACAAAGGAGATGCTCACCGAGATGACGGAACGTATCACGAGGGCCGCACCGAGGTAGCGGTCACGCGGTCGCCGGCTTCACGGTCGGCAGCTTGACCTTCCATGCCAGGCCGACAAGGGCCAGACATCGGATGACGTAGTAGGACAGATCGATCTGCCACCAGCGCAGCCCGTGCCGGGCCGAGGTCGGGAAGGCGTGATGGTTGTTGTGCCAGCCCTCGCCGAGAGCCAGGATGCCGAGCAGCCAGTTGTTCGTGCTGTAATCGTTGCCGTCGTGCGGCTGCGTGCCCCACAGATGGCAGATCGAGTTGATGCCCCAGGTAACGTGGTGGAACAGGAACATCCGCGCGAAGCCGCCCCAGAGCAGGCCGAGCAGGGCTCCCATCCACGACATCGTCAGCAGTCCGCCGAGTACGGTCGGGATGAGCAGACCGAGGACGACCCAGAGCGGGAACAGGTGGCTGACGACGACCATGAGCGTGCTGCGATCGAGGTCCGGCGTGTAGCGTTCCATGTTCTCGGGTCGGGCGTCGAACATCCAGCCGATGTGGGCATGCCAGATGCCACGCAGGGTGCCCAGGATGCCGGTCCCGTGGCCGTGCGGCGAGTGCGGGTCTCCGGGCCGGTCGGAGTGCTGGTGGTGTCGGCGATGGAGCGCGACCCAGCTGTGGACCGAGCCCTGTGCGGCCATCGAGCCCAGGGCGGCGAAGATGAACCGGACCCAGCCGTACGTCTCGAACGACCGGTGGGTGAAGAGTCGGTGGAAGCCGACGGTGATGCCCAGAGCCGTCAGCAGGTACATGCCGACGAGCAGACCAAGATCGACCCAGCCGAACCCCCAGCCCCACAGCATCACGATGGCCGTCAGGAAGCCAGCGAGCGGGAAGATGATGATTCCGAGGTTGATCAGCTTGCGGACCAACCCGGCCGGAACGAGCAATTCGGTAGGACGCTCGGAAACCAAGGGATTGAGAGACAACGCTGGATCCTGCCTGCACATAGGGGGAATGCGAGTGCGAGAGTCGGCCACGCCGGCTCCTTACCACCAGGTATAGGACACCGCCTCCCCAGTGGATCGTTTTCGGGCCGAATTGTCCATTCCATTCATCTGGATGTCAAGAACAAGTTCGCAAAAATCGCCTGAGATCAGGCGACTCGACGGTGATCGGGTGAGTGGAAAATTCGCGAGAAAATTTCATCCGGCTGCGTGTCTCCAGGTGCCATGTCGAGACAAAACCGGACGGCGTTCGCCGTCGTTGGGGTGGATCCCCGTAGGGCCAAAATGTAGGGTGGGCGGAAGCGCCACCGCCACCGAATCCGCTTCTTGAGCCACCACAGCGCAAGCCCACCGATGCTCCGACGGGAGCGCAGCGACACCGATCAGAAAGGCATCTGCGGTGTCGCTGCGCTCCCGAGCGAGGATTGGTGGGCCTGCGCTGT
>CAYYJM010000355.1:0-4275 GCA_964471755.1 uncultured Alcaligenaceae bacterium
AGGCGCTGGCGTTTCTGCCGGCGGCGTCGGGCTCTGCGGAGTCGGAGCCCACATCGGAGCCCGGAAACGCGGCTTCTGGATCGCCGGTGGCACATCCATCGGCAGGAGGTCGCGTTCCTTGTACGCCACCCAGACCAGCCCAGCCAGGATGCCGTAACAGACCGCGTTCGCCACCATCGACTTCGAGAAGAACTTGACCGCGCTGCCGGCAAACTGGTTCAGGCGTACCCCGAAGCCGTTCAGGTTGATCGAATACAGCTCGTCCAGCACAAGATGCGACAGGAACCCGACCATGACGGCCCCGGCGATGTAATCGCGTCGGATCTGGTCACTCCCTGGAAGGAGGAGGTACAGACCGAGGCCGGCGATGCACATGGCTGGTAAGCTGTGCCACATGCCGCGATGAACGGTGATCTTCTTGAACACTCGAGAAACGACGTAGCGGATGAACAGATAGATGCCCGCCGCGATGACGATGGCCTGCTCGTGATTGAAGCAGTGCCGGAGCCGGGCGTAGACGAGCAGAGCCCCGACGGCGGCGGAGATGCCAAACATCTCGCGAACCGGCACGCCACTGTCGCTGTCCAGGTCGGGAAGCATGCCGCCGACAGTGACGAGTCCGGCGGCCAGGCAGGCATCGCCCCAGTCGAGGTTCAGATACCAGATGCCGACGGCTCCATAGCCGGCCGCCAGCATCGAGGCAAAACTGAGATGTCCCTGGTAACTGGCCATGCGGGCCTCCTTGCCCTTTCGCCGCCGAGGTTTTCATTTAGCCGCCGGCTTGCCGGCGGGCCCTGGATGAAGACCGCCGGCAAGCCGGCGGCTAAATGGGATAGAATCTCCCGTTCGCCGCTGCCAACTCCGTCAGCAGCGGCGTCGGCTGGAAGCGCGTGCCGAGCGACTCGTACTTCTTCAGCATCGCCACGACCTGGCCGGCTCCCAGAGAATCGGCCCAGCGGAGCAGGCCGCCACGGAACGGCGGGAAGCCGGTGCCCAGGATCAGACCCATGTCCACGTCGCCGGGATCGCGCACGATCTTCTCGGCCAGCAGTCGGCTCGCCTCGGTCAGCATCGGCAGGAAGAGACGCTCGACCAACTCCTCCGGCGTGTGCTGCCGCGGTGCCTTGCGAACCTTCGCCAGGAACGGTTCCAGGGCCGGATCGTCGATGCCGCGCGAGCCCTTCGCGTAACTGTAGAAGCCGGCCCCCGACTTCTGGCCCTTCCGCCCGGCCGCCACCAGATCGGCGATCAGCGGCGAGGTCACCGAGCGATCGGGGAACGCGGCCTGGATCACCCGACCGGCGTAGAGCGACGTGTCGAGTCCGACCACGTCACTCAGCGTGATCGGCCCCATCGGCATGCCGAAATCGGTCGCCGCACGGTCGATCGCTCGCGGCGAGGCCCCTTCCTCGAGCAGGACCAGGGCCTCGTTCAGGTAGAAGAACAGGATGCGATTGACCAGGAAGCCGGGACAGTCGCGCACCACGATCGGTGTCTTGCCGATGCGGTGGACATGGGCGACGAGCGTGGCGATGGTGGCGTCGCTGGTTTGCTCCCCACGGATGACCTCGACGAGCTGCATGCGATCGACCGGGTTGAAGAAGTGCAGGCCGGCGAAGCGATCCGGAGCCGAGACGGCCTTCGCCAGTCGGGTGATCGAGATGGTCGAGGTGTTCGACGCCAGGATCGCCCCGGCCGGCAGGAGCGGTTCGACCTGCCGGAACAGGGCGGTCTTCGCCTCCTCGTTCTCGATGATCGCCTCGACGACCAGATCGCGATCACTCAGGCTCGGCAGCGCCAGGGAGGTGCTGAGTCGAGCCAGGGCGGCGAGCATCTCGACGCGCGACATCCGGCCGATGTCCACCCGCCCCTGCATCGACTTCGTGATGGCGACGACGCCCTTTTCGAGGGCGGCCGGCGTCGTGTCGAGCATGTCGATCGGGACGCCTCGGCGAACGTGGGCCCCGGCGATGCCGCTGCCCATGAGGCCGGCTCCGATCACGCCGACCTGGCCGATCGGTCGCGGTTCGACCGGCGTCGCCACGCCGGAATCCTTCGACAGGCGCTGGTTCTGGAAGAAGACGGCGATCAGGTTGCGCGAGACGGGGCTGCCGACCAGGGGGATGAACTTCTCCGACTCGATGGCCAGGCCCTTTTCCAGCGGCAGGACGCAGCCCCTGGCAATGGCCTCGACGGCGGCCAGCGGAGCGGGATAGTGCGGTCCCACCTTGGCGGCCACGCCAGCGTGCAGAACCGTGAACGTGAAGCTGGCCTGCTCCCGGGTCAGGGCGACCGGCCGCTGCTTCTGCTCGCGCTGCTGCTTCCAGTCGCCGCTCGTGGTCGTCCACTGAAGCAGACGCTTCGCCTCCTCGACGAGACGCTCGGCGGGCACGGCATCGAAGACGAGTCGCAGCTGTCGGGCTCGTTCTGGACTGGCACTCTCGCCGGCGGCGATCATCTCGCCGGCCAGGGCCGGGCCGATGACCCGCGAGAGTCGCTGTGTGCCGCCCCAGCCAGGGATCAGACCAACCTTCACCTCGGGCAGACCCAGTTCGGTCTTCGGATGGGTCGAGGCGAGGCGGTAGTCGAAGCCCAGGGAGAGTTCGAGGCCGCCGCCCAGGGCCGGGCCGTCGATCACGGCGACGGTCGGATACGGCAGCTTCTCGACGGCGGCGACCAGGGCCAGGCCGCGGTGGACGAGCGAGCGCGACATCTCCGGCGTGATATCGGGTCGGCCGAGTTCCTTCAGGTCGGCCCCGGCGATGAACATGCCGGGCTTGCCGCTGCGGAAGATCAGGCCACGCAGGTCGGTTCGGCCGGCGAGCGTGGCGAAGGCCTGTTCCAGTTCGGCCAGGGTCGCCTGACCCAGGGTGTTGGCCCGGACGTTGGGCATGTCCAGGGTCAGGATGGCGACGCCGTCCTGTTCGGTCAGATCCAGTGCCGGGGAGAGCATGCTCATGGTCGTCCTCAGGGTGCGTCAGTCGTCCTCGGAGCCTTCGTCCAGTTCGCGCAGGAGGTCGCGGAAGTCCGTTGGGTCCTGGTTGGGAATGTCGAACGTCTCGCCGGGCCGGGCCGGCGGGGCGTCCTCGTCATCGAGGGGCAGATCGAAATCGCCGGGGGGATTCTCGTCGAGCGGAATCAGTTCCATCGCATCGGGATCGTCGATGCCCGGGCCGGGCTTCTTCTCGCGGCGGACTGGCACCCGGTCCTCGTTGTCGTCGCCTGCCCGGTCGGCGACCAGCTGGACCCGGAAGCGTATGTGGCCGACCTTCAGTTCGTCGCCGGTGGTCACTTCCACCTTGCCGACAATGGGATCGTCATTGACGAAGGTGCCGTTCTGGCTTCCCAGGTCCTGCACCCAGACCTTGCGACGTTCCAGCCAGAGCCGGCAGTGTTTTCGGCTGATCCGTTCGGAGGGCAGGCGCACGGTATTCCCCCTGGCCCGACCGAAGACCGCGAGGCCCAGTTCCAGGGTGATGCGATGCCCGCGATGGCTCCCATCCAGCAACACCAGTTGCACCTTCACGGACCACCTCCGCCCGGACGCCGGCGATGCGACAAACGACGCAGCCCACGGCAGCATACCGTGGGCTGAGCATTTGAGCAATCCTCACTCGACACGAGGCGAGGCGAACGGTCAGGCTGCCGAGGCCGTTTGCTGCATCGTTTCCTGGTAGGCGGCGATGACTTCCGACGCCTGGCCCTGCATGCGGATCGTGCCGTGATCGAGCCAGACCACGCGATCGCACAGCTCACGGAGCGTCTTCAGGTCATGGCTGACCAGGACCATGAGATGGGCCCGATCCATCATTTCCTTCATCCGCTGTCGAGCCTTCTTCTGAAAGGCCAGATCGCCGGCGGTGAACACCTCGTCGATCAACAGGATCTCCGGATCGATGGCGGTGGCGATGGCGAACGCCAGGCGAACGAGCATGCCGGCCGAGTAGTAGCGGACCGGCATGTTCATGAAGTCGCCCAGCTCGGTGAAGTCGGCGATCGCCTGCTGCTTGGCCCGGACGGTCCTCGGTGTCTCCCCCTGAAGGTAGCTGCGATAGGCGATGTTATCCCAGCCGCTGGAATCCATCTCGAAGCCCAGGACCAGATCGAAGAGCGAACTGATCCGTCCGGTCACGTCGCGCTGCCCGGTCGTCGGGTAGTACACTCCGGCGAGCAGCTTCAGCAGGGTACTCTTGCCCGCTCCGTTATGGCCCAGGATGCCGAGGCGTTCGCCCTGATCCACGATCAGGTTGATGCCGTTGAGAGCCTGGACCTGCA
>CAYYJM010000355.1:4285-5527 GCA_964471755.1 uncultured Alcaligenaceae bacterium
GAAGGCGCTTTCGGCCCGACCGAAGAACCGACCCAGCAGGTAGTCCTTCAGAGAGGCTCGCGAGTGTCGCCGAACCTTGAAGGTCAGGCTGACGTCGTTCAGGTGAATCCGTGCCATCGTCTGTCCGTCCCCGCTCAAAGCTGGAAGATGATGCGCCGTTCCTGACGGGCCAGGCAGGCCGCCGCGAGAACTCCGAAGGCCAGAACGACGAGGAAGGCCATCTGGTAGACCGCCAGTGGTGGAACCGTGTTCTTCAGCAGCGGCTCCCGGATCAGGTCCAGGAAGGGCGTCAGGGGGTTCCACTTCAGCAGCCAGAGAAACTGGACGCGCGACTCGAACTTCTCCAGCGGGTAGAAGATCGGCGTCAGGTAGAACAGGCCCTGCAACCCAACCTCCGTCAGATGCTGCGTATCGCGGAAGGCGACGTTCGCCAGGCCAAAGAGAATCGCCAGCGACCAGCCCAGCAAGAGGATCAGGACCACAGTGGGGACGAGGGAAAGCAGGCTGGACAGGTTGGGCACATGAAGGAAGTAACAGGTCCCGAGGATCGCGACGAGCAGGGAGATGCAGGAATGGAACCCCGCACCGAGAACGACGCGCAGCGGGTAGATGGCCATCGGTGCCGGATACTGCCGGATGTAGGCCTCGCCCTGGATGAAGCAGCCACTGCCGCTGATGCAGCAGGAGGAGACGAACTGCCAGAGGGCCAGGCCACAAAGCAGAAATGGGGCGAAGAAGCTCACCTCCATCTCGAACAGGCTGACGAAGACCGAGCAGAGGATTACCGTCATGGCCAGGGGATGGAGCATGGACCAACCCAGGCCCAGCACAGAGCCCCGATACCGAGATCGGAGATCGCTGTGGACCAGAGCTAGCCAGAAATAGCGGCACTTCCACATGGCCGCCAGATAAGCCAGCATCGCGCGGCCTCCTTGCCTGGGGACTCCCTGTTCCTGATCGGCCCTTCTACCGGGCCGTCTGCAAAAAAACAACCGGAGCCGAGCGGGGCGGACCCCAGCGAGTTGGCCCGGATACGAGGATCAGGCCGATACGGCGACCTGGGGGATCTTTTTCTCCTCGGACGGCGCAAGTCGGATTCGTTTCCGAATTTCACTTTTACACAAGTCATCGAGCCCGTGGCGGTGCCGGTTCTTATCACACATGACCCGTCGTACCGGGTCGGCGCGAAGCGCCTATCGACCAGGACACGGTTTCTCAGCGTGACAGGGGGTTACCTATGCT
>CAYYJM010000356.1:0-5507 GCA_964471755.1 uncultured Alcaligenaceae bacterium
CACCGGCGTGCCCCTCAAAATCCCCTACCACCCGCAACATCGCAACCGGCTCCGGCCTTGGGAGTGGCGATACCTTGTCCTCACGCGCTGAGCGCGTGCCGGATGTGTGCGGCCAGCTCCTCGTACGTCTGATGCCGATCCTGGGGCTTCTTGGCGAGCATCTTCTGCACCAGGGCCGACACTTCGCGTTTGATACCGGGAACGACCTGCGTCAGCGGTCGCGCTGGCTCGTTGATGTGCTTCAGGATCACTTCCATCGCCGACCTGCCCGTGAACGGCAGCTGCCCAGCCAGGGCGTGGTAGAGTGTCGCTCCCAGTGAGTAAACGTCGGCCCGGTGATCGGCCTCATCGGCGTTGCACGCCTGTTCCGGGGCGACATAGGCTGCCGTGCCGGTGATGTGACCCTGCGACGACACCGACGCCACGCCACGCAACAGACGATTGCCGATGACGGCTCCGAGACCGAGATCGGCCACCTTGACCAGGCCGTCGTCGGTGACCATGATGTTTTCCGGCTTCAGATCGCGATGAATGATGCCCATCTGAAGGGCGGCCTTCAGCCCCTTGACCAGGTGGTAGGCCATCTGCAAAACCCAGGTCGTCGGCAACAGAGTGCCGGTCGGCCGACCTCCCGCCTCGGGCCGTTTCGCGGCGTGCGTGCGCATCACCTGGCCCAGGGTAAAGCCCTGGACGAACTCGACGACGAGGTACGGAAACGGATCGTCGTCGTAGTCCCACAGACGCAGGATGTTCGGGTGATTGAGGTGGGCCAGCAGGGCGGCCTCGGTACGGAGCTGTTCACGCAGAGCCGCCGTGTTCTCGACCTCGGCCAGACGCGGTATCTTGACCGCCACGGTCACCGGCAGCTTGACGTGATGAGCTCGGTACACGATGCACGAACTGCCCATTCCGATCGGCTGATCGAGCCGATACTTGCCCAGAATCGAGCCGGATTCGGGCAGGCTGGCGAAGGCGACCGACGGCTCTGGCAGAGCCGTCTGTTCCTGGGCCAGCGCGACCGAATCGGTCGCCGAGGCGGCACCGGCCTCGTCCCCGATTCGGGCTGGAGTGCGCGTCCGCCCGGTCGGGTTGACACCCGCCTGACGCTGGGCCCCGGTCTCGGGTCGCCTGGACTCCATCACTCCGTCCTCGTTGCAGCGCGCGAATCTGAGAGAGGGGTGTGACGATCCGTGGCAGACGTGGGACGGGCTGGAAATACCGGCTCGGATCGCACCCGTACAAACATGGGTCACGTCGGCGCGGTTGTCAAACAATCCGGCGAATTCGTCGAAGACCGAAGAATCGTCACTGCTCCGGCAGGCGTTGCAGCGCGTCGCGGAACTGGGCGACCGTCTGGAATCGGTCGTTCGGCTCACGTTCGATGGCCTTCTTGAGGAAGGCCACGGTGGCGTCGTCCAGGTCCGACCGGTGGTCGCGCGGATCACGACCAGGGTTGCGCAGGTGGTTGATCAGCGTCTCCATGCTGGTGGCCTTTTCCCAGGGCAGGGCGAAGGTGAACAGCTGGTAGGCCGTCACGCCCAGAGCGAAGAGGTCCACCCGCGCATCGGTCGCCTGCCGGCGAATCAGTTCCGGGGCCAGATACTCCGTCGTGCCGGTTCGGTTGCCCGGCTTGAGGAACTCCGGCGTGTTCGGAATCGTCAGGCCGAAATCGATCAACTTGATCACCTTGTCGGTGGTCAGCATGACGTTACGCGGACAGATGTCGCGATGAAGGAAGCCGCTCGTGTGCAGGTACTCCAGAGCGTCGGCGAGTTGACGCAGGATGGAGATGCGCAGGCCGTTCAGTTCCGGGCTGCGCGTCTCGACCATGAAGTTGAGGCCCATGCCTTCGAGGTACTCCATGACGAGATACATCTCGCCGGCCGTGGTCAGGCCGTACTCGAAGGTCTGCACGATGTTCTTGTGCTTGAGGGCCATGCAGATGGCCCCCTCCTTCGGCTTGTGCAGACCGACGAAGCGGGCCTCGAACTTGGCGGTCTTCTCCTTGTCGAGGATCTTCAGGCAGACGATTCGGCCGAGGCTGCGATCCTGGGCGCGCCAGACCTTGGACATGCTCCCCTGGCCGGTACGGTTGAGCAGGGTGAAGCGCTTCTCGATGTCGATGCGCGGAAGTTTGACTTCCTTCGGCTTCGGAGGCGGCTTCGGCGCGGTCGGCTTCCCGGCCGCGGTCGGCTTCTTACCGCCGGCCGGCTTCCTGGCCTTGTCCTTTTTGCCGCCGAAGAGGAAGTCGAAGAATCCCACGGCCAGACCTCTTCAGTTAGCCGCCGGCTTGCCGGCGGGGCTTTCGACA
The DNA here is from genome assembly GCA_964471755.1 of uncultured Alcaligenaceae bacterium. Lineage (GTDB taxonomy): Bacteria > Planctomycetota > Planctomycetia > Gemmatales > Gemmataceae > CAYYJM01. Next base: position 2,312 of record CAYYJM010000356.1, read on the forward strand.
AAGACCGCCGGCAAGCCGGCGGCTAACTGGGGCACCTACCCCGGCTCAGTGTTCGCAATAATCGATGATCCGGGCGACCTCGGTCCGCAGATCCTGGCGGTGGACGATGCGGTCCACGAAGCCATGCTGGAGCAGAAACTCGCTGGTCTGGAAGCCCTCGGGCAACTCCATCCGAACCGTCGCCCAGATGGTTCGCTTGCCGGCGAAGCCGATCAGCGCTCCCGGCTCGGCGAGGGTGATGTCGCCTTGCAGGGCGAAGCTGGCCGCCACGCCTCCCATGGTCGGGTTGGTCAGCACCGAGATGTACAGGCCGCCAGCCCGGTCGTAGCGGGCCAGGGCGGCGGAGATCTTGCCCATCTGCATCAGCGACAGGATGCCTTCCTGCATGCGGGCTCCGCCGCCGGAGCCGGAGACGAAGATCAACGGCAGACCCAGACGCGTCGCCTCCTCGGTGGCGCGGGTGAGCTTCTCGCCCACGACGGACCCCATGCTGCCGGCCATGAAGGCGAAATCGGTCACGCCAAAGACCACCGGCCGGGCGCGAATGTAGCCCTTGCCGACGATCGCCGCATCGTACATGCCGGTCTTGGTCTGCTCCGCCTTCAGACGCTGCTCGTAGGGCAGGCGGTCGGTGAAACCCAGGGGATCGACCGGAGCCAGATCGGTGAACCATTCCTCGAAGGAGGCCTCATCGAGCAACTGGGCGATGCGCTGACGGGCCGGCAGGAGGAAGTGGTAGCCGCACTCCGGGCAGACGTTCAGGCGGATTTCCATCTCCTTGCGGAAGATGGTCGCCTTGCACTGGGGACAGGGAATCCACAGGCCCTCGGGCACGCCCCGCTTGGCGCGGCTGGTCAGGGCCAGCTTCGAGCGGGTCTCGTTCGGATTCATGCCGTCTCACCCTCACGCGGTCCGGCACGCTCACCGCGAGCGTCGTCGAACCCTATTAGCATCGGGACTCCCCCCCCTCCTCGTCAAGATCGTTCCGCGCCAGGAACACAGGCGATCACGGCCGACGCCATTCGACGCGAACCGGAATGACGATCGGCTCGCCCGCCTTGCGATGAACCCGCACGGCACTTTCCAGGCCCTTTTCCGGCACCTGAGCCGCATCGACGCGCACCCGGAGCGTCGTCGCCGAGCCGGGCACGGCGGCATGAGTACACCGGATCGCCGTATGGCCTGTGTCGATTCGCTCGACCTCCACCGGCGCGGTCGCATCGCCCAGGAGAACCCGACGTGCGGGCAGCGGCTCGCCCGGTGTGCCGGTGATGATCACCTCGGCGGGACGCACGACCACGCTGCCGCGCGCGTGCTTGTGAACCGTGACGGGGATGCGCAGTTCCGGGTAGTCCGGATCGCGGCTGTACAGGACCAGCCACTCGTCGGCCCGACCAGGCGGGTAGTCGGCTCCCACCTCGACGGTAATGGGCCGGGTCCAGCCCCCCTCCGGCCGACGCTGCGGCTCTCCCAGACGGGCACGCAGACCGGGAGCGGTTGTCTGAACAGCGGTCACGGCCAGGGGCGCGGATCGGGTGTCGCGAAGAGATAGCTCATGAGACAGGGTGCCGTCCGTGGTCAGGACCAGCGTGGGCGGCACCACCGCCACCTCGACCAGGAGCGTGGCGCGGATTTCCAGGGCGATCTCGCGCTGCTCGCCCGCCTCGCGGTAGGCCAGTCGTAGCCGCCAGGATTGTGGTCCAGCCGGCAGGGCGAGCGTGTTCCCCTTCAGTTCCAGGGTCGTCGCCTCGCCAGCGGCGAGAACCCGCTTCGATGGCTCAGGCCGCAGACAGCCGCAACTCGTGGACAGGCCGACCAGCTCGATGGTCGCACTCCCCTTGTTGAACACGCTGAATCGATGCGTCAGCGGCACGCCGGCCTTCACCGAGCCCAGTTCGACGACGGGTTGCTCGCAGACCAGCTCGGCCCGGAGAGCCGGACTCGCCAGCAGGGTCAGGAGCAGGCACCAGAACGTACGCGGCATGACAGGTCTCCCGCCTCGGGACGATCTCCCGGCGGGGTATAAGGGCTCGCCCAGCGCGGTGCAAGGCGAAGTCGAGAAAAAATCGGTACGAAAACGGACGCCCAGCCCCACTAATAGTGGGAGAAGTTCGAGGAGGAGATGGCCATGTCCACGTTGCGACTGACCCTGCGGACGCTGCTGGCGTACCTGGACGACACGCTCGACCCGGCCGAGATCAAGAGCATCGGCGAGAAGGTCAAGGAGAGCAAGACCGCCCAGGAACTGATCGACCGCATCAAGAAACTGGTGCGCAAGCGACGGTTGACGACGCCACCCTTCACGGGGCCGGAAGCTCGTTTCGACGCGAACACGATCGCGGAGTACCTGGACAACGAACTGAGCAGCAAGACGGTCAACGAGCTGGAGGATTTCTGTCGGGAGGAGAACGCCGCGGCGGACCTCTACCTGGCCGAGGTGGCCTCGGCGCACCAGATCCTGGCGCTCGTCCTCGGCGAGCCGATGATGGTGCCGGCCACGGCCAAGCAGCGCATGTACGGCCTGGTCAAGGGCCGGGAGGCCATTCCCTATCGCAAGCCGCCCTCGACGACGCAGACCCCGCAGCTGGCCGCGTCGCACTCGGATATGGACGCCGACGAGCGTTCTCCGCTCCTGGGCCTGACAGCGCGAAAGCATCCCTGGGTCGTCTGGGCGATCCCGTTCCTGGCGGTCCTGCTGCTGGTCGGCGCGGGCCTGGCCCTCTACCTGGCTCTGCCGCAGTTGACCGATGAACCGAGTCGGTCCCGCAACGGCGGTCAGTACGTCGCGGTCGATAAGGATCGCACCGCAAAGGACCGGGAGGCGACCAGGGACGGTGTGAAGCCGAAGGATCTGGAGCCGGTCAAGGATCGAGAGGTGACGAAGGACAGTACGCCGACGAAGGATGGCATTGTCAAGGATGGCCAGGCCAACCCGAAGGACGCTCCGAGCAAGGACGGCGAACCAAAGCCCAAGGATTCGACCGTCAAGGATGGTCCGCCGCCGGATCCGATGCCGATGCCAATGCCGATGCCGACGCCGGTCGTGTACGAACCGCCGGGCAAGGCGAGTACCGTCAAGGCCAACGTGGCGACGTATTCCTTCGACCCGCAGAAGCCGACCGTCCTGGTGCAGAAAACCGAGGACAAGGGCTGGGTCCGTCTGCCGATCGGTGCGAACGTCACGAGCAGCGAGCCG
>CAYYJM010000357.1:0-5500 GCA_964471755.1 uncultured Alcaligenaceae bacterium
GGTGCCTCGAACAACTGGGCCATCGCCGCGAGCCGCACCGCGACCGGCCGACCGCTCCTGGCCAACGATCCGCACCTCGATGCCAAGCTCCCCTCGCCCTGGTATCTCGCTCACCTGCGCTATCCGGGCCTGGCCGTCGTCGGGGCGAGTTTCGTCGGTGGTCCGTGCATCCTCGCCGGCCACAATGGCCACGCCGCCTGGGGCCTGACCGCCGGCCTGGTCGATAACACGGACCTGTTCCTGGAGCAACTCGGCCCGGATGGCCGAAGCTACCGTCACGGCGACGAATTCCGCCCTTGCGTCGTCCACGAAGAGCGCATCGCCGTCAAGGGGAAGCCAGCCGTCGTCGAGACGGTCCTTGAAACACCGCGTGGACCAATACTGACTGGAGCGCTGGAGGGGATCACCGACACCGTCTCGCTGCGGGCGCTCTGGCTCGATCGTCGGCCGGCGTCCGGTCTGCTGCGGGTTCACCGGGCGCGGTCCTTCGCCGAGTTCCGGGAACTGCTGCGCGACTGGCCGGCGACATCGCAGAACATGGTCTACGCCGACACGACGGGCACGATCGGCTGGCAACTGGCCGGTGAGGCTCCACGGCGCAAGCTCGGTCGCGGTGCCCTGCCCTTGCCCGCCTGGAACCCGTCCGTCGGCTGGGAAGACGACCTGCTGCCGTACGATCAACTGCCGTACCTGGAGAACCCGCCCGAGGGCTACCTGGCGACGGCCAACACCCGGCCCAATCCCGAAGGTCAGGGCCCCGACCTTGGCGAGGACTTCCTCGACACCTACCGACTGCAAGCCATCCAGGCGGCGCTCGCCGGTCGCAGCGACTGGACGGTTGCCGAGACGCTCCGCCTGCAAACCGATCAGCGTACGCTCGCCTGGCCCGAGATGCGCGACGTGATCCTGGCCCTACCTGCTGACACGCCCCGGCGAACCGTGGCCCTGCAACTCCTGCGGGACTGGGACGGCGTCCTCGGCATCGACTCCGCCGCCGCGAGTGTGTATGAGGTGTTGCTCTTCGAGTTGGCCCTGCGCGTGACCAAAGCGAAGGCCCCGCACAGCTGGATGACGGCCCTCGGTCAGAGTGCCGTTCCGCTCGTGACCTGCAATTTCTTCGCGTTCCGTCGTGCGGGACACCTGGCGCGACATCTGCGAGAGCAGCCGGCTGGCTGGTTCGCGCACGGCTGGCCAGCCGAGATGGCCGACGCTCTGGAAGAGGCCGTCGCGCGGATTGAGGCCCACGCCGGCCCCGATCCGCGCAACTGGGGGTGGGGCAGGTTGCGGCCGCTTGTCCTGGCTCACCCACTGGGACGAAACGGGCTGCTCGCGTCGATCTTCAACCTCGGCCCGTTTCCACACGGCGGTGACTGCAACACGATCAACCAGGCCGCCGCCGTTCCCTGGCAACCCTTCGCCCCGGCGATCAACCTGGCCTCCGTGCGCATCGTGATCGATGTCGGTGCCTGGTCGAATTCGCGGTTCGTGATCCCTGCCGGTCAGTCCGGCAACCCGTATTCACCGCACTACGCCGACCAGCTCGACATCTGGCGGCGAGGGATTACCCATCCCCTGGACGCCGGAGGAGATCGCCGCCGCGACGTGCGCCACGCTGACGCTTGAGCCGGGGGAGGATGCTCCGGCTCAGGTGATGAGGTAGCCGTACAGGACAATCAGTCCGAGGGCCAGCAGACAGAGAACGGCGACGACGAGTCCGGTCTTCACGGCCAGGGTGCGTCCGTTCTTGCACCGCGGGCAGAGGACGACCTCGACGGGGATGGTCGTCTGCCCGGTCGGCATCGAGCGGGTGACCGGCGTGGCCTGATTGTCCGCAACGTCCCGCCCGCAGTTGTCGCACTTCATGGGATCGCCTCGATTTCCACGTTACCGCCGTCCTCGATCCGTGCCCACAGGTCGTGGCCGGCGAGAAGGCCCATGCCGATGAGCGGAGCGGTTTCCACCGCGCGTATCCAGGTGGCTTGCGGTGAGCCATTCCAGAGAACCACGGCCTCGTAGACCTCGACGTCCAGCTGAGTTCCGTTCGCCAGCACCATGCCGAGCGAGGATGCCCAGACCAATCCCAACGTCGCGATGGTCGCAGGGGGTAGGGTGAGCGTCCCACTGAAACCCGTATCGACGACGAATTCGATCCGGGTGTCACGGCCAGCCGGGTCGCGTATGGTCAGGGGCACGATGAGTTCATTGGACGTGTTGACCCATCCGGTGATCATTCGCGATCCTCGACGAGCGAGCGGCCGCCGAGACGGTCGGCTCCGGCGTGCCCCACACGCTCCATCCAGATCTGCGCTTCAGGGTAGCGATGGAGCAGTCGGGAGGCCGCCTCCCGTTCGTCCGGATCGATTTCGTAGCCTTCCGAGTCGATGTCGATGGCGACGTACTTGCCCCGGTCACCAGGCTCGACGACGGGCCGGACGACCCGGCTGTAGATATCCCGGCCGCGCCGGGCAAACTCCTCCAGGGGATACCGACGCTTTCGTTCCGGCATGGCTCCCTCCCATCTGGTGTGGCTGGACGTCCACATCCTACCCGGAGCCGCCCCTCTCCTCAACGGGTCACGGCAGTTGCGTCGTCCCCATCAGGTAGCGGTCCACCTCCCGCGCGGCACCGCGGCCCTCGTTGATGGCCCAGACGATCAGGCTTTGACCACGCCGCATGTCGCCGGCCGCGAACACGCCCGGAACGTTCGTCGCGTACTGACCGTATTCCGCCTTCGCGTTCGTCCGGGCATCACGCTCGACGCCGAGTTGCTCCAGGACCGGATTCTCCGGGCCGCGGAAACCGAGCGCGAGCAGGACCAACTGCGCCGGATGGACCTTCTCCGTGCCGGGAATGGGCCGCGGAATGAACCGGCCATTGTCCTTGATCCACTCGATCTCGACCGTGTGAATCGCCGACACGTTCCCCTGAGCGTCGCCCTCGAAGCGGGTCGTCTGAACCAGATACTCGCGCGGATCACGGCCGAACCGGGCCTTCGCCTCGATCTGGCCGTAGTCGAGCAGGTAGACCTTTGGCCACTGCGGCCAGGGGTTGTCCGACGCTCGCTCCATCGGCGGACGTGCCTGTAGCTCCAGCTGGAGCAGGCTCCGACAGCCGTGCCGCAGCGCCGTGCCGACGCAGTCGGTGCCGGTGTCACCGCCACCGATGACGATCACGTCGCGGTCCTTCGCCGAGATGTACGCTCCGTCACGATGGCCACTGTCGAGCAGGCTCTTCGTGTTGGCATGCAGATAGTCCATCGCGAAGTGGATGCCGCCGAGTTGACGGCCTTCCGTCTTCTCGAAGAAGTCGTTCGGCCGGGTCGCTCCGCCGGCCAGGATGACCGCGTCATAGTCCTCACGCAGTTGCTGGGCCGGGATGTCCTTGCCAATCTCGCAACTCGTCCGGAACTCGACGCCCTCGTCCTTCATCAGGTTGATGCGCCGCTCGACGACGGCCTTGTCGAGCTTCATGCTCGGGATGCCGTACATGAGCAGACCGCCGGCCCGATCGGCTCGCTCGAAGACAACGACGCTGTGGCCGACCTTGTTCAGCTGGTCCGCGGCCGCCAGGCCGGCCGGGCCGGAGCCGACGATGGCGACCTTCTTCCCGGTGCGATGTTCCGGCGGATTCGCCTGGATCCAGCCCATCTCGAAGCCCTTGTCGATGATGGCGCACTCGATGTTCTTGATCGTCACCGGCCGATCATTCAGGCCGAGAACGCACGCTCCCTCGCACGGCGCGGGACAGACCCGGCCGGTGAAATCGGGGAAGTTGTTCGTCTTGAGCAGCCGTTCCAGGGCCTCCTTCCACAGGCCGCGATAGACCAGATCGTTCCACTCCGGGATCAGGTTGTTGATCGGACAACCGCTGGTCAGGTTCTCGATCACCTGGCCGGTGTGGCAGAACGGGATGCCGCAGTCCATGCAGCGAGCCCCTTGCGTGGCCAGCTGCTTCTCGTCGGCGTGACCGTGGAACTCGTGCCAGTCGGCGAGACGCGCGACCGGGTCACGAGCCAGCGGCAGCTCGCGGCGGTATTCCAGAAATCCGGTTGGCTTTCCCATCGTCGCTTCTCCCGCTTCTACTTCCCGCCCACTCGCGCCACGTCCCGCACGTTTTCCTGGAAGGCGGCCATGACCGCCTCGTCATCGGAAAGCCCTTCCGCCTTGAAGCGCTTCTGCGTCTCGATCACCCGTCGGTAGTCGTTCGGATAGACCTTGACGAACTTGCCCTGGAAGCGATCCCACTCGGCCAGCACACGCCGGGCCCGATCGCAGCGCGTGTACTCGACGTGCCGTGTCAGCAGTCGCCGCACCGCCTCGACGTCCTCGGCTTCCTCCAGTGGCAGGAGCTTGACCATCTCGTGGTTGCACCGCTTCTCGAAGTCGGCCCGATCCTCCACGAGAACGTAGGCGGTTCCACCCGACATGCCCGCGGCGAAGTTCTTGCCCGTCGGCCCCAGGACGACGACGCGACCACCGGTCATGTACTCGCAGCCGTGATCGCCGACGCCCAGGACGACGGCCTCGACGCCGCTGTTCCGCACGCAGAAGCGTTCGCCGGCGACACCGTTGATGTAGGCCTCGCCGCCCGTCGCGCCGTAGAGCGCGACGTTGCCGATGATCACGTTCTCGGTCGGCTCGAACGTCGAACCGGCCGGTGGATGGACGATGATCTTGCCGCCGGACAGACCCTTGCCGACGTAGTCGTTCGCATCGCCTTCGAGCAGGAGCGTCATGCCGTGCGGCACGAAGGCTCCGAACGACTGCCCGGCCGAGCCGGTGAAGTGCAGCCGAATCGTGTCCTCCGGCAGACCCGCGCCGCCGAACCGACGCGTGACCTCGGCACCGAGTTGCGTGCCGACGACACGATGGACATTCTCGATCGGCACCGTTGCCGCCACCGGCCGGCCAGCGTCCAGCGTCGGCTGACAGAGCGGAATGAGCTTCTGCACGTCGAGCGAATCGTCCAGGCCGTGTTCCTGTTCCTGAGTGCAGAAGCGACCCACCTCCGGGCCGACCTCCGGCCGATACAGGATCGGAGCCAGGTCGAGCCCCTTCGCCTTGAAGTGCGAGATGGCCTTCGACGTCTCGATGCAATCGGTTCGGCCGACCATCTCATCGAAGGTCCGGAAGCCGAGCGACGCCATCAGTTCGCGGACCTCCTCGGCGACGAAGCGCATGAACGCGACGACGTGTTCCGGCTTGCCGGCGTACTTCTCGCGCAGTCGCGGATCCTGCGTCGCGATGCCGACCGGGCAGGTGTTCAGATGGCACACCCGCATCAGGATGCAGCCGGTGGCGACCAGCGGGGCCGTCGCGAAGCCGAACTCCTCCGCTCCGAGCAGGGCCCCGATGATCACGTCCCGTCCGGTCTTCAGCTGACCGTCCACCTCGACGACGATTCGGCTGCGCAGATCGTTGAGCAGCAGCGTCTGATGCGTCTCGGCCAGGCCCAGTTCCCACGGTGCCCCGGCGTGCTTGAGACTCGTCAGCGGTGACGC
>CAYYJM010000358.1:0-5492 GCA_964471755.1 uncultured Alcaligenaceae bacterium
TCACGAAACCGGCACGGCACATGATTACGCCGCGCCAGCACATGATACACCTCGCCAGCACATGATTACGTCGCGCCAGCACATGATGCACGCGCCGGCACATGATTATGGAGATTACTGCACCACAGGCCCTCTCATCTGTCAAGTTTCAAGTCGTCAACTTTTTCTTCTTTTTCTCCTTGACGCCAGTCTTATTAACTGTACGTTTGCTATCCAAACGGACGTTCACATGGTGCCGCATCGGGAGGAATCCGACATGGGTCCACCCCTTCCTGCTCCGCAACCGCCGCTCCTGGTCCGGCTCCGACGGGCGGCACAAGACCGGGGCGAGCCGAACTCGACGATCGAGATTCTTGCCGTCTGGGCCAGGCCCTTCATCCTTTTCCACAACAAGCGCCATCCCACTGATCTCGGTTTGGCCGAGGTGACGCACTTTCTGGAACACGTCGTCAAAACCGAAGCCGATCCGTTACCGGCCCTGGCGATGGCACGCTCGGCGTTGTCGCTGCTATACCATAACCTTCTCGGCATCGACCTGGGGGAACTGCCTCGGCCGGCATCATGTCCAGGCCGGGTCATTGCAACGGGCCGTGGTTCAGGCCGGCAGCGGGGCAGGGCTCGACAAAACGATTCACTGCCACACGTTTCGGCACAGCTTCGCTACCCACCTCGTCGAGCGCGGCATCGACGTCCGGACGATTCAGGTTCTGCTCGGCCACGAGAGCCTGGAGACGACGATGATCTACACGCATGTCGCTCGCAAGGGTGTCTCCTGTGTGCCGAGCCCGCTCGATCTGCTCGGGGGCGTCACCGACGGCGAACTGCACGCCGCGGCCGAGGCGAGCCGGGCTGGCACCCTGGCCCTGGCGTCGTGACGGCACCGGGATTGTGCCGATCTGGCCCGGGCCAAACCCGGGAGGCTGTGGTGCCATTCCGACGCGAACGGACTCTTCTCTGTCACCGCACGCGGAGGGTGAAGTCCGTCAGGCCGTCCTCGATCTTCTCCGCGCCCAGGACAATCTTGACTGTCATCGCCTTGCCACCAACCAGGCCGGCCGCTCGATCCGGGATGCCGAAGCCGCGATCGATGTGACCGCTGCCCGCCAGCACGACCAGGCGGCGCAGGTGACGCGCCTTCAGGAATTCGGCCGCGCTCTTTGCCATGATGCCGTCCCAGGCCGTCATGATGGCGTAGCCCTTCTCCTTCTGTTCCTTCGGAGCGTCGGCCTGGCCGTGCATCGCGGCCAGGCGATCGAACCAGTGGGCTCGGTGGGCCTTGACGTGGAAATCGACGCCGTCGAGGTGGGCCTTCTCCTCCGGACTCAGGCCCTCGACGCCGACGGCACGGAGGCGACGGGTCAGTTCACGCGGTGCATTCAGAGCTGCCACCGGGATGTCATTCGCCTGACAGAATCGGACGATCGGCTGATAGAGCAGCCATTCGTAGCCCCAGCGTGTGCGGTATTCCGTCGCCGTGAGCATCTCCTCCTCGCTGATCGCGCCCCGGAGGTAGCCGTCGAGGGCGGACTGGTACGGCTTCTGGAACATCTCCATGCCGACGCCGAGACGCGGATCGACGGCGAAGAGCGCCTGGATGATCTGGAGCTGAACCCGGTGGTGCAGGTCGCTGTCATGGGACTCGCCGACGCAGACGAAATCGGCCTCGGCCAGGCGATCGATCAGCTGGCCGAAGCTGATCGACTGGCCCTGACGCGTGGTGATGATCAGCCGGGGCGGGGCGGTCGCCTCGGCCCGCAGGCGAGCGAGGCCGGCGGCGTCCTTCGCGTTGAGCCAGAACAGGCGTGTTCCCTGACGCTCGACAGCGACCGTGGGCTTGCTCTTTGCCAGCGCATCAAGAACGGCTCGCAGGGCCTCGGCCTGGTCGGCTTTCGCGAAGAGGATCTCGGTCGTCGTGCCGTGGTCGCTCTCCCGGCGGCAGTCGCCGCGCCAGCCGGCGACGGCCTCGATGGTGTCGGCCCAGGCGAGGCCCTGTTCCGTGAGCCACTCGGCCAGGCCGAACTCGCCAGACACCTTGCCCGGCCCGAGATCGACGCTGCCGATCCGTTCGCCGGGGTGGAGGATCTCGGCCGTCGTCGAAGGCGGGAACCGGAAGCGGCCATCGACGGCCTTCCAGCCGCCCTTCGCGCGCAGGGCCTGGACGTAGCGGGCTCCCTGGGCGTAGAGGAAGGCGTTGCGTCGGTTCCGGGCCTTGCTCAGCGGCACGGCGAGCATGGCCCCGGCCTTCGGCTGCTCGGTCTTGAGAACCTCGATCATGGTCAGCACCGCATCGCCCTCGATCAGGGCGGCCCGGGCGAGTTCCTCGTCGCCGGTCAGGTCCGGATCGTGCAGTTTCGTCAGGCCGAAGTGCTGATCCTGCAGCGCGTGGACCATCTCATGAACGAGGACGCCGAGAGCGTAGTTATCGGCGACTTCGTGATGGACGACGAGGGTCTTCGTCTTCGGATCGTAGTAGCCCTGGACGCCCCTGTCGGCGTTGGCCGGTCGGGGCAGGATGCGAGCCTGCACTGGTTTCTTGAAGGCCAGACCGCGCACGGCCGTGATGCGTTTCTCCAGGTCGCGGAGTTGGGCGTCGAGCCTGACCTGGTCCACCTTCGCGGGAGCGGGTGGTTCGGCCAGGACAAGGGGGGCCAGGACAAGGGTGGCCAGGACAGGCAGCAGGAGAGCCGTTCGGAGCAGAATCATCGGAGGTTTCCGTGCGTGCTGGAGTGGCTGGATCTCGGCGAAGGTGGGCTTTCTTGGTTGATCATTCATACTCCCACTTCGAGATCCACGGATCGTCGGTCCGTTTCTGAAAATCCTTCAATCGGGTCTTCAACTCCTCCAGCTTCTCCCTGAACTTCGGCTCGTCGGCGAGGTTCCTCGACTCGTTCGGATCGGCCTGGACGTCGTACAGCTCGAACGCGGGCCGGTGCAGATACTGCTTCACCGTGCGTGGGCCATACTTCGCGTCGGGGCCCTTGCGGTAGACGTCCTGCCAGGTCGCCGACGCCCACAGGTCGGAGGCGCTGGGATAGGTCAGCGGATGGGCGATGTTCCAGATCAGCTTGTACTGCCGCTGACGGACCACTCGCATCGGGTAGTACATGGTGACTTCGTGGAAGGTGTGCGAGGCGAACGTCTCGTCCCAGCCGGTCGGTTTCTCCTGATCGAGGATCGACAGGAACGAGCGGCCATGCAGGCGGAGCGGCTTCGGATCGACGCTGGCGAAGTCGAGCAGAGTCGGAGTGATGTCCGTCCAGTTGACCAGGGCGTTGTTGACGACACCGCGCTTCGTCGCGGACGGATGACGCACCAGGAGCGGCGCACGCAGGCCCGGTTCGTAGGCCGTCGTCTTGGCTCCCTGGAACGGCGCACCGTGATCGGACAGGAAGACGATCAGCGTCGTATCGAGTTTGCCCGTCGTCCGGAGCAGTTCGAGCAGTACGCCAACGCCCTGATCGACCCGCGCGACGGACTGGTAATACTGGGCCAGCTCCGCGCGACAGGCCGGCGTGTCGGGCAGATAGGCCGGCACGACGACGTCCTTCGGATCGAACTTCACCGTCTTGACGCTGGGATACTCACCGTCGGGCTTGTTGCCGAAGCGATCGGGCTTCTCGGCCACGTCTTGCGCGATGCCGCCGCCGCGATGCGGATCGGCCGTGCAGAAGTAGAGGAAGAACGGCTTCTCGCTCGTCTCGCGCAAGAAGGGCTCGCACTGACGAGCCATCGCCACCGGGTTGCGAGCATTGCCGGCGAGAACCCTGTCGAAGTGAAAGACCGACTCGGGGGCGACGTGGTACTTGCCGATGCGAGCGGTGCGGTAGCCGGCCTTCTCCAGGTGGACGGGCAGGCTGGCGAGCTTGCTGTCGGCGCTGAAGTGGTGATAGGCATGCTCATGGCCGTAGTGGCGGTTGCGATGATTGTGCAGGCCGGTGAGCAGGACGCTACGGCTGGCCGAGCAGCTGGCCGTCGTGGCGAAGGCGTTGGTGAAACGCGTCCCTTCCCGTGCGAGGCGATCGAGGTTCGGCGTCTGGATGGCCGGATTGCCGTAGCAGCCGAGCGTCTCGACGCCCTGGTCGTCGGTGACGAACAGGACGATGTTCCGGGGAGCCGCCTCGACCGGCAGCGCGAGGCCGAGCAGGATGGCGAGAGGGAGCAGCAGTCGCATGGTTCGCGTCTCCTGGTTCGTCGTGGAGAAGCTCGTCATTTAGCCGCCGGTCTTCGTGGCGAGAAGCACCGCCGGCAAGCTGGCGGCTAGATGTAGACGGCCTCTTACTACTTCTTGTCCCCACCGCCGAGGACGCCGAGGATGACCAGAAGTAAAACGCCGCCAACACTTAGCAGGGTGATCTCCCACCAGTGCCAGCCGCGCTTGTAGCGTACAACGGTGCCGTTCCAGGACAGAACCAGCTCGTCGTTGCTGACGTGGACGAGTTGCAGGTTCGTCGCCGCGTCCGAGCTGAGTGTGCCGTCCGCTGCGATCTGATAAGGATGCGACGTGACGCTGTTGCCGACGAGCTGTCGGTAGTAGGTGCGGACGACCTTCCCATAGGGGGTGAACTCGGCCTGGGTGTCGCCGAACAGGGTCGGCGACTCGACCGCGTACCACTTCTTGACGAGCAGGTTCTGGATCAGGGCCGACTGCGGCGGCGGGGCCGGGGCCTGGGGTGTCGGTGCCTGCGGAAGCGGCGGGATGGTCGGCAGTGGCGGTGGTCCCTGGACCGGGGCCGCCCCCGCCGCCTGTACTGCGGTCGGGTTCGTGTATGACTGGCCTGGCTTGAGATACTCCACGAGCAGGCCGCCGATGACGGTGACAAAGAGCGTCAGCAGAACGCTCAGTATCACGTTGCGAGAAACCCCACCGCCAGTATTGTCAGAAGTCATGGGCCCCTCAGAGGGAAGCAGAGGCGGCACGGCCGCCCAGGTCACGCCGATAACTATAGAGCCCGGGCCGACCGGGTGCAACGCCGTCATCTCTGCACCCGCGTCACCTCGGTCGTACCGTCCACCAGCGCGAAGTGATACCCGTTGGGAAAGGCGTCGGCGAATTCCTCCTGGTGCGAGACGAGCAGGATGCAGCGCAGACAGTTCCGCAGGTTCTGCAACTCCTGGATCATCACCTGCCGCCCCTGGCGATCGAGGCAGCCGAAGCCCTCGTCGATGATGACGCACTCCAGCGGCCGATGCTGCCGACTCGCGTACTGACCGATGCCCAGGGCGATGCTCACCGCCACTCGAAAACGCTGACTGCCCGACAGGAACGCGACATTGATCGGCCGATCGTCTGTCTGGCGGTTGATGCAGACGAGATCCAGGGCCCGCGTCGCCGCTCCGTCGCCGGTGTCGCCCTGAAGCTGGAGATACAACTGCCCGCCAGAAAGACGATCGAGGACGACGTTGGCGTACTCGACGATACGCCGCTCGGCCTGACGAACGAGGTGCAGTTGAAGGCGGTCCTTGCCCAGCAAGCGAGCGAGCAAGTCCGCCTC
>CAYYJM010000359.1:0-5456 GCA_964471755.1 uncultured Alcaligenaceae bacterium
GGGGGCAAAACCTCCGGGCGGAAGGTTCACCCCGGCATAAATGCTCAATGTTTACCACAAGTTGACCTTGCCGGGAGAATAGAAGAGGAGATTTCGACGGAGTGATCGAGGGGAAGGGATGAACCGTGCATTCGAGACGGCCGACTCGTTCGGCCAGCGGAACTTCGGCCACTGTGACCTCGGCGACGTCCGCCGCACGCGCCGCCTCGTCCACGCCGCCGACCAACTCCTCGCTCACCCCGATAAGACCCTGCCGCACAAGTTCGCTTCCCCCAAGGACTATCGCGCCGTCCTCCGCCTGGCCAACGCCCCCGCGTTGACCCACGCCGTCGTCCTGTCCGCGCACGCCCAGCCCGTCCTGAACGACCTCCGCTCCGCCGGCCCGCCCGTGGTCGTCCTGCCGGAGGACACCACGGAGCTGGATTTCTCCGGCCAGAACCTCGCCCTCGGCCCGATCGGCACCGGCGGCGGCACCGGCTACGAGTGCCACAACACCCTCGCTGTCGATCCGCGCAGCCGCGAGATCCTTGGCCTGGTCGATCAGATCTTGCACCTGCGTCGCCGCGTCCCGACCGGCGAGGGGACGGCCGCGAAACGCGGCCACCCCGACCGGGAAAGCCGCCTGTGGATCAAGGCCGCCGCCAACGTCGGGCCGGCCCCGCCAGGCAAGGTGTGGGTGCGTGTCTGCGACCGCGCCGCCGACACGTTCGAGTACCTCGAGTACATGCTCCACAACCACCTGTCCTTCGTCTGCCGCTCCTGCCAGAACCGGGCGTTGGAAGTCGAGCCGGCGAACGCCACGGCGGCAGCGAACGCCACGGCGGCAGCGAACGCCACGGCGGCAGCGAACGCCGAGCCGCGGTTGCTGCACGACCGGCTGCGGACGCTGCCGGCGCAGGCGAGTTGGCAGGTGGAGGTGTCGGCCCAGAAAGCGACCAGGACCCAGCCGGCGCGGCAGGCCCGGCAGGCCCGGGTGGAAGCGGCGGCGCTGGCAGTGCGGATCAAGGCTCCGCACTGCCACGCTGGCGAGCACGGCAACGCGCCGGTCTCGGCGTGGGCGATCCGGGTCTGGGAGCCGGCCCCGCCGGCCGGACAGGAGGCGCTGGAGTGGCTGCTGCTGACCGATCAGGCCATCACCGACGCGGCCCGGCTGCGCGATGTGGTCGGGTACTACGAGTGCCGAGTGGTGGCGGAGGAGTATCACAAGTGCCAGAAGACCGGCGTCGGGATCGAGTCGCTCCAGTTGCAGAGTCGCGGCGGGCTGGAGCCGTTGATTGGGCTGTTGAGCGTGGCGGCCGTGCCGCTGGTGAACCTGCGCATCGCGGCGCGGCAGCCGGAGGTGGCGGACCAGCCGGCCACCGCCGTGGTGGATCCGTTGTGGGTGCAGGTGTTGAGTGTGTGGCGGCACCGGGAAGAACGGGCCTTGACGGTGCGCGAGTTCACGCTGGCGTTGGCGCGGCTCGGCGGGCACCAGAATCGCAAGTGCGACGGGCTGCCGGGGTGGCAGACCCTCTGGCGCGGCTGGGAACGTCTGCGGACCATGCTCGACTACGAACTGGCAAGGGCAACTTGTGGTAAACATTGAGCATTTATGCCGGGCCGACCTCCTCCCGGATGTTTTTGCCACACCCGTGATCAGTACACGAACTGGTTCGCGGGCGGCTTCTCCATCAACTCGACCGCCTTGCTGATGGGCAGCTCCGGCGTCGGCGTGACGATCAACGCCGTCGTGAACGGGCCCTTGCCGTCGCGCTGGAGAAACTTGACCGTCCCGGTCACGCTGACCCATTTGTTGCCGCTCAGCTTCGTCGGATCGAGGTGCGGCTGGTTGGGCAGATCCTTGATCTCGCGGTAATCGACCAGGATGATCGCCTTGAGCGTGATGGCGTCGGCGGCACAGCAGTTCATCGTCGGTCGGGTCAGCGTGAAGCGGTTCTCGTCGCTGCCGGCGAAGACCCCTTCCAGGCGAACCGTCTTGTCCGAGTAGAAGTCCCGGCTCTCCGGCGACAGCGACGCCCGTTCCAGCGTCAGGAACGTCACGTTGAAGTCAGCTCCGCGACTGGCCGTCGCCTCCTTGCCCAGCTCGAAACCACTGGACACGTCCTTGGCCTGGACCATCGCCTTGTTGGGCAGATCGAGGAAGAACAGGGCCACCGGCAGCATCAGCAGGATGATCCGCCACGGAGCCCAGCCGTGGTCATGGCCGTGATCGTCGCCGCCGTGACTGGGGCCGTGCGAATGACCGTGACTGTGCGAATGGCTGTGTCCATGATCGGCCGCGGCCGGAGCCAGCGGCAGACTGGTCTGCACGGCCTCGGCGTGGTGATCATGGCCGCAGTCGTGGCCGTGATCGTGACCGCAACCGGGGCCATGCTCGTGGACGGGTTCGCTCGCCGGTTCGCCGACGGCGATCCACAGGCTGATGCCACGGATCAGCACCAGCGTCAGCAGAGCGATGCCGCCGACCAGGACGAACAGATGGAACTTCGGATGCAGGATGTGGTTGAGCTTGCCCGAGGTGTACAGCACGATGCACACGCCGCCCAGGGCACCGCTGGCCCCGAGGGTGAGTAGCTGTTCGAGGTAGTAGCCGGCCAGGTCGTTGGTCGGGCCGTGGCTATGGCCGTGATCGCTGTGTCCTGCGTGTGCCATGATCTCGCCCTCCGATCAGGGGCCGGCCGGGGTCGGCGTCGGCAGCGTCCCCGGCGGAATGATGAACTGCGGTGCGTACGTTTCCCAGAGGAAATGGACTAGCAGACTGTACAGCAGTACCTGGACGACGACGGCGAGGACGATCGCCAGGATGAGCCGGGGTCGGAAAACCCGCGTGTACATGATCAGCAGCTTGATGTCGAACATCGGGCCGAGGACCAGGAACGATAGCTTGGCCGCTGGCCGCATCGTCTGGAAGCTCGCCGCCACGAAGGCGTCGGCCTCGCTGCACAGCGACAGGATAACGGCCAGTGCCATCATCAGCAGGATCGACAGCGTCGGGAACGACTGCGACAGCAGGGCGATCGTCTCCTTGGTGACCAGTTCCTTGGCGAAGGAAGCGATCAGGGCACCGATGATCAGGAAGACGGTGATGTCGATGAAGTCATGCAGGGCCGTCTCCGAGACGTTGTTGATCCGCTGGAAGGCGGTCTTCTTGCGCTTCGGGCCGTCGTCGTTCTCCTCGACCAGGGGCAGTTCGCTTGGCTGGGCCAGGGGCGTCAGCAGGGCCTTGCCGTGTCGGTTCCACATCCGCTGGACGATCAGGCTGGTGCCGACGGCGACCAGGAAGCCGAGGCCGGCCCGCAGACCGAGCATCCACGCGCCGCCCATCTGGTAGGAGAACTTGCCGTCCTCCAGGGTGTTCTCCATGCCGGCGAAGGCGAAGTAGGTACTGAGCAGCACAATGGGGTTGATGATCGGGCCGGCCAGCATGTAAGCGGTGCAGCAGCTCAACGGCAGGCCCTTGCGGAGCAGGCGTCGCATGACCGGCACGATACCGCACTCGCACATCGGGAAGATCAGACCCAGGCAGGCGCTCATCGAGATGGCGGCGACCCGGTTTCCGGGCAGCACGCGGGTGATGAACCGCTGTGGCAGAAACTCTTCCAGGACGCCGGCGATGACCGCACCGAGAACGATGAACGGCATCGCCTCGTACAGGATGCTGACGAAGGTGACGAAGAAGCGAACGATGTCGAAGTTGATCTGGGCACCGCCGAGATAGAGGCGGATGACCAGATCGGACTGTGCAGGGTCCATGGTATGTCCGTGTCCGGGGCCGCGCGGATCGAGTCCGGGGCTACTCTACTGATACGCGGCAGACCCGGACAAGGTTCGTTCTGGAGAAGCACTTGCACGCCAGCGGGGCGAGGCATACTGTCAACCCATGAAGAGACGCCGCGCCCGCCCTGGAAGGAGCATCCATGCTGCCTCGCGATCTCATCGTCAGCGTGTCCGGCATCCGCGGCGTCATCGGCACGAGCCTGACGCCGGAGGCGGCCGTCGCCTTTGCTCGCGCCCTGGGCAGCCATCTTCAGGGCGGCACGGTCCTGCTCTCCCGCGATGGCCGGGCCAGCGGGGCGATGCTTCGCCATGCCATCCTCGCCGGCCTTATGGCCTCCGGCTGCAAGGTTCTCGACCTCGGCGTGGTGCCGACGCCGACCGTCGGACTGTGCGTCAAGCACTTCGCGACCGCCGGCGCGATCCAGGTCACGGCCAGCCACAACCCGGCCGAGTGGAACGGCCTCAAACTCTTCGGCCCGGACGGCCGCGTCCTGAGTGCCGTCGAGGGGCAGAAGATCACCGAGCGATTCCTGGCCCGGGACTTCGTCGGCGCGACCTGGGATCGGCTCGGCATCGTCGAGGACCGGCCCGGCGGCATCGAGGCTCACTGTCAGCGCATCCTGCCACTGGTCGATACCGCCCGCATCGCCGCCGCCGGCCTGCGCGTGTTCGTCGATGCCAACGGCGGTTCGGGCGGCCCGCTCGCTCGTCTGCTGATGAAGGCCCTCCAGGTGGAGGCGATCATCCAGGCCGGCTACGCCGATGGCGACTTCCAGCACACGCCGGAACCGACCGAGGCGAACCTGCGCGACATCGCTCCGCTGGTTGCGCAGCACGGAGCCGCAGTCGGCTTCGCCCTGGATCCCGACGCCGACCGCCTGGCCCTGATCGACGAGACGGGTCGGTTCATCGGCGAGGAACTGACGCTGGCCCTGGCCCTGCGCTATCGTCTGGAGCAGCAGCCCGGCCCGGTCGTCGTCAACATGAGTACGTCGCGGGTCAACGAGGACATCGCCCGCCAGTTCGGCTGCGATTTCCAGCGTGCCGCCGTGGGCGAGGCCAACGTCGTCGATCGGATGCTCGCCCTCGGCGCGGTGATCGGTGGCGAGGGCAACGGCGGCGTCATCGATCCACGCATCGGCTACGTTCGCGATCCGTTCATCGGCATGGCCATGATTCTCGATCTGCTGGCGAAGACGGGCCAGAAGCTGAGCGACCTCGTCGCCGGCCTGCCGAGCTACGCCATCGTCAAGGACAAGTACAGCGTCGAGCGGGCGCAGCTACCGGCTCTGTACGCCCGTCTCCAGGCCGCGCATCCGGAGGCGACGGCGAACACGGTCGATGGTCTACGGCTGGACTGGCCGGATCGCTGGGTCCACATTCGGCCGAGCAACACGGAGCCGATCGTGCGGGTCATCGCCGAGGCTCCGGAGTCGGCCCGGGCCAGCGAACTCTGCTCGGCCGTCGGCGCACAGCTGGCCGGCGGCTGATCGATCTGAGCCCCTCGCCCCTGTACTCAGGGGAGAGGGGTTGGGGTGAGGGGTCTGCCTCTCCCCTTGCGACAAGCTGTGTCCCCCTCACCCCGGCCCTCTCCCCCGGAGTACCGAGGGAGAGGGAGCGACGAAGCCCCTCGCCCCTGTACTCAGGGGAGAGGGGTTGGGGTGAGGGGTCTGCCTCTC
>CAYYJM010000360.1:0-5381 GCA_964471755.1 uncultured Alcaligenaceae bacterium
GACGGCCCGTGCGGAGGCCCAGTCGATCACCTCGGGTCGGCGGGCCTCGTCGGTGCAGAGCCGGTGCGGCACCGGCCGGATGCCGACGCGCCCCAGGTCAAGACGGTCGGCGTCCCAGCACGTCCGGACGGTGATGTCCCCCTCGGTGTGGCCCTCCTCGTGCAGCGAACACGCCGTGATGAGCAGATCCAGCGACGGGGCCGGAAGCTGGAACAGTTTGCCGTGCAGCGACAGGGCCATGTCAGCACCTCGCCGACCGTGGCCGGCGTCGCGGTATTCATTGTGTCGCCGGGCGTCGTGGAAGAGGGCGAACAGCGTGACGACGTCGGCATCCGCTCCGGTGGTCGTCGCCAGGCGCAGGCCGTTCTCCAGGACGCGAGCCCAGTGCGTCACGCCATGCAGGCCGCGCACCGATAGCCGGTAGCCACGAAGGATCTCGCGAAGGAGCAACGCCAGGTCCATGATTACCTCGGCAAGGATCGATGCTCGCGGGGCGATCCCATCGCCGGGGCGCGAACCTGTCGGGTAGAATAGGAATTCTGACGGAGAGGGCACCCACAGCGCGGCAGCAAAGAGGAGAACGCCTTGTCCACCGACCTTGGACCCGCCTTCCTGGCCGACATCCTGGAGAACCCGGCCGATCGGGCCGCCCGGCTCATCTATGCCGACTGGCTCGAAGACCATCGCGGCGACGACCCGGCCGCCCAGGCCCGGGCACGCTTCATCCGCGCCCAGAACGTCGAGGAGACGGCCGACCACGTCGATCCGGCCTGGCGCATCGCGAAGGTCGAGGCCAGAAACCTGCTCGCCCGATATGAGACCGAGTGGACGACCGACGTCCGCGATCTGGTCCGGGCGTGGACCTTTCATGGCGGCTTCGTCGAGCAGGTCCAGGCCGCACCCGGGGCACTGAGCGACCTCGGATCGCGTCTGATCCAGCGCATCCCCTTGCGGAGGCTGTCCCTGCGTCAGGCGGCCAGCGGTTGGGGGAAGCTGATGCACTGCCCACTGCTGGAGCGGATCGAGGATCTCGAGGTCCGAAGTACCTTTCAGGACCGACCGAACTGGCTCGCGCAGTTCACCGCCAATCCGCATCTCAGCCGGCTTCGACGGCTCTTCCTCGATCGCAATGAACTCCCCACGGATGCTGGCACCTTGTTCGCCAACGCTCCGACGCTCACGGCCCTGGAGGATCTCACCCTCGGCCGTGCCGTTACTTCGTCGGCCTTTCTACGCGAACTGTTTCGCACACCACGGGCCGCCCAGTTCGCGCGTCTCGGCCTGACCCTGGGATGGCACAATACCGAGACGATCGAAATCTTGCGTGATTCGGCCTTGCCAGCCCTGTCCGCGCTCAACCTCCAGAGCCTGGATTGCACTGAGTTCGCCGCCGGGCGACTCGCCGCGATTCCGTGGCTCGATCAGTTACGGGAGCTGAAGATGGAAATCATCCGCCCGCAGGCGGGAGCGCTGACGCGTCTGTTCTCCGAGGCCGCGCTCGGCGAGCAGTTGGAGAGTCTCATTGTCCGTGGTTATGTAGACAGCACCGCCAGCGAAACGGTCGTGGAAATCCCCCTGGAACGCTGGCCGAACCTTGGCGTCCTTTCCCTGGGTCGGAACCGCGGCGAGATGGCACTGACAGCCCTACGTCGCGAGCCGCACCTGCCCCGGCTGCACACGCTGGAACTGGAAGGCGTCTACCTGCGCCGCCAGGCCCTTGACTCACTGCTGGCGGTCCTGAGTCGGTCGCCGATCCGGGAACTGTCGCTCCCCGCGGCCCTGCTCGGTGACGGTGAGATCGAGCGTCTGGTAACGTGTCCGGCCTTTGCCGGCGTGCAGGAACTCGACCTGTCAGGCGTGCCGTTCGCCGATCGCGGCGTCAACGCGCTGCTCCAGTCGCCGCACGCCTCGGGCTTGCTCCGGCTCGTGCTGCGCCATTGCACGGGGGTCAGTGGCCTACATCGCCGGGCGCTGCTGGCTCGCTTCCCGATCGTGGAGACGCGGCCATGAACGGATGACATCTCCGAACCTTCCGTTCGCCGTCCCGGTCCGTGTCTGTAGGTCACGTCTCATCCGCATCATGAGGGAGCCATGTCGAACGCCGCAGCGCCGATCGATCTCGAAGGGTTGTCGCACTCCGCCCGGGTGCGCAAGGCCGTGGAACTGGGCCGACAGGCGCGGAGCGATCCCGACGCCGCCCGACTCCTGGTCGGATGGCAGACCGGCGGCTTCACCCACCGCCTGCTGGCGACAATGGCCTGTCACGGCAGCCGGGACGTCGCCGCTCTCGTCGCCCTCTGTGGCGACCCGTCGCGCACGATCGCCAGCCTGGCGCTCGCCTCGCTGACTCGCGTTGGCGATGACGCGAGCCTGGTGGCCGTCCTCCGCACGCTGCCGGCCCGGAGGCTGGCCCGCACCCTGAGCCGGTTGCGCCGTCGTCGGCCGAACGTCGTCGATGCCGTCATCACGGAGCGTCTCGCCGGAGGTGACCCGGCTGCGTGGCCGCTGGTCGCGCTCGGCTCGCCGGAACTCGTCGATCGCCACCTGGCCGATGTGGCCGAGCGCGGCGGCGGCGTCTTCTGGCGACGGCTGGCGGTCCAGCATCCGGCCCGGGCGACCGAGGCGATGATCGCCCGGCTCGATCGCCTCACCGGCCCCGATGGGGTGCTTTTCGCCCACGCTCGCACGGTGATCGAGAACCTGACGCACCGACACCCGGCGTCGGCCCTTCGCGTGGTCGAGGCCCTCCACCGGCACCTTCCCCTGGCGAGCATCCCGCTCCACACTCTGGCCGGCCGGCAGCCGGTGCCGGTGGCCGACCTCGTCCTGGCGTCGGCCGATCCGGTCTACCTCTCGTTCGAGCGGGTACTTCACCGGCTCGGCACCGAGCGGATCATCGCCCTGGCCCAGCGCGGCGCTCACCTCGTCGGCTCGTCGCAATACTGCCTGGCGAAGCTGCCGCCGGCCGACCGAGTCGTCGTCTATCAGGAACTGCACCCGTCGTGGGCCGGCCGGGGGGGCGTCGTGCCGGTCACGCTGGTGCGTTGCCTGCCGACCCGCGAGCGCGTCGCGGAGGCACGGCGGATGCTCGATCGTCCCGTCCTCGCTGCCCGGCCGTTGCAGCGTCTGCCGTTCGCCGCTCTGCTCCCGTGGGATGAAGTCCGCGCCCAGTGCGAGACGTGGCTGGGCCATCCGGAGGCCGAGTACCGCGCGGCGGCCCTCGTCACCCTGTGCGAGGCGACCCGCTTCGATCGCGGCAAGCTGGGCGATCTCCTCGAACTGCTCCTCGCCCGGCAGTTCGAGCAGGATCCTGTCCGGCTGGCGTTCCTGACCGCGCTGTCCGATCTGCCGCCGGGCCGCTGGCAGGCGGCGCACCTGGATGGACTGGGGCGGATCATTCGCGCCGCGCTCGACGCGGCGGACCTGTCCAGCGACAGCGTCGCCGCCCTGGGCGCCTTCCTCTTCGGGATGCTGCTCTTCCATCCGACCTGGGCCGTCGAGCAACTCGCCGAGCTGACGCGCGAACGAGGCTTTCCCGGCGGGGGGCCGCAGCGGCCGCTCACCCCGGAGGACGTGCGACGGATCACGCCGGCTCTGACGCCGATCCTACCGACCTGGCTCGATCGCGAACACGTCGGGGCGATCCTGGCCCTGGCCGGCTGTGTCGGCCGCTGGCTGCCGCTCTGGCCCGAGTTGGGCGCGGCCATCGAGCGACTCCTGGACGACGCCCAGCAGTTCGTCGCCTCGCTGGCGATGACACTCCTCTGCCAGCACCTGCCGGAGCAGCGTGAGCGGATCATCACGACCACCCTGGCCGGAGATCCGAGCTGGGTGCTGCATCCGGCCGTGCTGACCTACCTGCATCGCCGCCGACAGGATCTGCTGACGCCGTACCTGGGCCGGCAGGCGTACAAGGGCCGATTCAGCACCGGCAAGGTGCGTCACGTCCTGCCGCTGACGACCGGCTTTCACCGCTGGACCGACGCGCAGCAGGAGACGTTCGCCCAGACCCTGGCCGAGGTCGCCCGGACGCCGGCGCGGAAGAAGGACACCCGGGTGACCTGGGAGGTGCTGTTCGCCGTGCGCCGCCTGCCGGCCCTGCCTGCTGTCGGCCCCGAACGGCTCCTTGCCCTGGCGCGGGACAGCCGGCAGGCCGTGCGCGAGACGGCGGTCCGCGCCCTGGGTCGGCTCGATGCCCGGCAGGGGATCGCCGAGCTTATCGACGCCCTCGGCGACGACCGCGCACGCTGGGCGATCTACGCTCTCCGGCAGGCCCTGCGCGACCTGACTCCGGAGCGGGTGATCGCCGTCCTGCGAGCGGCCCCGCTGCGCAAGGTGACCGTCGCCAAGGAGGTCGTTCGTCTGGCGGGCGAGTTCGGCGGCCTGGCCGTCCTGCCGTGGTTCCAGGAACTCGACGGACGTCAGCTGCACCGCGACGTCCGCGGGGCGCTGCTCCGTGCCCTGTGGGATCATCTCGAAAGCCCGGCGGCGTGGGTGATCCTCGATGGGTCGGCCGGCTCGCCCAAGGTCGGCGTCGTGATCGGCCTGGCTCGCATGCCGATCGAGCGGGCCACGGGCGCGATCCGGCAGCGGATCGTCGGCCTGTTCCTGCGGCTGCTCGATCATCCCGAGCCGACCGTCCGCGTCGCCATTCTCGACCGGCTGGCCAACGAGCCGGTGCCCGATCCGGAGCGGGTGCTGCTCGTGGCGGCCCTCGCCAAGCTGGCCTCCGCCATTCCCGACGAGCGGACGGCGGGCCTGCGGATGGCTCTTGCGAACGCCACGGAGGCGGACGCCGGCACCTTCATGGCGGCCTTCACCGACCTGCTGCCCCGGCGTCGTGAGCTGGCCGAGGCCGTCGAGGAGTTCGTCACCCAGACGGCCGTTCTGGGCGATCGCCAGCGTCCCGTGCGGTCGGCCGTCCTCGCTGCTGTCGAGGCGGATCCGGCCTGCGCTCTGGTTCAGGTGCGGCTCGCGGTTGCGACGCTGCCCCGGGACGATCTCGCCGGCTGGATCGTCCGCCTGGCCGGCACGGACCACTGGCACGCTGGCACTCAGGTCGCTCTGCTGGAGGCGCTCACGGAATCCAGTCGTGCGCCGGCGGAACTGGAGCGGCTCGACTCGACCCTGGCACGGGCGACCGATCCGGCCGTCCGATGGCTGGCGTTCCGTCTGCTGGAGGTCGTGGCCGGCCGGCAGGGCTGGACGGCACCACGGAAGAAGCGGCTGGCCCGGTATCAGGCCGACCCGCATCCCGCAGTGGCGGACCCCGCGACGTTCACCTTCTTCATTTAGCCGCCGGCTTGCCGGCGGGGCTTTCGCGATGAAGACCGCCGGCAAGCCGGCGGCTATCCCATGTTAGGAAAGTAATGCACGGGGAA
>CAYYJM010000361.1:0-5373 GCA_964471755.1 uncultured Alcaligenaceae bacterium
GGGATGAAGTGGGCATCAAGCAGGCTGGTACGTGTGGTCTCGACAGGGAACGGAAAGGACCCACATTCATGAAGCGGACCGTATTTCTTCTTGCTTCGGCCCTGGCACTCCTGGTGCTGGGACCGATCTCGGTGCGAGCCGAGGTTGTCTCTCCTTCGGATCTGGTCGAGTGGGAGTATCAGTGGACCCACACGATCCCCGGTAGTGTGATCCTGGCGGACGGTGCCCTGAACGCGGGCGTGACGGTCTCTCAGGAAAAGGGCTCGGCCGTCGGTAGCACCGACTACGTGGCGAGCAACCTGACCACCTTCAGTCAGGCGAGCGTCGCCACGCCGAGTTTGCTCGACGTGAACGGCGCGTACACCATGACGCTGACCATCACGGACAAGGCGTCCGGTGAAAGTCAGAGTGTCGATTTTGCCGGCAAGCTCGGCGGCAAGTTCGGTGCCGGCTTCGCTCAGGTGACCAACACCTATTCGTCGCTGGCCTCGAAGCAGCTGGTCTTCGCCAGCAGTGGCAACACCTACATCATCAAGCTGGATCAGTACACTGCTCCGGGCAACCAGACCTCCGGGAACAAGGGGTCGCTGGGTGGCTTCATCCAGGTGGTGGCTCCGGGTGGCGTCCAGACGGTGCCGGAGCCTTCCTCGCTGTTGCTGGGTGGCTTTGGTCTGTCGATGGCCGGTCTGACCTGGCTGCGGAAACGCCGCCTGGCCGCTCAGGTTGAAACTGTCTGAGTCCGTTCGCCTGAATTCCCGCAGGCGACCCAGTAGCTGACCGACTCCAAACACCCCGCCGACGATCCCAGTCGGCGGGGTGATGTGAACGCAACCACTGAGTGACCCGAGAACTGACACCCCGATGGCACCCTGGGTTTCCGATCCACCGACTGCCCCCTCCCGCCTCGGGTTCGCGAGGTTTCCTGACTGCTTCCCTTCCTGCTGCGACTTACTTCCGATCGGAGGCACGATGCCTCCGAGGGCCGCGTCATCCTGGCGTGGCTGGGTTTCAGGCCGACTGCTGACACCTTCGTTTCCGGTCATGGGCCTGAGGGCCGGAACGGCAACCGATGGAACGACCGCTGATGCGCAAGACCAACCTCAAAGTGCTGCTCGCTGTTCTGGGTGGGACCATCGTCCTGGCGGGCGTACTCTTCGGTGTCCACTACCTGCAACGCCAACGGATCGCGTCGGCTCTGCTCTGGCAGGCCCGCAAGGCGGAGGAGGCGAATCAGGTTGATCGGACCATTCGCTTTCTGGGCCGCTATCTGGACTTCCGGCCGGACGACCTGGATGAGAAGGCCCGCCTGGGTCGGACGCTGCTGAGCGAGACGGCCGCCAGCTCGCCGGCCGCCCGGTCCCGCGCCGTCGATCTTCTCGACGCCGTACTCCGCCAGCAACCCGAGCGATCGGACGACCGGCGGACCCTGGTCAAGGGCGCGCTGACGCTGTCCAATCGCACCAAGCTGGCACGCGAGTCGCTGACCCTGCTGCTCGATCCGAACAAGCCCGAGCAGGTGAAGATGAGCCCCGAAGACCTCGGCGAACTGGAGGGCTTCTGGGGGGCGGTGTTCGAGCAGGAAGGACAGTATCGCGATGCCATCGCCTGGTGCCGCAAGGCGATCAAGAACCGTCCCGATGAGCAGGTGAACTACCTGCGTGTGGCCTACCTGCTGCGGCGACAGGTCACCGACGATGTCCAGCAGCGTGAGGCCAACGAGGCCGAGGCGAATCAGGTGATCGATGCCCTGGTCGAGCAGAATGCCAGTTCGGCCGAGGCGTACCTGGCCCGCTGGCGCTACCGTCGGGAATTCGATCTGGTTCAGGTGACGGGCAAGGTCGCCGGTCGGCTGGCGGTGCCGTTCGAGGAAGCCGGCAAGGACATCCGCGAGGCCCTCAAGCTGGCCCCGGAAAACCTGGACATTCTGCTGGCCGCCGCCGATGTCGAACGGCTCCAGAACGACCGCAAGACGGCTCGCGAACATCTTCGCCGGGCTGAGGAGAGTCTGGCCCGTCAGGGTCGGACCAGCCCCAACGACTACCACGTTCAGCAGGTGAAGTGGCAACTCGCCAACCTGCTGCTCGACGAGGCACTCCTCCAGCGCACCGACGTGGCGGCCCGCGACGCGAACCTGAAGGAAGCTCTGCCGGCGGTCGAGGCGCTGCGCAAGAGCATGGCCATGCGGGGAGCCGCTGACTATCTCGATGGTCGGCTCTGCTTCCAGCGCGGCCAGTGGACCGAGGCGACGCGCTTCCTGGAGAAGGCTCGCACCGTCCTCCACGAGAAGCGCGACCTGGTCGCGCAGATCGACCTGTTCCTGGGTCAGTGCTACGAGAAACTGGATGAGCCGGCCCGGATGGGCGAGGCGTTCAAGCGTCTGACGGAATACGACGCGAATTCGATCGCCGGCCAGGTCGGCATGGCGTCGGCTCTGTGGATGCAGGGTCGTCTCGACGACGCGCTGCGTGCCTATGCTCTGCTCATTCGCCAGAAGCGCGTTCCGAGCGGAGTCTGGCAGGACATCGCCCGGCTCCAGCTGGCCCGTCAGCTTCAGATCGAGCCGGCGAAGCGGAACTGGTCCGATGCGGAGGCCGCGCTGGCCAACGCCGAGAAGGATCAGCCGCGCTCCGTCGAGGTGAATCAGTTGCGCATCGAGATGCTGGCCGCCCAGGGGAAGTACGCCGAGGCCGAGGAGCAGGTCGCCCGGGCACTCCAGGAGAAGCCGAAGGAAGAGGCCGAGTTGTGGGTTCTGCGTGCCGACCTGGCCCGACGGCAGAATCAGATGGAGAAGGCCCGAGCCATTCTCGACCAGGCGACCGAGGCGCTGGGGGACAGCGTCCCGCTGCGGTTGGCCCGCGTTCAGGTGGCCCTGAGTGATCCGCTCGCGGCGACGAAGGCTCTGGCGCAGGCGGAGCAGGGGCTGACGAAGTTCTCGCCCGAGGAGCAGGCCGAGTTGCTGCAAGGCCTGGCCGGGGCCTCCCTCCGGCTGGGACGCACCGATGAAGCGCGTCGGCTGACGACCCAGCTGGCTCGGACGTCGATGCATCGGCACGATCCACGGTTGCAACTGCTGCTGCTCGACATGGCACTCCGAGCGGGTGACAGTGCCGCCGTCGAGCAAACCCTGGAGACGATGCGATCGCAGGAGCAGGGGAGCGGCCCGTACACGCGCTTCGGCATGGCCCAGATCAGCCTGGCGCAGGCCCGCAAGCTCGCCGGTAACGATCCGCAGCGCGAGTCGGCTCTGGAGGAAGCTCGTCGGCAGCTCGACCTGGTCGCGGTGAAGCGGCCCTCGTGGGCTCCGGTGCATACCGCGCGGGCGGAGTTGTTCGAGATCCAGGGGCAGCTGGAGCAGGCCATCACGGAACTGCGTCAGGCGATGCGGGAAGGTGATCGCAGCCCGGCCGTCGTTCAGCGTCTGGTCCGCGCCCTCATGCAACGCCAGCGGGACAACGAGGCGGACGAGGAACTGAAGAAGCTCCAGGGCTCGGTGATCGCCTCGTCGAGCGAACTGGGCAAGCTGGTTGCCAGCGTGGCGTTGAAGAAGGGCGATCCGGCGCGGGCTCTGGACCTGGCCCGGGCGGCGGTGGCCGTGGATAGTGCCGACTTCGGCGATCAGATCTGGATGGCCCGGATGCAGGCGGCCGCGGGCAAGTTCGCCGAGGCGGAAATGGGTCTGCGCAAGGCGACGACGCTGGCTCCGAAGTCGCCAGAGCCGTGGGTCGCCCTGGTGCAGTTCCTGGCCCTGCGGGATCGTCACAAGGACGCGGAGGCCGTCCTGACCGAGGCCGAGGGCAAGGTCGAAGCGAACCGGCGTGCCGTGATGCGGGCCCTGAGTCTGGAGGCCCTGGGCAAGCTCCCCGAGGCGGGCGAGTCCATCCGCCAGGCGGAGAAGGCCGAGCCGGACAACATCATCGTCGTCCGTCATGCGGTGCGCTTCTACCTGCGTGCGGGCGACCTGGACAACGCCGAGGTGTCGCTCCGACGCGTCCTTCAGGGCAAGGTTTCCTCGGCGAAGACGGAGGATCGCGACTGGGCCCGGCGTGGTCTGGCCCTGACGCTGGCCAACGGCAACGATTTCAAGCGCTTCCGCGAGGCGCTCGATCTGGTCGGCCTGGCCCTCGACGAGAAGGGTCGGCTGCCGCGTGACAATCCGAAGGAACGCATCAATACCGAGATGCTCCGGACGCAGGCGCGGGTCCTGGCGACGCAGCCGCAACTCAGCTACCGTGGTCGGGCCATCGACCTGTTCGAGCGTCTGGATCGGAGCCAGACTCTCAACGACGAGGATCGGCTGATGCTGGCCATGCTCCTCGATCGAAGCGGCAACTGGCCGCGAGCGGCCGAGCAGTATCGGCAGGTGGCGTTGCGGCCGAAGGTCGGCCCGCAGCCCCTGGTGCAGTACGCTCTGGGCCTGATCCGACAGAAGGATCTCCCCCTGGCGGAGGAGATCATCACGAGGATCGAGGCGCTGGAGAAAGAGCGCAAAACACCGACCGGGACGTACGGCACGCAGGAGCTGCGTTCCCGTGTGCTGGAGGCTCGCGGTAACATCGACGGGGCCTACGACCTGCTGAAGAAGCACGTCGAACGAGCGAAGGCCAATCCCGAGGAGCAGCTGGCGCTGGTGGCGTTCTCGAGCCGGTATAACCGCCTGGACGAAGGTCTTCGCGTGTGCATCGCGGCGCGGAAGGCGTGCAAGCCGGAAGCGGTCAGCGGAGCGACGGTCGCTCTGCTGCGGGTCTGCAAGGCCAGCGATGCCCAGTGTCAGGAGGCCCAGGACTGGCTGCGGAAGGCCATCACGGACAACCCCGGCAAGCTCGTCCTGCGCATGCACCTGGCCAATCTGTTCGACTACCGGGGTCTGTATCGCGAGGCCGAGGAGCAGTACCGCGAACTGCTCAAGGCGGAGAACGAGCCGAACAACATCGTGGCGATGAACAATCTGGCCTGGCTGCTGGCTCTGCAACCGGGCAAGGGAGCCGAGGCGCTGGACATCGTGACGCAGGCGATCCAGAAAGCCGGCCGGCGTCCCGAGTTGCTCGACACTCGCGGTACGATCTTGCTGAACCTGGGTCAGACCGCCGAGGCGCTGGTCGATCTGAAGGAGGTCGCCACGGACGCGCCGACCGCCCTGCGTCTGTTCCACCTGGCCCGGGCCTACCATGCGAACAAGGAGCGGGACAACGCGACCCGCACCCTGCGCAAGGCGAAGGATCTCGGTCTGAAGATCGAGGACATGCATCCGGTTGAACGTGAGGTCTGCAAGAAGATGATGAGCGAACTGCGGCTGTAAGGGCGAAACCAGGCGAGCCCCCCCAGGCGAGCCCCCCACGAAAGTGGGGGGAGTTCCCGACGCGGCAAACTCCCCCG
>CAYYJM010000362.1:0-5337 GCA_964471755.1 uncultured Alcaligenaceae bacterium
ACAATGTCGTTGGAGCGATTACGCCCCAGCCGGAAGGTCCGGCTGGGATCGAGATCGACCTGATTGGGTGCCGCAAAGCCCAGTTCGAGAATCAGGCTGGCGTGCATGGGCCTCATCTCCTGGCCGATGGTCTCAATACCGTAACCGGGCGGCCTGCCGATGTCCAGCAAAAAGGCAGCGGGTCACAGCGTCTTGAGGTATTCGATCACCGCCCGGCGTTCGCCGTCGTCCAGGTGATCGCCGTAGGTGTGGCCGCCGTTGCCACGGCCCGGTTTGCTCGTGTCGTAGATGCGCCGCAGATCGATCGGAGCCAGCTTGCCCGCCTCGGGCGAGCCGGGCAGCTCGGTGATCTTCCAGCCGAGACGCTGACTGTCGTAGGCGTCGAGGTCCGTGCGGTACGAGCGGGTGAAGACCTTCGGCCGGACCTTCGAGTTGAGGACGTGGTAGACCGTCGGCGACGAGCCGTTGTGGAAGTACGGAGCCGAGGCCCAGATGCCATCCAGCGGCGGAGCCTGGTAGCCGGCCGTGCGTCGAGCC
Organism: uncultured Alcaligenaceae bacterium; assembly: GCA_964471755.1. GTDB lineage: Bacteria > Planctomycetota > Planctomycetia > Gemmatales > Gemmataceae > CAYYJM01. The sequence goes on from CAYYJM010000362.1 coordinate 538, forward strand.
TGGTAGCCGTCACTGAACCAGCCGGGGACCTCCCGCGCGAACCAGCTCTTGTTGTAGTGTTCGCCGAGAGCGATCGGGATGCCGTCGTAGCGCTTGCGATCGGTGCCGATCTCCTCGATCGGAATGATCTTGTTCGGGTAGTTGCCGTTGGGACCGTAGTTGCCGTGGCAGCGGGCACAGTTCGCCTTGAACAGGTCGTGGCCCTGAGCGGCGAGTTTGCCATCGATCGGCAGCGGATACTTTGGTGCCTCCAGGCTCAGGATGTACGCCCGGATGTCGGCGAACTCCGGCTCGACCTTCTTGAACACCTCGGGGCCGTTGAACGGGCTCATCATGAACTGCATCAGCGAACGAACGGAGCGCTGGTCTGCCTCGCCGGTCAGGTACATGCTCTTCTTCTTCTTGAGCAGCCACCAGGCGGGCGTGTCCTCGCACATGTCGTCATGCAGGCCGAAGTTGATCCAGTTCGTCCGGACGCTCAGGTCCGGATTGCGCAGGCCGAGCAGGAAGACCGACATCGTCCCGGCCTCGGTGGTGCCGCGAACGTTGCAGGTGACGAATCGCTGTCGGGCCTTGAGACCCGAGGCGGCGAGCATCTCGGTGAGAAAACTCTCGAAATCCAGCGCGGTGTTGCCCAGACCGATGCAAGGCTGGCCGGCGATCGAGCTGCCATGACAGATCAGACAGTTCTGCGCGATGCCCTGGCCGAAGCCGAGCAGGAAGGTGCCCGCGCTGAGGCCCATCGGCAGCCCCTGGTTCTCGAACGGAGCCGGGTGCAGACCGTAGCGTTCGCGGAACAGGCGGTCGTAGTCCCGGGCGGCAGGTTTCTCGGTCAGGCCCCACTGTTTCCAGACGTTGTCGTAGGCCGAGCGGGGCAGCGTGGCCTGGACGTAGTTGGTGTGCAGGAGGTGCTGACGCCCGCGCTCGATGGACGGCGTGCGCGGCTCAACCTCGCCGGCCGGTGCCGGGCTCTGAGACGCACAGATGATCGCAAGGGCCATCGCCCCGAGCCCGAACAGGACCATCGTACGCAATGCCTGCCGCATGTCACCCCTCCTCCCGTGGCCGGGCCTCTCTGAGATTGTAGGAGGCCTCCTCGACGCCGCAGGGTAATCCGTGCTAGTTTAACTCTACTCGAACCTGCTCCCGATTGCACCACTAGCCAGGGAATCGGTATGAACCTCCGCATCTTCCAGCCCGGTGACGACGTCGCGCAGCTGGTCATCTACAACACGGCGGCCGCGCAGTTACCGCACTTCAAGCCGGCAACGCTGGACGAGATCCGGCGGCGCTGCGCAGCCAGTGACTTCGACCCGGCCACCCGACTGTACGCCATCGAGGCCGGCCAGCCGGTCGCCTATGCCACCTTCGCCGACAGCGGCCGGATCGGCTATCCGTGGTGCCTGCCCGGTCACGAGGCGGCCGCCGAGCCGCTCCTGGCCGCCGTCCTGGACGCCCTGCGAACGCGCGGCCTGACCACCGCCTGGACGGCCTATCGCGGCGACTGGCAACCGGTCGGCGAATTCCTCACCGCACACGGCTTTCGCGTGGCTCGCCGGATGCTCAACTACGTTCTCGACCTGGTCGAGATGCCGACGCCGGCTGCCTCGGGCCGGCGGGCCATTTCGCCGCTGCGGCCGGACGACCTGCCGGAGTTGCTCTCCTGGTGTCCGGGTCTGCTCCGGGTTTCAACCCCGGCGGCGCTGGAAGGTTACCTGTTTCACAATCCGTACTTCTCGCCCGAGAGCCTCTTTGCCCTGCGCGACGGAGACGGGCGTGCGGTCGCGGCGGCGATCCTGATCGTCGATTCGCGCTACGCCGACCCGAAGAAGGTCGATGCCCAGATGCCCTGCTTCCGCCTGGGTGCCTGGGGCACCGAGGGCCTGACGCACAAGCGGATCAACGGTCTGATCTCGATTCTGGTGCCGCCAACGGGACCAGGTCGGGAGTCGGGCCAGCAACAGGCCCTGGATCTGCTCACAACCGCGGCGGTGCGTCTGGCCGACACGGACATCTCCACCCTGGCCGCCCAGGTGAGCGACGATCAGGAACACCTGGCTCGCTTCTATCGCAGCTACTTCAGGGCCCAGGGGAGTTTCCCGATCTACCAGCGCGAGCTATAAAGAAGGCGAACAGCCGGCATCCGCGCCACCCTTGAGACGGCCTCATGATCGACTCGCATCTGCACGTCGTTCCGCCACGGCTGCCCGGCGTCGGCAACCTGAGCCGTCAACTGCTGCTGCCGCCGGCCGAGCTGGCCGACGTACTCTGTCGCGAGATGCGGGCCGCCGACGTCCACGCCGTCCTGGCCATGGGCTGCTTCAACAACCTGCCCGACGATCCGCTCGGCATCCACTCCACGCTGGCCATCGCCGAGTGGGTGCCGGGCCTGCACGCCATCGGCGTCATGGACCCGAAGCCGAGCCATCCCGACCACTTCCATCACGTCGATCAGGTGCTGGCCACGGGCAAGGTGCGCGCCTTGAAGGGCTATCTCGGCTACCTGCACTATCCGCCGGACCATGCCGGCTATCGGCCCTACTACGAGCTGGCGGAGCGCTACCACATCCCGGTCGTCTTCCACACCGGCGACACCTACTCCGCGTACGCCAAGTTGCGCTTCGCGCACCCGCTCCTGGTCGATGACGTGGCCGTCGATTTTCCGCGGGTCGAGTTCGTCCTGGCTCACGTCGGCAACCCGTGGATGCTGGACGCCGCCCAGGTCGTCTACAAGAATCTGAACGTCTCGGTGGACCTGTCCGGCCTCGTGATCGGCGACGCGACCGTCTTCGACGATCCGACCCGTCGAGACATGCTCGACGAGGTCAAGGCGAACCTGAGCCGGGCCTTCCGTTATGCCGAGCGGCCCAATCGCTTCGTCTTCGGCTCCGACTGGCCGCTGATTCCGATCGCTCCCTACCGGGACTTCATTGCCTCGGCCATCCCGGAGGTATACCACGATCTGATCTTCGAGGAGAACGCCCAGCGGTTGTTCAAGATCTGACTCCGGTGAACAGGTGCAGGCATGGGAATGACACGGACCGTCCGCTACTCCGCCGCTCCGCCCGCGTGGGCCGACATCGCCCGGACGCTGGGCGACCAGGGCTACGCGGTGCAGATACGCATGATCAACGGCGAGCTGGCCTTTCCCGACGAGGTGCCGTCGGAGCCGTGGCAAGAGCTGCGTCTCGGCACGCCTGCCGGCATGGTGACGCTGCGGCGCGGCCCGAATCGGATCGAGTGCGTCGTCTGGGGCAACGCCGACGCGGGCCTGCTCCAGGCGTGGAACGGCCTGGCCTGGGCGTGTGCCGTCGCTGGAGAGGGCGTGATCGAGACGGACACCGGGCCCCGGACACCGGTCGAGTTTCGCCAGACGGCCGATCTTCCCGACGCCCTGCGTGGCTGACCTGACATGCTCACCGAGGATCAGCGCCGCGATCTGGACGCCTGGTGCCGGCAGGTCGCCGCGCGGGCGCTGGCCTACGCTCGTTCGCTGCTGCGCGATCCGCTCGTCGCCGAGGACGTGGTGCAGGATTGCTTCTACCGCCTGCTGTGCCATGCCGACGAGTACGACCTGATCCGCGATGGCGTCAAGCTCCTCTTCCGGGCCATCTCGAATCGGTGCATCAACGAGGTGACGCGTCGGCGGAATCTCCTCAGCCTGGAGATCCCCGACGGCGAAGGGAGCCGTGATTCCGTCCATGCCGACCCGACCTGTCCCCTGCCCGAGCAGGTGGCCATGCGGAACGAGTTGGAGGCGGCCATCGGCGTGGCCCTGGCTGAGTTGCCCGAGATGCAGCGTGCCGCCCTGGAGCTGGCGGCTCTGGGTCAGGGGAAGGCCGAGATCGCCGAGATTCTCGAGGTGACGCCGAGCCATGCCGGCGTGCTGGTCCATCGCGCCCGGAAGGCCCTGATGGAACGTCTGGGCCACCAGGTCGAGCGATGAGGGTTGGCTGGATTCCGCGCGCATCGTGCGACCGGGTACATCCCCGTGGTGGCCGCCACCACGGGGACGCTCTCCCTCGGAGCGCTGCGATTGACCCCTTTCCCGAGGATGGCTAGAATTCCTCTCACCTCCGTGATCGACACCCCGACCGGACTTCCAGCCGAGAAACCAGCGTGGCCGAGACATCCGAACACGAACAGAGCCGATTAGCCAAGCTGCAAGCCTTGCAGTCCCTGGGCATCGATCCGTGGGGCCAACGCTTCGACGGGCACCAGCCCATCGCCGAGGTTCGCGCCCTGCCAATCGATCCCACGCAACCGGCCCCGGTGAAAATCGCCGGCCGGGTCATCCTCCGGCGCGACATGGGCAAGGTCCACTTCCTGCAAGTGCAGGACTGGACCGGCGTCGTCCAGGTCATGTTCGGCCAGAAGCAGATCGGCGACCTCGGCTGGCAGGTCGCCCAGCAGATCGATCTCGGCGACCTCATCGGTGTCGAGGGCACCTTTGGCAAGACACGCACCAACGAGCTGACCGTCTTCGCCTCGTCGTTGACGTACCTGACGAAGTCACTCCAGCCGCACCCGGACAAGCACGCCGGCATGCAGGACGTCGAGTTCCGCCTCCGACACCGCTACCTCGACCTGATCTACAATGAGGAGACGCTGACACGGGCTCGTCAGCGCATCCTGCTGCTGCGGACGCTCCGCGAATACCTCAACGCTCAGGGCTACTGGGAGGTCGAGACGCCGACGTTGCATGCCATCGCCGGCGGAGCTGCGGCCCGGCCGTTCGTCACGCATCACAACGCCCTGGACATCGATCTGTACCTGCGGATCGCCCTGGAACTGCATCTG
>CAYYJM010000363.1:0-5250 GCA_964471755.1 uncultured Alcaligenaceae bacterium
TGATGCGCAGGAGGGTACTCTTGCCGGCTCCGTTCGACCCGATGACGCCAATCTTGGCTCCGGGGTAGAACGCCAGCCAGATGTTCTTGAGTACCTCGCGCTTGCTGTAAACCTTGTTGAGGGCCTCGATCTGGTAGATATACTGCTCGGCCATGCCGCTCTGGTTCCGTGAGAATCGGGCGTCCGTGAGGGCCCGGGAGACTATTAGCCTAGCGGAGGCGAAGCGGAAGGTCAAACCGAGGTGGTCGGCTCGCCTGGGAGGAAAAATGCCGTGACCGTGAAAAAAGGCGGGCCCGCGGCGTCATTCTGTTGAGCAGACAGGGACTCCGCCGACTCGGGAGAAAAGGAGCCGCGATGAATCCAGCACGCCGACGACATCGACCCCGGCGGTTGGGCCATGACCTGGAAGGCCAGTTGCGAACCGGGACCGATCCGTTTCCCCAGGGCCGACTCCGGGAGCTGATGGCCGATCGGCAGATCGACCCGGTTCACGTCGCCGAGATCGCCCGGCAGGCGGCCGAGACGGCCTTCGTGGAACTCCGCGCGGGGGAGTTCCACTCCCTGGCCGGCTACCGCCGTGCCCTGCTCCTGGCGGCTCGCCGGCAGATGCACCAGTTGCTCGGCGATCCGCTCGGCAGCACCTTCGCCGAGCAGGTCGCCCTGGAGCGGGAGCCGCCGTTCCCGTTCGGCGTGCTGATGGTCTGGCTGCGGAACCACGCTCCCGACGTGGCTCCCGGCCGACGACGGCCCCTTGCGGAAGAGGCGACCAGCGAGGCCTACGTCCGCGCCCAGCAGCGCTACTTCCGCGACGAACTGCACTACCGGCGGACACTCGTCGTCATCGGTCGGAACTACCTGATCGACGTTCTGCGCAAGGAAGGCGAAATCCGCCTGCTCGGGCTCGAACTTGACGACGAGATTCCCGACGATCCCAGCGACAGCGAACGGGAGACGCTTCTGGACCGGGTCGCCGGCTTGCTCCACCGCCTGCCGCCGGAGAGCCGTCGCCTGGTGGATCTCTGGTCCGAAGGTCTCGGCGATCAGGAGATCCGCGTCGTTCTCTTTCCCGATCAGCCCGGCGAGTCCGGCGACGCGGTCTACCAGACGGTTCGCCGCGCTGTCCGGAAAGCCCTGAAGGACCTGTGCCGGTTGGCGGCCCAGGCCCGGGAAGAAGATCCCGACTGGGCCGGACCGGCCCGGAGCTGACTCCCCGAAACCCGTGAGGAACGAAGATATGGTTGCCACCTCCGCCGCGCCTGTCGAACTGATCGTCTGGCTCGTCCGCCACGAACGGGAGCGTACCCTCCCAATGGCCTCTCGCGGCCGCGATCGGGATCGCCTCGTCATCTGGCTAACGACCGTGTTGGTGGATCACCACCGAATGCAGGAACACCTCCAGTTGCTCGCCGAGGAAAAAGGACTGTCACTCGAATGTCACGCCCTGGAGGTGACCTGCCCCACTCCGGAACGCTTCGCCTGGCGTGAACCCTGGACCGGCGACCGGGAAACGACCCTGCTGGCCCAGGGACCTGCCGTCCTCGCCGATGGCGACCTGGTCGAGCTGGCCCTGAACCCGTTCGCCCTGGCGGACCTGGCCCGTCTCATCGAGGACACCCTGCCGGTTTACTGGATGCAGGTCATGGACACACTCGGCCGCGAACTCCAGGAAACGCCGGTCGTCGCGGCGGCGGAACCGACTTCCACGCCGCTGATCAGTTCGCCACGAACGCCGCGCCGCTGGCTGGCCTGGCTGGGCACCCTCGCCGCCGGCGTGCTGGTCGGCACTCTCGTGACCGGTTTCTACTTCCAGGGCGGCGGTCGCCCGGGTACGATCGATCTGGGTACGCTGACCTTCGACATTCGCGGCGCGGGAGCGGACGGACCGAAGGGGCTGACCATCCAGGCGGACGTCGATGGCTTCGCGGTGATCATTCTCCTTCGGCCGATGCGTCGGCCGGAGATCGTGCCGGGCTCCGGAGGCATCCGGATTCACCCGAACCAGGCCGTGACGTCGCCGCCGCTGGAGCCCGGGCCGGCCGGCAGCGTCGCCTGCGTCCTGATCACCGAGACGCCGCCGGACGCGATCATCCGGGCCTTCCTGCGCCGCAAGGAGATCGCCCCGGACCAGGCCGGCCAGCTGGTCCGCGACCTGGAAGCCGAGTTGCGGGCCGCCAACTTCCGCTGGGTTCTCTCGAAGATCGTCCCCTTCACAGCGGACGCTTCCGCCCCGCTCCCCTGACCCTGAGGTTCCGATGCGCCACGGTTTGCTTCCCGTCCTGGCTGGCCTGCTCCTCGCCGCGAGCCCGGCGGCTGGCCAGCCCCACCTGTTCCGCGAGGTGCGCGTCCTCTGCATCGGCGTGGAGGAGTACCAGGATCGGGAACGGATCAATCCGGTGGCCTTCGGCCTCAAGGACGCCCGGGCCGTCGGCACCCTGCTCGGCGAGGGCTACGGCTTCGCGATCGTTCCGCTACTGGGCGAGGCCGCCACCCGGGCTAACATCCTCGCCGCCCTGGAGAAGGCCGTCGCTGACCTGAAAAGCAACGACGTGCTGATCGTCTACTTCGCCGGCCACGGTCACGCCGTCCCGCTCGATGCCGACACGACCGAGGGATTTCTGCTGCCCTACGACGCCCGCATCAACCCGAAGACGGAACGCGATCCAAAGGTTTGGCGTGAGCGGACGATTCCGATGCGGACGCTCCTGCAAGTCGGCACGAAGACCGAGGCTCGCCACGTTCTCTTTCTCGTCGATGCCTGCTGCAGCGGTCTGCTGACGCAGCGCGGCGACCTCCTGGATCGCCTCGACCTGGAAGCAATCCTGGCTCGACCGTCGCGCATGGTCCTCTCGGCCACGACGGGTAGCGATCCTGCTCTGCCCGATCGGAATCGCCAGCATGGCTACTTCACCGCCGCACTCCTGGCCGCCCTGACGACGGCTCGCGATGAGAAATCGGCCCTGAGCGTCAACATGCTCTTCGACCGGGTCCGCGAGGACGTGAGCAAGGCGTCCGGCAAGACCCAACTCCCCCAGGCCGGCAAGGTCAGCAATCATCCGGGCGAGTTCGTCTTCCTGCCCAAAGGGATTCCGGCCGACGATGTCGATGATCTGCGCCAGCGGATCGACGACCTGCGCGACCGTCTGAAGCATCCGGATAAGACCGTCAGCCGCGATCCGCTCCAGCGGGGGGCCTTCCGCGAGGTTCAACAGTACCTCGCCCGAACCGCGCGCGAGGCGGCGACTCTGAGCGACGTTCTTGAGGCGTTCGAGGCGGCCGACTTCCGCCATGCGCTCGACGCCGACGCCCGCCATCGGCAATGGCAACTCCGCCGGGCTCACTACGAGAAGCTCGCCCGCCAGGGCGACCCGCTGGCGATGGCCTCCCTGCACTACTGCCTGAGCAAGGGCCTGGGCGGGCCGATCGACAAGGACGGAGCGTTCCGCTGGGCGAAGCAGGCCGCCGAGAAGGAATCCATCGCGGGCCTGCATGTCCTGGGCCGCTGCGAGTATCTCGGCATCGGCACCGACCGGGATGAGCTGCCCGGCCTGGACAAGATTCGTCGAGCTGCGGACGCCAACTTCCCGATCGGCCGGATCACGCTCGGCTACGAGGCGGCCAAGAAGAAGGAAACGATCGCCACGGCCCGCGACCACTTCGAGCGGGCCATCCGGGCCGGCCTGGACTTCGCCCGTGTGTCGCTGGCCCGCACCTACCTCGACTCGCCAGGGGCGACCCTCGATCGGGATCGCGCCCGGAACCTCCTGCTGCCGGCGGCGGAGAAGGGCATCGCCGAGGCCCAGTTTCTGCTCGCCCGCGTCCTCGCGGACCACTTCGCCCGGACGGACGTTTTGCACCCCGCGGAGCGCTGGCTCGACGCCGACGCAAGGGCCGCCGACCACTGGCTGCGCGAGGCGGCCCGCAACGGCCACGTCGAGGCCCAGGAACGACTTCTGGCGGCGCTGATCCCGGAAGCGTTCTTCAAACGTCTGCCATCGGGCCGCTGGTACGCCACGGGAGAGCATCGCTTCGCCGTCACGCGGGCGGACGATCCGCGCGAGGAGATGCGGCGCTGGGCCGACGTCCTGGCCCGGCACGGCAACGGCCTGGGCTTCGTCGTCCAGGCCCTCCTGGCCGAGGAGGCCCGGCAGGTCGCCGACGCCGAGACGGCCCTGAAAAAAGGGCTGGCGACAAACCATCCCGGAGCCTGGGTTCTCCGGTCCCTGTGGCATCTGGATGGTGGTCCGACCGGCAAGAAGAATTCGGCCCTGGCGTATGAGGACGCCCTTCGGGCCGTGAAGGAGGCGCGGGCGCAGAATGGGCACCGGGCCGAGGCGTACCTGAACCTCTCCTGGGTCTGCCTGAAAGTACCGGAGGATACCATCCCGGAGCGTCTTCGGAGCGACGGCTCGGTGCTACACCACGCCCACCATTTTGAGATCCAGGCCGCCCTGCTCGGCTCGAAGGCGGCGTTGCACCTGGTCCTGTTGAATGAGAAGCCGATCCCCGACCTGGTCCGGGTCCATCAAAAGATGCAGGCCGACCTTCTGCGTGTCTATCCCGACTCGTACCGGGCGGCGAAGCAGCTGGTGCAGGTCTACGAGAAGTAGCTGCCGCGAGTGCGGGCGGAGGGCTCACTCCTTGAGCAAGGGCTGGATCGCCGCCGTCAACGCCGTCGCCAGGTCGGCCCGGCCGCCGACCTGCGCCACGCGAACCGTACCGGTCCGGTCCACGACGAGCATGGTCGGCAAGAACCGTACGCCGACGGCCTGCTTCAGATCGTCGGCCTTCCAGGTGAAGCGGTAGTCGTACTTGTGTTTCTGAGCGTAGGCGCGCACGGCCTCGGCCGAGGGGTTTTGCTCGCTCACGTTCGCTCCGATGACGACCAGACCCTGATCGCTGAACTCCTTGTGCAACTGCTGCATGCTGGGAGCCGCCGCCAGGCACGGCCCGCACCAGCTCGCCCAGAAGTCGAGCAGCACGACCTTGCCCTTGAGGTCGGCGTTGGTCACCACGTCGCCCGAGAAGGCGTCCGTCATCGTGAAGTCCGGCAACGGTTTGCCGACCAGGCTGTCCGGCGTGGTCTGGGAACCGACACGCTTCGTCTGTTTCGTGGTAGGCGTCGAACCGCACCCGACCAGAACGACGAGGACCAGCACAAGGAGACAACGCATGGGAACGAATTCCTCATTTCGGAATGTCAGAGCCGCGCACGCAGCGAGGCCGCAGGCCGAGCGGAGTAAGCGCACCGCA
>CAYYJM010000364.1:0-5218 GCA_964471755.1 uncultured Alcaligenaceae bacterium
CGACGACGGTGCCGGTCATGGTGCCCGGCTGCGTCGCGTTGGTTTGCGTCAGAACGACTTCAACCTTCTCGCCGCGAGCCTGGTTCAGGATCGACGCGAAACTCGGGTTGCCAGTCAGGTTGATGGCGAACGATTTCAACGTTCGGTCGATGGGCGCGTTGTTGTCGTAGCTGACGGCGGTGATGTGTCCGCCGTCGAGGTCACGCAGGACCATGCTCTTGATCAGGTCGTTGATATCCTGCACCGGGAAAGTGAGGTCGATTCGGGCGTTGCCCTGGACCTTGCCTTCACGCTGGAAGAAGCCCACGCCGCTGGAGAAGAGAACCACCTGCGTGATCGGCAGGTTCGACGCCACGGCCTCGGGGTTGGCGTTTGCCGGGCCGCCCGGTTGTGGCTGGGCATCGACCGAATGGGTGAGGTAAATCAGGGCTACCGTGCCAGCCAGGGCCAGGCCCAGGCCAGCGAAGTACGTGCGCCGCATGGAATGCTCCTTGAGAGTGCCCGCAGTGGAAAGAACCGCGAAGGCCGTTCCCGGCCGCAGGGTATTGCACTCTTTCGACGAGCCAGCGACGTGATTCGATTGACCGATCTTCGCGTTATCGTCCCGACCTGCCGCTCCGGTCGCCGTCCAGACGGCTATTCTCGGCGATCAGAGCGATCTCGGTCAGCTTTGCGGCCGTGATGCCGAGCGTTTCCAGACAGTCCGCCACGATGCTGTTCGGCACGGTCAGCAGACTGATGAGCAGATCCATCGTCGTGATCTGGTCCCGGCCGTAGTCCCGGGCTCGATTGAGAGCGTCGCGCAGATGGCGAATCACGTTGTCGGAGAAGAATTCCCGGTTGAGCGTCAGGTAGGAGTCGGCCTGGCCGTCGGCCTGGAAGAACATTTCCTGAAACTGGCCTTGCAGGTCGTCCAGGTCGGCCTGGAAACGTCGGCCCCACTCGCGGATGCGCGGATCCTGGATGGCCAGCAGGCCCATGAACAGGTGCGGACTCCGGACGGTGTCCCACTGCGTTTCGCGCGTCAGGCGAACGGCCTCGCCCAGGGCCTTGCTGGCGGCGTCGGTCATGATCTCGCCACGAAGCCGACCGCCCGGGAGAAAAATATCATCCACCGATTCCTGTGGAGTGCCCATGCCCGTCGTCTCCATGCACCGGTTGGAAGCCTATCCCGATTATCGGCAATCGCATCGCCTCAGGCAAGCAGACGCCCCGGTCGTCTCGTGCATGCATGAACGTAGGCGCTGCGATGCTCAGCGCCCCGGGCCGTCGGAACCTTCGACGAGGCGGCGCAGGTGCGGGGCGAGCAGCGGCAGCAGGCGGACCTGATCGGCGCGGGAGAGATCGACGAAGCCGGTAATCCGGCCGCGACAGCCCGGGCTGCCGCATCGACACGGGAACGGGGTGGCCATGCGATACTCGGTCGTGGCGTAGTCGAAGGCGACCTCCTCTCCGGCGGCGATCGGCCGAAGGGCGATCCAGTCCCGACCGCAGAGCCGGACGTTCGGGGCGCAGCTGTGGTTGAGGAAGCGCCACGGGAAGCGGTCGGCCGCCTCGTTGAGGTCGGTGCCGGGCGGCAGGTCAATGTGCAGGTGGTCGTCGATCTGGACGCTGAACCGTGACGGGCGGTCGATCTCGTCCCCCTCGGTGCGGAAGACAACCTCGCCCGTCGCGATCGACTCGGAAGCGACGAGACGGTAGACGCCGTTTTCGTAAAGGACGGTGACGCGACTGCGCACGGCCACATCGTCCGACGTGGGCACTTTGAGTTTCTCCACGACAATCTCCGATCGGCGAGCGGGCATCGGGTTTCGGGGGGGAAAACCGGTTCTGCGAGCGGAAAGAAAGACGAGCAATGTCGAGCCGGCGGCCAATGCCTCGTCCAGGACGACCCGGTCCCGTGGAGGCCCACCCTGATTCATTGTTCGTCCCCTGAGCCGAGTCGGACAAGGGGGAATCGCCCCACGCAACCAGGAAAATCCTCAAGGGTTGTCAGACGGTTGGTCCACGAAGGCGAACTCGATCCGTGTGTGCTGACAACCGCCAGGAATCGCCCGGAACCGGCCGCTGGTTCTGGTCCCGGGACTGATTCCTCTTGCTCGGCTCGTTGGACCGTGTATTTTCACAAGTATTCACGGACACGGGCGTTCTGCGGACTCCGATGAGGCATTCTCCATGACGATCTGGCGGTTCGGGCTGCACGGCTTGCTTCTGACCACCCTGCTGACCGGGTGCAGCGGTGGCGGCGGAGCGGCCGGCAAGCCGAAGGTCGGCTTCGTGACCAACAACCCCGAAGAGTTCTGGAAGCTCGTCGAGGCCGGTGGCAACGCCCAGGCCGAGAAAGACGCGCTCGACCTCGATTTCCGCCGACCACCGCGCGGCACCGCCGCCGAGCAGGTCGAGATCATCAACGCCATGCTCGCCAAGGGCGTCAAGGGCATCAGCATCAGCGTGCAGGACCCCCGGAACCAGACGGACTTCCTCAACGAAGTCGCCGCCAAGGTCGCCCTGCTCGCGGTCGATAACGATGCACCGAAGAGCCAGCGCAAGTGCTACATCGGCACGAACAACGTCAAGGCCGGCCGCGAGGTCGGCAAGCTGATCAAGGAGGCCAAGCCGAAGGGGACCGTCCTGGCCCTGTTCGTCGGCCAACTCGAACCGGACAACGCCCGCGAGCGCATCCGGGGCGTGCTGGAAGAACTCGGCTTCGAGCCGGACGCGATGCAGAGCAAGGACGGCAAGTATCGCCTCCATCGCAAGGAGCCGTTCACCGACGGCGCGAACTCGGCCGAGGCCAAGAACCAGGCCAACGTCGCCCTCGCTCAGATGGCCGCCGTGGACGACATCTGCCTGGTCGGCCTGTGGGCGTACAACCCGCCGGCGATCCTGGCCGCAGTCCGGGAGCAGGGCCTCGCCGGCAAGCCGTCCGTGACCATCGTCGGCTTCGACGAGGATCTGAACACGCTCAAGGGAATCGACGAGGGCCTCATCTACGGCACCGTCGTCCAGAACCCCTACGAGTTCGGCCGGAAGTCCGTCGAGATCATGGGCCAGTTCGCCAGGGGGGAGAAGCCCAACCTGCCCGGCGACGGCCTGCTCTACATTCCCGAGCGCGTCGTCACCCGGGAAGGCCCCACGAAGGAACACAAGGATCGACTCAAGGCCAGCGAGTATTATCAGGAGGTGAAGAAACTCCTCGGCAAGTGACGTCCTGGGCCGCCGGTTCGTCGGCGGAATGTTGGGATCGGCAGACCCTCGCCGGTTAGCCGGCGACCAAATGAGGCACCCATGCTGCGAACACTCCTCCTCGTCGTCGTGATCGCCGCCCTGGTTCAACCGGGCTCGGCCCAGCCGGGCAAGCCGCTCCGCGTTGGCTTCATCTCCAACAACGGGGACCAGTACTGGAAAGTCGTCGCGGCCGGAGCCCAGAAGGCCGCTGACGAGGCCAAGGCCGAGCTGATCTTCCAGGCCCCGCCCGAGGCCAGCGCCGAGGGACAGACGCAGGTCCTCCAGAAGATGATCGCCGCCAAGATCGATGGACTGGCCATCAGCCTGGTCGACTTCGACAAGCAGGGTAAGATGATGGCCAAGCTCTGCAAGGCCCTGCCGGTCGCCTTCTACAACTGCGATCTGACCGGAACCAACCGCGTTCTCGCCGTCGCCAGCGATCACAAGCAGGGCGGCCGACTCGCCGGCCAGCTCATCCGCGAGGCCCTGCCCAAGGGGGCGACCATCGTCCTGTTCACCGGCACCAGCCAGTCGTACTTCAGCCAGGAACGCTTCAAGGCCCTGGCCGCCGAGCTGGGCATTGCCGACCCCGAGAAGGATCTGACGAGCAAGGACAAGAAGTACCGCATGCTGTTCCGCGAGCCGGTCCAGGACGGCATCGATGCGAAGGCGGCGCGGGAGAACATCCTCGACGCGCTGCAACGGCTGAAGGACAGGCCGAATCCCTGTCTCGTCGGCCTGTGGGCCTACCACACGCCGGAGATCCTGGCCGCGGCCAAGGAACTCGACATGGCCGGCAAGGTGACCATCATCGGCTTCGAGGAGCAGTCCGCCACGCTCCAGGGGATCGATGACGGCTTCATCTACGCCACGGTCGTACAGAATCCGCAGCTCATGGGCTACAAGACGATCCAGGCCGTCCTCGCGAAGGCGCAGAACCGACCGGTGAAGGCTCCGCGCGGCGGTCTGGAATGGATTCCGCACCGGATCGTCACCAAGGCCGGCGGCGAGGGGCGTCTCAAGGCCATGGACCTGTACAACGAACTCTCGAAGATCCTTGCCCCATGACCACGCCGTTGCCGCTGCTGGAGGCCCGTGCCGTCCGCAAGACCTTCCCGGGCGTCCTGGCCCTGGATGGCGTCTCGCTCACGCTGATGCCCGGCGAGGTTCTCGCCCTGGTCGGCGAGAACGGGGCCGGCAAGTCCACGCTGATGAAGATCCTCGCCGGCATCTACACGCCGGACGAGGGGCAACTCCTACTCGAGGGGCAGCCCGTTCGCTTTCGCGGCGTTGGCGACGCGATGGCCGCCGGCATCAGCCTCCTGCATCAGGAACTGAACCTCGCCGAAAACCTGTCCGTCGAGGCCAACCTCTTCCTGGGCCGGGAGCCGACGCTCCCGGGGCCGCTCGGCTGGCTCGACCAGGCGACCATCCGGGCGGAGGCCCAGCGTCTGCTCGACCGAGTCGGCCTGCGTGTCCATCCGGGCACGCGCGTCAGCAGCCTGGCAATGGGCCAGCGACAGATGATCGAGATCGGCCGGGCTCTGGGCATGAAGGCCCGCGTCCTCATCATGGACGAGCCAACGTCGAGCCTGACGCAGGGCGAGACGGAACGGCTCTTCGAGGTCGTCGCCGACCTGAAGCGATCCGGCGTCGCGATCATCTACATCTCGCACCGGCTGGCCGAGGTGCAGGAACTGGCCGATCGCGCGGTCGTGCTGCGCGACGGCCGCAACGCCGGCGACCTGGCTCATGACGAGATCACGCGGGAGAATCTGATTCAACGGATGGTCGGTCGGGAGCTGAAGCAGCTCTATCCGCGCGAACACCGCAAGACGGCCGGGCCGATCCGACTCGAGGTCCGCGACCTGCTCTTCGAGGGAGGCGGCGACGAGCCGCTCTCCTTCGCCGTTCATGGTGGCGAGGTCGTCGGCATGGCCGTGCGCCATCTTCGCCAGGATGTTCGCGGTCGCCGGCGCCACCACCAGGA
>CAYYJM010000365.1:0-5169 GCA_964471755.1 uncultured Alcaligenaceae bacterium
TACCGCTGCAAACATCAGGCCAAGCGTGCATTACTTTCCTTACTGCCGATAAATAGCACTAGCCCAGCCAGCGAGCCAGCAGACGGCGCACCTCCAGTGCCGAGCGGCAGGCCAGAAGGCGCGGAGCCAGCTCGGTCAGTTCGTCCGCCGACGTGCTGGCCAGCGTTCGCCGGGTGCGCCGAAACTGCGGCACCGACACGCTCAGGGCGTCCACACCCAGGGCCGACAGGACGATCGTGCCTCCCACCTCGGCGGCCATCTCGCCACAGACGGTCACCCGCTTGCCCATCGCATGAGCATCGCGGATCACCTGGTCGATCAGCCGCAGCAGACCCGGATGGAGCGGATCGACCAGGGCGAGTGTCAATGGATCGTCACGATTCAGGTCCAGGGCCGAGGCCGTCAGATCATTCGTACCCAGGGCGAACCAGGACACGACGTCGCTCCAGGAACGCACCAGCGGCACCGCGGCGGCCGCCTCGATCATCACTCCCAGCGGCACATCATGGGCGAACTCCAGGCCGTCTTCTTCCAGCGATCGCCGGGCCTCGTCCAGGACGACGACGACGAAATCGAGCAACTCGGTACGCGTCACCAGCGGAATGAGCAGGCGAACCGGCCCCTCGACGCCGGCCCGGAGGATGGCACGGACCTGCTCGCGGAAGAGCTGTTGCAACGTCGGCGACTGAAGCACCAGCCGCCAGTCAAGAGCCCGGGCCAGCGGGCCGAGGTGAGCGTACTGGGCCAGCTTGTCCGGTCGCAGGTCGAACGTGCGGATGCTGACCGGACGGCCATCCATCTGACGCAGCAGTCGGCGGTAGATGTTGACCTGTTCCTCTTCCGTTGGCGGCGTCCGCCGGGCCAGGAAGAGAAACTCGCTGCGGAACAGGCCCGCGCCTGGCACGCCGAGACGGACGGCCTCGATCGACTCGGCCAGCAGGTTGAGATTGACCTCGACAAGCGGCAGGCCGGCCGGCACGGCCAGCTCGCCAATCGAGGAGCCGGGGCCGTCCAGGGCCGGGGCGTCATCGGCGGGATTGAGGAGAACCTCACCGCGGTCGCCGTCCACGCGCAGCTGACAGCCAGGTGTCGTCAGGCGTGTGAACTCGGCCACCATGCCGACCATCGGGATGTTCAGGCTCCGGGCCAGGATGGCGGCGTGACTCTGTGGGCCGCCCTTCTCCAGGACGACGCCGGCGAGGCGCTGCGTGTCCACGGCGAACAACTGCAACACGGACGCCTCGCGGGTCACCAGGACGATTCGCTCGCCATCCGGGCCGGCGTCGGGACGCGGCTGGAGCTGCCAGAGGATGCGGTGGAAGACGTCCTTGAGATCGTGGACGCGCTCCTGGAGATGGCCGGTGGCGACCCGCTGGAAGGCGGCGACGTACTGATCCTGGGTTGCCAGCAGGGCCCCCTCGGCGCTGGCTCCGGCCTCGATGCGTGCGTGCAGGTCCCGCTCGATCGAGCGATCCTGCATGATGAGCAACTGCGCCTGCAAGATCGCTCCGTGGTCCTCGCCGACCAGGTCGGAGAGGTGCCGGCTCAGGCGGGTCAACTCCTGGCGGGCTCGCTCGGTGGCCTGCGTCAGGCGTTCCTTCTCATGGCCCGGATCGGCGGCGGTGCGCGGCAGAGTCTGACGCCAGGTGTCATCGTCGGCCAGGACGTACGCCTGCCCCTGGCCGAGGCCGCGACTGAAGCCTGTCCCACTCAGCCGGGCACTCGTCGTGGCCGGAATCTCTTCCGGGACGAGGACGACATCGGCATGGGCGGCCTGGGTCATCTGATCGAGCAGGGCGGCATCGGCGACCAGCGAGGCGACCTGCGAGGCGACCGTCACCAACATGCGCACCTCGCTGCTGGAGAACTCGCGCTGGTTGATCGTCTGCACGACGAGAACGCCCTGCAACTCACCGCTGTCCACCAGGGGCACGCCGAGGAACGAGCGGTAGATGTCCTCGCCGACCTCGGGGAAATACTTGAAGCGCGGATGCGAGAAGGCGTCGGGGGCCGACACCGGCGTGAGCGACTCGGCGACGAGCCCGGTCAGGCCCTCAGTCAGCTTCATCCGCACCCGGCCGATGCCCTCGGGTTTGAGGCCGACGGTCGCGCTCAGGACCAGCTCTCGCAGCAGAGGATCGAACAGGTACACGGAGCAGACGGCGACCTTGAAGCGGCCCTGGACCAGAGCGACGATGTTCGACAGCGTCTCGCTCGGGTTGTGGCAGTGCGAAACCAGGGTGCTGATCTCTTCGAGCGTGAAGAGGAGCGATCCCTCGTAACTGATGCTCGGCGAACTACCCGACGGACTGGAGGACGAGGAACTCATGACGACCTCTCACGCACGCCGGCCGGGCAGGACACCGCAGTGGACCAGCGTCGGTGCCACCGCTTCCGGGACCAACCCGGCTTCCGTCATCCATTCGCGATACTCCTGCGCGGAGTACGCACGCCCCTCGGTCATCACGAAGAGTGCCGCCGAGTACAGGGCGATCGGTAGCGGCCCGTCCAACGCGTCGTTCAGGAAGACATCGTGGACGACCAGCTCGCCCCCCTTCGGTAGAGCGGCGGCACAGCGTGTGACCAGGGTTCGACACTCCGGTACGTCCCAGTCGTGCAGGATGTTCGAGAGCAGAACCACGTCGCAGCCGGAGGGGACCGGATCGCGAAACATGTCGCCGGGCTGGCAGGTGAGCCGATCGGCAACCCGGGCATCCGCGGCGAACTCGGCGGCCACCTTGAGGACCTCAGGCCGATCCCAGACGATGGCCCGGAGGTGCGGATGCCGCTCCAGGTAGGCGATCGCGTACAGACCGGAGCCGCCGCCCACATCGAGCAGACACGAGGCCCGCTCGAGCGGATGGACGGCGGCCAGCACCGGGGCGACGTTGCGAGCGCGACCGGCCAGCGACAGCGTCAGGCGGCGTGCGACCGACTCCTTCTCCATCGCCGAGTCGAGCCCTTCGCGATAGATGAAGGCCGCTCCCTCGTCGTCCGGCTCGGTTCCGGCCGGCTTGCTGGAACGCAGACTGTCGAGCATGCCCCGCACGCCGGGGCTCTCCGCTCCGAGACCGATGTAGGCGCTGACATCGTGCGGCGACGTCGGCAGCAGATGGGCCCGGGCCAGCGGCGTGAGCGTGAGTCGGCCCGCGCCATCGCGGCTCAGCAGACCCATCGCTTGCAGGGCGGTCGTCAGGACGACACCGGCCCGGGCCGATAGACCGAGACGACTGGCGAGGTCGGCGATGGTCAGTGGCGTCTCGGCCAGCAAGGGAAACACGCCCAGGTGCGTGACCGCGCAGCAGAGCAGCTCGGTGCCATGATTACCACGGAACGCCTCGAAGATCGGGGCCGGATCTTGCGACGGCGTCAGCAGAGGAAATTGCGCCACGGTCAGGATGCCTCGGTCGAATCCTCGTGAATCGGTCCCGAGGCTGAGGATACCGCGCGGACCTGCTGTTCGGCTAGCCACTCTTCGTGTGGCGGGATCGTCGCCGGGTCACGGGTCGCGTCGATGTCCAGCGGCATGAGTTCCTCGATGACGCGCATCGACCGCCATTTGCCGCCGAGGAATCGCCACAGGAAGGCCAGGGCCAGCAGGATGATGAACGTCGCGGCCGCTCCCCAGGCGAAGAACATGCCCAGGTTGTAGTGCCAGGCCGCCCACGACGGAATGACCAGACACGGCCAGGCCAGACAGAGGCCGAGCAGGCTGACATAGTAGGTGTCGCCGGCACCGCGCAGGGCGAACGAGAAGATCAGGTTCATCGTGTCGAACAGGACGTAGACGACGACGATCCGAAGCGTCAGAGCGACCATCAGCGAGACCTGCTCCCAGTTGCTCGACGTCTGAGGATCCTGGAACAGCCAGGCGAGGGTCTGTGGCAGGGCCAGGAAGAAGACCGAGACGGTGGCGTTGATCGTCAGTCCGTAGCGCAGTCCGCGCCAGGTGACGGCGGCGGCCTGATCGCTCTTGCCCTGGCCCTGCGCCTGACCGACGAGGATGCCGACCGCCTGGCCCAGACCCATCGCCGGCAGGTACGCGAACAGATTGAGCGTGAAGGCGATCGTCGTCACGGTCAGTTCCAGCTCGCCCATCCGGCCGATGAAGACGATGAACAGTGCCCAGGTCAGCACGTCGATCGCGACGACGACGCCCGAGGGCAAACCGTAGTAGAGCATCCGACCGAGCAGGGGCCAGTCGATGCGCCAGCCGGAGCGGGTGCCGAAGTCGGCCTCGTACTTGCGACGCAGGAGCATGGCCAGGGCGAACAGGGCGGCACAACTGTTACCGGCCACGACGGCGACGCCGGCCCCGCCGATGCCCAGCTCGGGGAAACCGAATCGGCCAAAGATGAGAACCCAGCCGACGAGCAGATTGGCCGCGACGCCGATGAGGTCGGCGAACATAACGACGATGCTCTCGCCGCGACCGGCGAAGAAACTGTTGGCCGCGGCCAGGAGGAGGTACGGAACCGCCGAGAGGACCAGCCAGCCGAGGTAGGTCGCCTCCTGAGCTTGCAAGTTCGGGTCGTGATCGACCAGGGTGATCAGGGTCGGCAGGAGCGGAATGAGGAGCAGGAAGACGACACCGCCAAGCAGGGCGATCCAGAATCCCTGCCAGATGACGGCACCGACGCGGCGCGGCCGACCCGCGCCCAGATACTGGGCGACGAACGTCGTCGAGTACATGACGGTGGCGTGGAACAGACCGAGCGGCACCCACAGGAGCATGGCTCCGGTCATGGACGCGCCGGCGGCTCCGTGGCCGTACCAGCCCAGCATCATGCGATCGACGGCGATCTGGATGTTCCACAGGCTCGCTCCGATGATGAGCGGCCAGGCCACCCGCCACAGCTGCCGGTCGATGGAAACTTCCGGAGCGGTCGTCAGGGGAGCGGGTGCGGTCATCGAGCGGAGCCTCCGTGAGGAAAGGGAATCTGGCGATCAGGCAGGACACGGCCAGGCGACGGCAGGTTCACGGCTGATCGTGCCGCCGCTGCAACGCGGCGACGAATGAAGCGTGTTCCGGGCTGGCCAGCCCCTGGTGCAGGGTGGCGAGAACCGGGTTCAAGTCGAGTTGAACCAGAGCGGCCGTGTCGAGCCAGAGGCCTGGAAAAGTTTCGCTCCGCAGGACTCCGCCAGCGTCGGGCACGAGCGCCTCGTAAT
>CAYYJM010000366.1:0-5144 GCA_964471755.1 uncultured Alcaligenaceae bacterium
CGCGCCGAGCGAGACGACGCGCAGCATCTCCAGCGGCTCGGTCGGCGGCGTCCAGTTGAGCTGGTCCAGTTCGGCGTCGTTGTTCTGGCGCAGGGCCCGGAGCATGGCCTGGGCCAGCAGCCAGGTGCGGTTGAGGAAGAACGCCAGCCGGCGCGGCGAGAAGTCGGCGTCCTTGCGAAGGTAGCGACCCAGCTCGTCCTGCGTATGGCGAACCGTCGCCCCAAAGCGGAGCAGACGCAACCGGGCCGCCTCCTGAAGCGAGACGCCGAGCGTCTTCTGCGTCGCCTCGGAGGCCGTGGTCAGGCCACTGAGCAGCACCTGCTCGACGGCGGCGGCCAACTCGTTGAGCAGATTCGTCAACTTCGGTTTCTCGGCGGCGGCCAGGCTCATTCGTCTTCCTCCACACTGGTCAGGGGGGCCTGGCTCTGGGCGGCGGCATGGATTGCCTCGCGCAGCGTGTCGAGGGTCAGCAGCCGCTCGAAGACACGCAGGCTCGTCTGGGCCCGGAGCAGTGCCGCCGCTGACGAGCGATCGTCATTGCGGATGGCGACGACCAGGGTGCCGATCCGCTCGGCCAGGTGTGTCGCGCCGATGCGCTCGAATTCCTGACGCAGGCCATCGAGCGCGGCGAGGTGCTTCGACCCGACGGCGCGGAGTCCCTGGAGGACCAGTTCGGTGAACTCGCGATCGAGACGTTCGATCGTCTGGACGATTTCATCGACATCGGCCATCGTTGTCTCCCTGGAGTCGATACCCGGCGAGCGGCCCGGCGTTAGCCTGATGCCCGTGAAATAAGCAGGTTGTACAGTGGTTTTCGGGCCTCTGTACACTGAACATCAAGGTGTACAACCCCCTTATTTCACGGGGTATTAGGCCGACGCCGCGCCGCTCGCATGGCTTCAGCTGGGTGGCTGTCGTCTACCCATTTCTTCGCCTTTATCCCGGGAACCCGCTTGACGACGGCGCGTCCGTGCGATTTGCTGTCTGAAGGCACGTTATCGCACACGGCGTCGAGACGCTGGTCCGTGCCACTGAGGGATGCAGCCGTGGCCATCACGATCCATTGCGACTGTGGCGCAAAGCTCCAGGTCAAGGACGAGTACGCCGGTCAGGAAGGACGCTGCCCCAAGTGTGGGCAGACCCTGATGATCCCTCATCCCGACGCGCCGCTCGACGTCCTGGACGAGGTGGAACCGGCCACGCCGACCTACCAGGTCCGCGAAGAAGAAGACGATCGCGAACCGGAGCGGGAACGGGAACGGAGCCGTCGATCGGCTCGCCAGGAGGAACCGCCCGACGACGAGGACCCGGTACAGTTGACCGACCACGGTGGCGAGGAACTACCGTCGTGGATGGACTTCTTCGCCGATCCGCCGAAGAAGATCGGCACGGTGATTAGCGCCTGCTCGACGCTGCGCAAGGGCGTGAAGCCCTGGTCGCCGGGAGCCCGGGCGGGCGTGGTTCTCTTCGTCGCTGCCCTGGGACTGGTCATCGGCCTGATGATCTCGAGCGGCTTTCATATCCGCGAGCCCTTCTGGGCCGGCTTCTGGCCGATCCTCCTGACGAGTCTGCTGGCCCTGATCGCCTTCCTCTCCACCGGCTTCTCGCACACGGTGACCTACATCGGCCGACTCGGCCTGGCCCGCTACACCTGCTCGGGCAACCGCGACAACGTCTCGACGAAGGAGGTCTTTCTCTTCGCCGACGCCGAGGACCTGCGCACCAAGACGGTCCTGCACTACACCAACGGTGCGTATCAGCACACCAACTACACCTACACCTGGAACGATCGCCACGGCGGACCCTGCTTCATCATCACCGGCCAGCACAACAGCGAGGCGGGCAACCCACCGACGACCCACGCCTTCCAGTTCGCCCGGGCCGGTGAGATCGCCTGGACCCTGTTCTTGCTCGCTCAGATGCGCGAAGAAGACGAGCGAAAGCTCTCGGTTCAGTTCCACCTGACCGGCGACGACTGGATCAAGTTGAGCAAGGACGGCATCCGCTTCAAGGTCGGCGGCATGAAGGAAGACTGGACTGTCCGCGAGATCGGCTCGGTTTCGGTCAATGCCGGCACCGTCGTGATTCGCCACCGCGACGCCCAGGAGGGCTGGTTCAGTTCGTCGGGCATCGTCAAGTTTCAGTACGACCAGTTGGCCAACGCCCAACTCTTCTTCCACGTCATGGAGAAGCTGGTCGGAGTCCAGGTGAACGGCTGAGGCTCACTCGTCCGCCTCGGCTGAGTCGGCCTCGTCCTCCCGCTTGCGGGTGGCGTCCTGATCCATGCCGTTGAGTGTCTCGGAACTGTTGGCTCCATAGTCGAAGTCATCGGCGTGGTGGGCGGCGTCCTCGGGGCTTTCGGCCAACTGACGCTTCAAATGATTGCGCAGCTTCCGATTGCCGGCCTTCTTCACCTCGCGTTTCAACTGCCGCTGACGACGTTTGTCCTGATCCATGTCAACTCTCCAGAGAGGGGCCAACCGCCAGGCGGCGAGCCCGGAGCAGGAACGCCTCGACGCATGCGGTGTCCGGCTGTTCCGGCAACCGCGTCGTCCGGGCGGCCTCGGCCAGATCGGCCTCCAGTTCGGTCGCCCGGGCCAGGATCCGTTCCAGAGACCACGTCCCGGAGCGGACAGCCATCAGCTCGTCCCGATGCGGGCCGACATCGACCTGCACCGTGCCGGTACGCAGGACGTGCGCTCCGGCATACAGCAACCGGAGCAGGTGCATCGCGTGTTTCGGCTTCATCTCATCATCCAGCCGGACCCGGCGGGCAAGTAACTCACGCTGCGACTTGACGTAGCCGCCGTAGGTCTGCTCCACCCTTCTGGACAGAAAGGCTCCGCGCAGGGTTCGCAGTTCCTCGCCCAGCGGTGACGTTTCGAGAACGGGCGACCAGAATACTTCAAGGATGTTCGGGTTGTTCTGAAGAGCCAGGCGCAGGAACTTGCCCCGTCCCCAGTAGACCTCCACGGTGCTGTACGCCTTGAACTCGAATTGCTCCGGAGCGCCGAGCAGCGACCAGTCGAGGTCGGCCGGCGGCAGATAGATGCCGCGATAGTCGTGATCGGATGTGTCGGTGTGGGTGCCGTAGCTGCGTGAGCCGGCCAGGACACGCAGGATGACGTGACGGCGAAGGGACTCCGGATCGCGAGCGATGGTGGTCATTGGCGCAGGTCCAGTTCCGGCGGCCCACTCTCGGCCAGGGCACGCAGAAGACGATCGAGTTTCTCCTCGGCGGAGCGTTCGCCGGTCAGCTCGGCTCCGGGCGGGCTGCCCCAGATGATTATCCGGCCGAACGCGGTGCGAAGCAAGACGCCTCGACCGCGTTCGTCGGCTCCGACCTTGTCGATCCGCAGGCGATCCTGATGCGGGCCGAGCCAGGCGATGACGCTGGCGGCAGCCGTCAACCGGGGATCGGGCCAGACGCTGCCGGGCCGGACCGGCGGCACGTCGATCCGGCCGTCGAAACGCGGCAGATCCGGCCGGGTCGCTCGCTCCGGCAGAAGCACCGCCCGGCCATCGACCGCCCGGAAGCGGTCCTCCACCGGCGCGGCCAGCACCGGAATCCGAAAGGTCAACTCGATCCGCAGCCCCTCCGGCATCGGCGTGATCCGATCCACCCGTTCGACCCACGGACTGCTGGCGAAGGCTGCCGTCAGGCGGGGAAGGGAGGCGGGATCGAGCAGGTCGATCTGATCGGGCAGGTTGGCGTAAGCCTGGACGTTGTCGAGGAAATCGCGACGGATCATGCCGGGCGGGGCAGGGCAGTCGATGTCGGCAAAGACGATGGGTAGGGGGCCGCTTCCGTCGCGCAGGGCGGATTGCAGAGCCTGTAATCCGATCAGGCCCAGGACGACGACCGCGATCGGCAGCAGAATCGGCAGGAGGAAATGGGTCAGCAAGCGCGAGCCGAGATGAACCAGGGCGGCACGGAACGCGGCGAGGGCCAGGGCGAGCCGCTGGCTCCAGGTCGGGGCGGATTCGGGCGACTCGGGAGAGGCCGCCTTGCGCTTGCCGGCCATGCTGCCCTCCACATCTGAGCCGACGAGTAGGCCACCGCTCCAGCGGGCTCACCAGACGGTCAGCTCGCGTTCCAGTTCCAGATGGAAGCGTTCGCGAACACGGGCCACGATCAGATCCATCAAGCGTAGCACATCCCGACTGGTGGTGCCGGGATGGACGACGATGAAGTTGGCGTCGCGATCGCTGACCTCGGCCCCTCCGACGCGGGTTCGGCCCAGGCCGGCCTCGGCGATCAGGGCGGCGGCGCTGAGGCCACGCGGGTTCTTGAAGACCTTGCCGGCCGACTGATAGGTGAGTGGCTGGCCTCCCTTGCGAAGAATCCACGCCTTGCGCATCCGCTTGACGATGGCGTCGGCCTCGTCGCGTTCCAGGGCGAAGGTTGCCCCGAGCAGGACGGGATCGTCGAGGTTGCTGTCGTGTTCGCGGAAGCGCAGTTCGGCACGCTCGCGGACCTGGATCTCTCCGGCGCTGCTCATGACCTCGACCTGGCGGACGAACTGGCCGATGTCGCCGGTTCGGTCGCCGGCATTGATCCGGAGCGCGCCGCCGACGGTGCCGGGGATGCCGACCAGCGTCTCGACGCCGGCCAGGCCGTGCCGGGCGGCCGCAGAGATCAGGGCCGACACACTCGCTCCGGTGGCGGCGCGAACCAGATTGTCCTGGACCTCCACCGAGGTGAAGGCCGGTTCGCAGAGACGCAGGACGACGCCGGGCACGCCCTCGTCACGGACGAGGAGATTGCAGCCGCTGCCCAGGACGCGAAGTGGGATCTTGTCGGCATAGCACGCCTGGACGACGGCGGCCAGTTCGTCTCGACTGCGGGGCTGCACGAGCATCTCGGCCGGTCCGCCCAGGCGCAGCTGGGTGTACGGCGCGAGCGGCTCGTTGCGGCGAATGATTTCCTCGAACGACTCCAGCAGCGGCATGGCGATCCCTCCTTCCCGGGCAATTATAGCGAACTTGCGGCGAGCGTGGGACACCAGCCGGGCGCATCCTGAAAGTGGCGTGATGTAGTGATGTAGGGTGGGCGGGAGCGCCACCGCCGCCCGCAACCTTCCGGAGCCCGGAACAGCGCAGGCCCACCAATCCTCGCTCGGGAGCGCAGCGACACCGCAGAT
>CAYYJM010000367.1:0-5144 GCA_964471755.1 uncultured Alcaligenaceae bacterium
ACGAAGCCCTGGACACGTTCCGGGTACCACAGGATCGCTATCCACGACCGCGGAACTCGTCCGAACTGGCGAAGCTGCTCGAAGTGCTGGCCGAGGATGGGTACGTCGTGGTTCTGGACGAGTTCCAGTATTTCAACCGCCGTGGATTTGAGGGTTTCTGCTCATTGCTCCAGGCGGCAGTGGACCGGCTGGCGGCAAAAGCAGGGAAGGTTCGCGGGGGGTGGGTCGTCCTGGGGTCGATCCACACGGAGATGGCGGCGCTGCTCGAAGATCGGGCCGCCCCGCTGTACAATCGAGTCACCGACCCGATCGACCTGCCCCACCTGGATATCGCCTCCGTGCTGAGCATTTTACGAGAACACGCCGACACGACGCCGGAGCGGTTGCTGTTCCTGTGGACGCTATTTGAAGGCGTGCCGAAGTTCTACCGGGACTGCTACGAGCAAGGCGTGCTGGCGGCGGATCGCCGGTCACTGCTGCGACGGATGTTCTTCGAGAGTTCAGCCCCGCTCCGGTCGGAGGCGGATAACTGGTTTCTCAGTGAGATCGGCGGCAAGTCCGACACGGTGCTGAAGTTCGTCGCCCGCAACCCTGGAATGATGCACAACGAACTGGTCCAGGCGATCCAGAAGGCGAGCGGAGAGGAGACGAAGAACATCGGGAGCTACCTGAAGACGCTGACGGAACGATATCAGCTGATCGAGCGACAACTCCCGGTATTCGCTCCAGACACCGCCCGGAAGGGGCGGTACTATGTAACCGACAACTTCCTCAATGCGTGGCTGGCAGCGCTGGCAAGCCGGGTCTCGGCCCGGTCCTTCCGCCCGGTGGAAGAACTCGTGGCAGAGGCCGACGAACAGCTGGCCACGGTGGAAGGCGTGGGTTTGGAGAAACTGGCGGGGCATCTGTACCAGGAGCGGAGTCGCCGCGGGATCAGCGACTTCCCGCTCACCCATCGCATCCGCGGATACTGGGACCGGAAGGATACCGAAATCGACTTGGTAGCCGTAAGCGAAGGAGTGAAACGGATTCGATTCGGCTCCTGCAAACGGTCTCCAACCAAACTGTTGTCCGATGTGCGAAACCTCAAGGACCACGTTGATCGGTTCTTGAACGAACACCGAACGTATCAGAAGTGGACGAAGGAACTCGTCGGCATCTCCGTCCGGTTGTCCGTGGATGAGCGTCAGGTGTTAGACCGGAACGACATCCTGCCACAGGATCTGGAAGAACTCACGGCAGGGTTGTGACTGTGAACCGATGACCGCTTCTCCGGTAAGGTCGCCGAATCCATCGAAATGGCAAAGGTATCAGCCCCCCTGGGCCACCTTCCGGTACAACGAACCCTGGCCCGCTCCAGGACCTGGCAACGAAGAGGAGCAGCACCCCCGTCGCTGCCTACCGGATGCCGAAAAAGGGCGTCCGGGCTGTTCGTGGCGAATTTCCAGCAGTACGAGGCGAACGCCTCGGAGGCGATCCGTCAAGCGGGTCACGGGTGTGAACATGACACCGGATAAACCGATGCTTCCCGATCACCTGCGACGGTATCCGACCCAGGCCGGACGGCTCGCGCTCGCCGGGCGGCTCGGTTTGCACATCGATCCGTTCGCGCAGGACTGGGAGTGGGAAGTCGCGGAACCCCAGCATTTCCCACACTGGCTCGCGGTCTATCAGCACGACGAGTTGACCGACGACGAGCGGTTCTCACTCATGGAGATGCTGGTGCAGTGCGTCGAGAACATGGCCGGGGAGGATGGCTTCCCGGATGCGGTCGAGGCGTCGCCGACGTGGCAAGCGGTCGCGGGCTTGCTGCGAATCAACGCACGACTCCATGCGAGTACGATCTGGTACTGGTGCGTCTTCGACCACGAAGCCCCCGACGAGGTGTTCCGGGTGTCGCATGCGATGCGGCGTGTGTGGGCGGAGATTCAGCCGGGGCTCGCTTGACGGACTACGAGCGCGAGGGTGCGGACCTGCTCACGGGCTGGGCGGCGTAGATGATGATGTTGCTGCCGAGGAGCATCACTCATCCCGGTCGGGCAAGGGGCGATCCTGGCGTACTTCCCGTTGCCAGGCGAGTGGATCACCCAGATCCTCATTCGCGGGTTGCGCCGCCAACTGCTCCAGGATTGCCGCCATCTCCCGACCCTGCTCCGACGGTACCTCGGCCCCCGTTCCCTCCAGCATGGGGACGAACACACGGATAGCCTGGCCGGGCGGAGCGGAGGCCGGCTCGTCGCCAGACCATTCGATCCGGTTGTCACGCATGATACCGGAGTATGTCGGGAGCATGGCCAGGGTTCCCCTGCGGGCGCTGAGAACTTGTTACGCTTGCTATCCTACCAGATTCAGCGAGGAGCAAGAAGGCATCACCTCCCATCCGCCGCCTTCCAGAGTAACAGCGCCTGGCCACTCCAGAAGAAGATGGTGAAGGCGACCAGCGTCCACGTCGCGGCCCACGCCAGGCGATGGTTCATCGCCGCGCGGACGGCCAGCCACGTCGGCAGGAACGCGATCGGGTAGCCGATCAGAAACGCCCACGCGACAAACATGCCGGCCGAGCGACACAGTTCGACGTAGCCGTAGGAGACGAACAGGAGAACGACGATCACCAGGCGGGCGAGCCAGCCGGCATCGCGTCGTTCGGGATGCCGCGTCGCCCAGCGGCAGGTCCACAGCGTCGCGTGAAACACGGCGTAGAGCGACAGCGGCCAGGTGAACAGCAGGCGATCGAGCCAGGTACTGAGGACGCCAGGACCGAGCAGGGCCAGGAGGAAGGACACGGCCAGAAAGATCGCCAGACGCCGACCGCGAAACGGCAGGGCGACGACAGCGGCGACGGCGAGGATCGCCAGGCAGGCGGCGAACCAGGTCGTCATCTCGACCCAGGTCGGAGCGTCATTGGGGTACTCGCGCTCCTGACTGACGAGCCAGGCGAGATCGAATCGCCAGGAGCGCGTCGCGGGCTCAGGTGGCAGCGGCTCGACATCGGGCGGCAGCTCCTTCGGTTTGCCGACCCAGAGGCAGACGGCCTTCGACGGACTCCGGGCGAAGAGTCGGCCATCGCACACCGTCGGCGGCGTCCAGCAGATCTCATCGTCGAAGAGTTGCACCCGGCCGCGTTCGCGGTAGGCCGTCGGGTCGGCGTCGGCGAGGATCAGGGTGCCGGTGTCGTTGAGCAGATACAGCTTGCCGTCGGCGACGACGACGCCGGCCTGGCCGACGGCATCGGTGGACCAGCACGTCTTGCCAGTCGCCCAGTCGAGACAGCGGAACGCTCCGCGCGTCGCCCGGTGCTTGCTCGACTGAGCCTGGCGAACGTCGAAGCCGTAGACGTGGCCGCGATACAGTACGCTCGACGTGACATCGTTGGCGAACTCGCGGCTCATCCACGTCGGCGTCGCCTGGATCACGCCAGCCGAATCGGCCTTCAGCTCGTAGCGAGTGGCCGGGGCGTGGAACGGGGCGGTCAGCAGTAGATGAGGTTCGCGATAGAGCGGCCAGGCGGAGTGTTCGTCGTAGCCGGCGGAGAGCGACTGGCGGAAGAGTTGCTTGCCCGTGGCGGCGTCGGCGATGACCCAGGCGTTCTGGAGATAGCCGACGACGCAGCGCCGATCGGCGAACGTGATCGGCAGGACCGGGCAGTAGCTGGCCGGGTCGCTGCCACTGGCCCAGAGCGTCTTGCCGCTATCCGGATCAAGGGCGACGAGGCTCGCGTCGGGACCGCCGACGGGAAGGATCATCCGGCCGGCCTCCAGCGTCGGCGTGATGGCGTAGCCGAAACCGAAGCCGTCACCCTGGAACTTCTCGCGGACGTTGAGCGACCAGAGGTACTCGCCCGTCCGGCCATCGACGCAGGCGACTCGCCCCGTGGGCGACGTGACGTGGACCTTGCCGCGAGACCACGTCGGCGTGGCGTATGGGCCGGGATAGGCTCCGCGCGGCTGCCAGGACCAGTCGAGCCGCGTCTCCCAGAGCGTCTGGCCCGTTTTGGGATCGAGGCAGAGCAGGTACGAACTGGTAAGGGTCTGTCGCTGGGTGTAGAGTCGGCCGTCGGCGACGATGAAGCCGGAATGGCCCTGGCCGAGGTCGCGCTGCCAGAGACGCGGCGGGCCGGCCTCCGGCCAGGTGTCGGCGAGGTTCTTCTCCGTGGAGACGCCGTCCTGGTTCGGGCCGCGCAGGTGCGGCCAGTCAGCCGGAGCCAGGAGCAGGGCCAGGGTCAGCAGAGGGATGCCGGTCGTCATGACACCGTCTCCGACGAGGAGGGATCTCCGGCACCATTGTAGTCGCGGTTTCTCATCACCAGAATTGAACTCGATCGGGTATGCTCGCGCAAGGCGTCGGCCTGGCCGCGTTCATCCAGGATTCATCTCACGCAGGAGACAATCCATGAAACCGACCGTGATCGTCCTTGTCGGCGTCGCCCTTGTCGGCGTCGCCCTCGGCCAGATGCCACCCGCACCGGAACAGAAGGCCGCGACGGAGATCCACTACGCTGTCCGGCCACTGCTGCGCGGCATGCCCCGGGTGCTGTCCTGCCTGCGTCAGCGGGAGCCGGGGCGCTATCGCAACCTCCGGCCAGCCGACGGCGTGGCGATTCTCGTCCAGGCCGTGCTGTCGGAGGTGCCGTTGCGGCCGTGGGAGACGCTCGACGTTCGCAACGGGACGCACCTGGTCGTCACCGCGTCGCCGCTTCGGCACCAGGAGATCGCCTCGCTACTGGCGGCGCTGGAACGCCTCCTCGACGTGTCGGTGGTGATGAACGCCCGGCTGTACGCGGTCGAGCGGGACTTCTTCACCAAACGGCTCGCCCCGCTGTTCAAGCCAGACCCGATCACCGACCAGCGATCGACCGTCGTCTCCGTCGATGGGCCGCTTTTCAAGGCGATCACGACGCAGAAGCTCCTCGGCGTGGGCGACAATGACAGCAAACTGACACCGGGGCAGGGGAGCCCGTTCCTGGCCCGACAGAGCGTCTATCGCTTCACGACCGGCGAGAAGGCCATCGGCACCAGCCTGGCCGGGGTGTCGTTCGCCGTCACGCCGGTGGTCAGCGCGGATCGGCGCTTCCTGCGGCTCGACATCACCCAGAAGGTCACGCAGTTGGTGCGGATCGACAAGGCCAGGGTGATCGACGCGATCAC
>CAYYJM010000368.1:0-5081 GCA_964471755.1 uncultured Alcaligenaceae bacterium
CTCCTTGCCCAGCGGATCGGGAAACTTCGGACTCGGCGGCTTACGGTCGAGTTCCTCCGGCAGACGAAACCAGTAGGGCCGACCCGGTGGCGGTTGCTCGCTCAGCTGCTCCATCGTCGTGAACAGGAGATAGCCGACCGCCGCGAAACAGACCAGCGTGCCGAACCACAGGCCGACACTCATCACGTGCAAGACCCTGGCCAGATTCGTCATGAGAGGAGACTCCCCGAAGACGTTTTCCTTGCCCCGCACAAGGCGGCCTACATTGGCAGCGTGCCGGACCACGACAAGAAGGGCGGCGAGAAGACAGAAGAGCGTGACGACCCGGTGGTCCGTGTCCCAGGCGTTCGCAAGCAGGATCGGCCGATGCAGACCGAGCAGGACGGCGACCAGCAGCGAGGCGATCGAGATGATCCGGGTGCCGGCGAACGTCGCCAGCCAGATCAGGGCGAGAAGGAGTAGCGGCACTGGCAGCAGGACCAGCACGACGCCCGCTCCCGTGGCGACGCCCTTGCCGCCGCGGAAGCCGAGGTAGACCGGAAAGAGATGGCCCAGAAACGCGGCCACGCCGGCCGTCACGGGCAGCATCTCCGGGTAGAGGTCGGCCGGCTGCGGCATCAACTGGGCGATCAGGACGGGCAGCGCGCCCTTGGCCAGATCGAGAGCAAAGACGAGGAGGCCATACTTCCGGCCCAGCACCCGGCCGACGTTGGTCGCGCCGAGGTTGCCGCTTCCTGCCTTGAAAATATCGATGCCACGGGCTCGCGCGATCAGGTAGCCGAACGGGATCGCCCCGATCAGGTAGGCGGCGAGGAAGACGAGGAGAAGCAGCGGCAGCGACGGCATGGTCAGTTCCAGGCGGAGAGCGGATCTGTCGGTATCCTAGCGGAACAAAGCGAGCCGGCCAAGCGATCGGGCTCAAGCCAGACCCGCGCCGCAGCCGATGGGGAGGTAGACCCCACTTCTCCCACCGGCGAGGTACTTCCATGAGCCCTCGATCGACGCTCCTGGTGCTTCCTGTCCTCGTGCTGGCCGTGACGACGCCATCGCCACTGCGTGCGAATCTGCCGCTGCCCGCAGGGCTCGCCGATGCCGCAGGACGGACAGGATTCTTCACCATGATCCGCGGCCATCTCGAAGCGATCGACCTGGCCACCGGCGACACGCTCTGGTCGAGCGACCGGGCTCAGCGGGCCCTGCTCATCGTCGGGGATCGTCTGTTCGCCCTGAGCAAGAGCGGCGGCAAGGTTCGCATCCTCGGCCTGGACCTGCTGGCCAAAGGTGGCGTGACCATGACGAGCGATCCGCTGCCGTTGCCGGCGTGGTCGGCCTTGCGTGACGAACCGGGCCAGTCGTTCCGCTGGCAGGCTCGCGTGGTGCCGGAGTATCTCGAGGTCCACTGGGAGGCTCGCGCCTGGTACGCCGGTCGCGCGAAGGCGACCGCACAGAGCGAGGCGGCCGCTCGCAAGCACGCCTCGGGTCTGCTGCGCGTCCACCTGCTGACCGGCGAGGTGCAGGCGAGCCCGGCCGAGTTTCCGCAGACGCCGCCCGCCCTGCCGCCCGCGACGCTGCGCGGCTCGATCCGCTGGTCGGCCGCGATCGAGCAGTGGCTCTTCGCCGTGGTCGTCGATCAGACCAGCACCGGCCAGTCGGCCTCGCTGCGATCCTGGCTGTTGAAGACGGGTCAGGAACTGCCCGCCCGGCCGATTCTGTCCGGTCGTCGCTTGCAGGTCGTGCCCGGTCTGAGCGAGCGCTATCTGTTCGTGCGTGAGGCCCTGCCGAGCCCGGCCGAGGCGACCGCCGACCCGGTTCGCTGGCAGGTCTGGAGCCTGGAACGCGGAGCCCTGATCGGCCGGGTGCCCTACGAACCGGGAACGCTGCCCGGCACGGTCGTCGGCAATCGGGTGCTGTTCGTCAAGTCGGAGCCGTTCGGAGCCCGTCTCAACGAACCCCACACGCAGCCGCGCGTCCTGCGGGCGGTCGATCTGACGACAGGGAAAATCGCCTGGGAGCGGCCCATCGAGGGCAAACCCGTCGCCCCGCCGACGCCGTGAAGCAGTACAATGGCGACCGCGGAGCGTCAGTTCCACGAGCGTCTACCCTCACGGTGTTCCCATGAAATTCCTGATCCTCCCTGCTCTTCTTGCCAGCCTGACTCTGTTCCTCAACCCGAAGACCCCCGACTGGATCCAGGTCACCGACAAGGCCGGCTGGCAGCCGCGTGACTCCCAGGGCGAACTGGTCTTCAAGGATCGCCTGTGGATCTTCGGCGGCTGGTTTCAGTCGTTCCAGGCTCCGCCGCGTGACGTCTGGTCGTCGGCCGATGGCAAAACCTGGACGCAGGTGACTAAGTCGGCACCCTGGAAGCACAGTGACCTGCCGATGACACTTGTCCACGACGGCAAGATGTGGTTCATGGGTGGCTGGTACAACGGCCGTCTGCCGGGCCACTCGGCCAGTGCCGAGGTCTGGTCCTCGACCGACGGCGAGAAGTGGCAGCAGGTGACGAAGGCCGCCGGCTGGAGCCCACGGATCGCCGCCGGAGCGGTCACCTTCCAGGGCAAGATGTGGATCCTCGGCGGCACCGAGAACTACTACTTCGGCGACAGAAAGAGTCTCAAGAACGACGTCTGGTCGTCCACTGACGGCGTGAAGTGGGAGCAGGTCACGGCCAGCGCCGGCTGGTCGCCACGGGCGTACCATCAGGCCGTGGTTCACGATGGCAAGATCTGGGTCCTCGGCGGTGGCAACTACGTTCCCGAGTATCAGGCCCTCAACGACGTCTGGTGTTCGTCCGACGGCAAGGAATGGACGCGGGTCGTGGAGAAGGCCGCATGGCCGCCGCGCATCTGGTTCTCGGCCGTGACGTACCGCGATCGGATGTGGGTTCTCGGTGGCTGGTCGAAGCAGCCGTCGAAGAACTGGGGCGACGTCTGGCACTCGCAGGACGGCAAGACGTGGACCCAGTTGAAGACGCCGACCACCTGGAAGGAACGGCACGAACACTCGGCGTTCGTCTTCAAGGATCGCCTCTGGATCGCCGGCGGTCATGCCCAGCCGCTCAGCAGTGAGGTCTGGTCGCTCCAGCTGCCGGAGAAGTGAGTCCGCCGCACGATAGATAGACCAACGCAGTCTGTCAGAGCCGCGCACGCAGCGAGGCCAGTCCGGGAGCGTTACGCCAGGATCTCCCGGACGACCTTGCCATAGACATCGGTCAAGCGATAGTCCCGACCGGCGTGGCGGTAGGTCAGCTTCTCGTGATCGAAGCCGAGCAGATGCAGAATCGTCGCGTGCAGGTCGTGGACGTGCATCTTGTTCTCGACGGCAGCGAAGCCGTAGTCGTCGGTGCTGCCGTGACTGAGCCCACCCTTGACGCCGCCACCGGCCATCCACATGGTGAAGCCGCGATTGTTGTGGTCGCGTCCATCGGTGCCCTGGGCCGAGGGCGTCCGGCCGAACTCGCCGCCCCAGACGATCAGCGTGTCCTTGAGCAGGCCACGATCCTTCAGATCGCCGATCAGGCCGGCGATCGGCCGATCGATGGCCGTGGCGTGCTGCTCGTGCTGGGCCTTCAGATTCGTGTGCTGATCCCAGTTGCCGTGGCTGATCTCGACGAAGCGGACGCCGGCCTCGACCAGTCGCCGGGCCGTCAGGCACTGGCGGCCGAAATCGTTCGTCGCCTGCTCGCCGATGCCGTAGCGACGCTGCGTCGCCTGCGTCTCCTGATTGAGGTCCATGACCTTCGGCAGTTCGCCCTGCATGCGGAAGGCCAACTCGAACGACTCGATGACGCTCTCGACCTCGTCGCTGCCGCCCTGCTGCTTCGCATGGTCGGCGTTGAGGTCTTGCAGCAGGTCGAGTTGGGCTCGCTGCCGATCCTTGCCGAGACGGCGATTGGCGATGTTCGGGACGGTCTGCGGCCCGCCCCGGCCGCCGAAGCCGCCACCACCGAAGCCGCCACCCCCGACACGGGTGCCCTGGTAGACGCCCGGCAGGAACGAACTGCCGTAGTTGAGCGTGCCACCGGTGGGCCGGATGCTGATGAACCCCGGCAGACTGTCGTTCTCGGTGCCCATGCCGTACAGAATCCAGGCTCCCATCGATGGCCGGGTCTGGATGAAGCTGCCGGTGTGCATCTGAAGGGCGGCCTGCGGATGAGCCTGCGAATCCGTGTTCATGCCGCGGAGCAGACACAGATCGTCGGCGACCTTGCTCAGCTCGGGGAAGATCTCCGAGATCCACAGACCGCTCTTGCCGGACTGGTTGAACTTCCACGGCGAGGCGAGCAGTTTACGGCCGCCGAAGCCGCCAAAGCCTCGACCAGGGGCCGTCTTGCCGTCGTCCTTCTGGAGTTGCGGCTTGTAGTCGAACGTATCGACGTGCGACGGTGCGCCGTTCATGAAGAGGAAGATGACCCGCTTCGCCGTGCCGGGGAAGTGTGTCTTCTTCGGAGCCAGCGGACTCTTGCTCTCGGCGGCCTGCACGGCGCTGAGGCCGGCGAAGGCGAGATAACCGAAGCCGGCCGATGTGGTCTTCAACAAGGTTCGACGATTCATGGGGGTCTCCGTGTCTTCATTTAGCCGCCGGCTTGCCGGCGGTCTTCCCGGGTACCGCTCAATCGATCGTTCGGAACTCGGCGCTGGCCAGCAGCGCCTGACAGAACGTGGACCACAGCTCGGCCCGATTTCGGCCGTTGAACGTGGTGGCGAGCTTCTCGACCGCCTTGACCTCGGCGGGACGTGGTGCCCGACCAAAGGCCAGTCGGAACGCCGACTCGATCTTCTCGGCGTCGTTCTCGCCGGACAGCCGACCGGCGAAGGCGTCGGCGGCCCCCTGCACGAACGGGTTGTTCATCAGAAACAGGGCCTGGGTCGGCACCGTCGTCACGGAGCGCTGACCGGTGACGCTGTTGCTGTCGGCGAAGTCGAACAGCGACAGGAACTCATCGACGTTGTCGCGAACGATCGGCAAATAGATTGCCCGGTGTCGGTTCTCCGGCGGAGCGCCGAAGCCGCCCGGCCGACGGAAGCCGCCGCCGAAACCACCGGGACCGCGGATGACGCCGTCGAGGTTCTTCGCCA
>CAYYJM010000369.1:0-4999 GCA_964471755.1 uncultured Alcaligenaceae bacterium
AGGCCGCAGGCCGAGCGGAGTAAGCGCACCGCGACCTGCACATCAGGGCGGCGGAGGCGTGTCAAGACCTGCACGTCCGGGCCTTGACACGCTTACTCCACTCGGCCTGCGGCCTCGCTGCGTGCGCGGCTCTGAAAGACGACCATGACACGCTTGCTTCAGGGTGCCGTAGACGAACAGACGGAACTTGCTCATCGGCGCTCTCCCCTTCTTGACAGCGAACCGCCGGACTCCGGCTCTTCTCTACTATAACGATCGGCTTGCCGCCATCCTGTCCTGCCAGCCGAACCCATCGCGCGTATAACACCCTGCGGAGGGGTCGTCATGAGCGCGCCGCTGGTCGGAATCATCATGGGCTCGAAGTCGGACTGGGACACGCTGTCGCACGCGGCCCAGACACTGGAGAAGCTCCGCGTCCCGCATGAGGTACGCGTCGTGTCGGCCCATCGCACGCCGGACCTGCTCTTCGACTACGCCGGCTCGGCCCGGAGCCGTGGCCTGGAGGTGATCATCGCCGGGGCCGGCGGGGCGGCTCACCTGCCCGGCATGTGTGCCAGCAAGACGACGCTCCCCGTCCTCGGCGTCCCGGTCGAGTCGAAGGCCCTGCACGGTCTCGATTCGCTGCTCTCGATCGTCCAGATGCCGGCCGGCATCCCGGTCGGCACCCTGGCCATCGGCCGGGCCGGAGCGGTCAATGCGGCTCTGCTCGCCGTCGCCATCCTCGCCGGCAAACATCCCGAATTTCTGCCCGCCCTGGAAGCCCTTCGCCGTGAGCAGACCGAGGCCGTCCTGGCTCAGCCCGATCCACGGGAGCCGGCATGACCATCGTCGGCATCCTCGGTGCCGGCCAGCTGGGCCGCATGCTCGCCCTGGCCGGCTACCCGCTCGGTCTGCGGTTCCGTTTCCTCGATCCGACCGCCGACGCCCCGGCCGGCCAACTCGCCGAGCATCTCCGCGTCGAGGCCGACCATCCCGAGTGCCTGGAACAGTTCCGTCAGGGCCTGGCCGTCGTCGGCTACGAATTCGAGAACGTCCCCGTTGATCTGGCCCGCTCGCTCGCGGTCCACGTTCCGGTCTTTCCGCCGCCGGCAGCCCTGGAGGCGAGCCAGGATCGGCTCACCGAGAAGACCCTCTTCCGCGATCTGGGTCTGGAGCCGGCTCCGTTCCGACCGGTGGACAGCCGAGCCGACCTGGAACGGGCGGCACGCGATCTCGGCTTCCCGTGCATCCTCAAGACGCGCCGTCTCGGCTACGACGGCAAGGGGCAGCACCGTCTGTCCGGCCCCGCCGACCTCGACCCGGCATGGGCCGCTCTCGGTGCGGTGCCGCTGATCCTCGAAGGCTTCGTGCCCTTCGAGCGCGAGCTGTCGATCCTCGCCGTGCGCGGTCGGGATGGGGCGATCGTCTGCTATCCGCTGGTCGAGAATCACCACGCTGGCGGCATCCTCCGGATGAGTCGCGCGCCGGCTCCAGATCTGACGGCCACGTTGCAGAATCGGGCCGAGGATCTCGCCCGCCGCGTGCTGGAACGACTCGACTACGTCGGCGTCCTGGCCATCGAGTTCTTCGTGTACCAGGGTCGGCTGATCGCCAACGAGATGGCTCCGCGCGTTCACAACTCCGGCCACTGGACGATCGAGGGAGCCGAGTGCAGCCAGTTCGAGAACCATCTCCGGGCCCTGCTCGGCTGGCCGCTCGGAGCGGTCACGGTGGCTCACTCCTGTGTGATGTTCAACCTCATCGGCACGCTGCCGCCGATCGAGCCGCTCCTGGCCCTGCCGGGAGTGCATCTCCACCTCTACGGCAAGAGCCCTCGGCCGGGCCGGAAGCTCGGCCATGTGACGGTATTTGCTTCGCAGGTCGAATCGGTTCGTGCTATCCTGGCCCGCACGGACAATTCGTTCCTTCGCTGAGGGTGATCGATGACGCGCGTTCTCCTGGGCATCCTGGCGTTGTCTCTGGTGCCGCTGCCGGAAGAGCAGGTTCTGGTCAACAAGGCCAAGGACATCCACGTCCTGTCCGATCGGCCGGAGCCGATCCGCGATTACTTCCAGCGGAACCATCTGGTCGTCGGCGGGATGCTGCCGGAGGAGATGACGAAGTTGCTGGCGGCGAAGGCTCCGCTGGAGAACGTCTTCGTCAGCTACACCTCGTTCAACGACGATCCCGGCAAGACGGCCCTGTTTGGCACCGCCCTCAAGCTGGCCCCGCCGTCGCCCACGGTCGCGAAACTGCTCCGCGGTGAGAAACCGGATGGCCAGAAGACCTTCAGACCGACGATCGTCTTCCTGCGCGATGCGAAGGACGCGGGGCTCTACCACCCCGTCGGCTACACCACGCGCTCGTCGGTCGCGTTCTTCGATCACGAGGAGAAGGACAGGGCCGACGG
This sequence comes from uncultured Alcaligenaceae bacterium, assembly GCA_964471755.1. Lineage (GTDB taxonomy): Bacteria > Planctomycetota > Planctomycetia > Gemmatales > Gemmataceae > CAYYJM01. The sequence goes on from CAYYJM010000369.1 coordinate 2,390, forward strand.
CTACAGTCAGAAGGACCTGCGGTTCAAGGGGAAGTAGCCCGGAACCTCAGCTCACGCCGAAGGTCTGCCTCAGCACCGTCAGGGCCCGTTCACCGGCGGCCTTGTCCACGACGATGTTGACGCACACCTCGCTGGTGTTGATCAGCGCGATGTTGATGCCCTCGCTGGCCAGGGCCCCGAACATCTTTCGGGCCACGCCGACGTGCGTTCGCATGCCGACGCCCAGCACGCTCAGCCGGTCGATGTTGCTGTCGGCCTGCACCTTGACGTCCGGCCAGGCCTTCTGTTCCATCGCCCGGATCACGTTCAGGGCTCGTTCCAGATCGGGCTGTGGCACCGAGAAGGACAATTCCGCCCGGCCGGCGGCCTGGTTCTGCACGATCATATCGACCACGATGCCCGCCTGAGCCACGGCCTGGAACACGGCCGCGCACGTTCCCGGCCGATCCGGCAGACCCGCGAGCGTGATCCGGCCCTGATCCCGGCACAGGTGGACGTCATCGACAAGGATGTCCTCCATGCTGGCCAGTCGCTGCGTCAGGGAGGCGGCCAGTTTGCCGTTGCCGGGGGCGTGTGACATCCAGCCGGCCTGATCCGGTGTCGGCGTATCGCTCGGCACGCCAGCGCCGACGCGCGGCTTCTCCAGGCTGAAAGCCTGGTGGACCGTCCGCAGAGCCTTCATGCCGTCGGCCCGCTCGACCAGGACGCTGATCTTGATGTCGGCCGTCGTGATCATCTTGACGTTGATCCCTTCGAGGGCCAGCGCGTCGAACATGCGCTGGGCCACGCCGGGATGCGTCCGCATGCCGGTGCCGACGATCGACACCTTGCTCACCTGGGCGTCATGCTCCAGGGTCGCGTCCATCTCGCGGGCGATCGGTGCCAGCACGTCGAGTGTCTGCTTCAGTTCGCCCCCCAGGACGGTGAAGCCGATCGCCGCCCGGCCATCGCTACCGACGCTCTGGGCGATCATGTCCACGACGATGTTCCGCTCGGCCAGGGCGGAGAAGATGCGAAAGCTGGTGCCGGGCTGGTCTGGCACGCCATAGATGGCGATGCGAGCCTCGTCGCGCATCAGGGCTGCGCCGCAGACGACGACCTCGCGCATCCAGTCCGCCTCCGGGACGATCCAGGTCCCGGCCACGTCACTGAACGAGCTGCGCACCTGGACCGGAACGGCGTACTTCTTGGCGAACTCGATCGATCGGGAGTGCATGACCGACGCGCCGAGGCTGGCCATCTCGAGCATCTCGTCGTAGGAGACGAGTTCCATCTTGCGGGCCTCGGGCACGACCCGTGGATCGGTGGTGTAGACGCCATCGACGTCGGTGTAGATTTCGCAATCGACCTGGCCATCGCTCCAGGCGCAGATGCCGGCATCGTGCTTCAGCACGGCGGCCAGGGCGACGGCGGTCGTGTCGGAGCCGCCTCGACCGAGGGTGGTGATGCTGCCCTCCTCGTCGATCCCCTGGAAGCCGGCGACGATGACGATCTTGTCGGCCTCCAGCGCACGGCGCATCCGGTCGGTGTTGATGCTCTTGATGCGGGCCTTGGTGTGGGTGCTGTCGGTGACGATGCCGACCTGGGCTCCGGTAAAGCTGATGGCCTGCTCGCCGAGGGTGTGGATGGCCATGGCCATCAGGGCGATGGAGATCTGTTCGCCGGTGGCCAGGAGCATGTCCATCTCGCGAGCCGGCGGAGCCTCGTTGATCTCGTTGGCCAGGTCGATCAGCTCGTCGGTGGTGTCGCCGCGAGCGCTGACGACGACGACGACGCGATTGCCGGCCTGTTTGGCCCGGATCGCCTTGCGGGCGGCCTCCATCAGACGGGTCGCATTGGCCACACTGGTACCGCCGAACTTCTGCACGACCAGTCGCACGCTCAGACCTCCGGGAAGGACTCACGCCGGCTCACCCTGTCGGAACCGGCGCGGGCCTCTGCAGGCAGCATAGGCGGACCACGTCGGGAGACAAGGGACGCGCTGGTTGACGCTCCTTCGCGGGAGTTTCATAATAACCCTTCGTTCGAGAAGCGTCGTCGTCGGTGGGAGCCATGAACAACCACAAGCTCAAGGTCTTCAGCGGACGGGCGAACCACGCCCTGGCGGAGAAGATCGCCCGGCACCTCGGCGATCCACTGGGCCGAATCCAGCTGAGCAACTTCCCCGATGGCGAAACCTCCGTGCGCATCGACGAGGACGTTCGCGGCCGGGATGTCTTCGTCATTCAGCCGACCTGTCCGCCGGTCAACGAAAACCTGATGGAGCTGCTCATCATCCTGGACGCCTTCAAGCGTGCCAGTGCCGCTCGCATCACGGCCGTCATCCCCTACTACGGCTACGCACGCCAGGATCGCAAGGACCAGGGGCGGGTGCCGATCACGGCCAAACTCGTCGCCGACGTACTCGAAGCGGCCGGGGCCACGCGCGTCGTGTCGCTGGACCTGCACGCTGCCCAGATCCAGGGCTTCTTCAACATCCCGATGGATCATCTGCACGCCGGCCCGGTCATCAACGAGTACGTCCGCGGCATGCAGATTCCGCCGCGTGAGTTCGTCGTTCTCAGCCCCGACGAGGGAAGCATCAAGAAGGCGCTGGGCTACCAGAAGAAG
>CAYYJM010000370.1:0-4986 GCA_964471755.1 uncultured Alcaligenaceae bacterium
ACCAGACCAACCGCCAACCGGAAGCCGAACGGCTGCTCTCGGCGGCCCAGGCGAATGGTCGTCGCGACCTGGTCATCAAGATGGCCTTCCAGGGTGAGGCCGATCTCGATCTCCGGGTCAGCGAACCGTCCGGTAGCACCTGCTCGGCTCTCAACCGACAGACCGTCGGTGGCGGTATCGTCGTGGGAGACTCGGTAGCCGAGCTGAACAGCGAGACCTATCAGGCGGCCGAGGCCTTTGGTGGCGAATACAAGGTCGAGGTCAATCGCGTCTGGGGCCGGCCGCTCGGTAACCGCGCCCAGCTGAAGATCATCACGCACCAGGGCACGCCTCAGGAACGTGAGAAGATCGTCACGGTGGACCTGGCCAACAACGAGCCGATCACCTTCACGCTGGAAGGCGGTCGGCGGAAGGAACTGGCCTACGTGCCACCGGCGCACCTGCGGCCGGAGAGCGACGACCCGACGGCCCTGCTGGAGAGCCCGGACAAGGTAGCCAACAAGCTCCGGGCGATGGCGGCACCCGAGGTGACTGGCCTGGGCACCTTCGGCATCCGTGGCGGTACGACCGGCGGCGTGGCCAGCGCTCCGCCGGCGGTCAAGAAGGTCGCCAATGAGCCGGTTGGCTCGGATCGGACGATCATTCAGCAGCGCGTCCGGCCGTTCGTCAAGAACAGCCTGGAGGTGACCGCTCAGGCCGTCCTGGCTTCCGATCGGCGTAGCGTGCGGATCTCCTACACGCCGGTCTTCGCCACCGCAGGCCGTGGTCGGGCTGTGGTCTCGAATCCGGGCATTCCGGGTAACTGAGCGCGGATCGAGTAGAACGACGAACGGCACGCCTCGGCGTGCCGTTCGTCTGTTTTGGCGGCGACCAACTTATCGCCCGTTGAGTGGCGGCTGAACCGGCTCCCGACGAAGGTTTTCCAGGATCGTGGCCAGCTGGGTCATCTGCTCCGGTGCGAACGGCCCGTTGGCCGTGTAGCGAACCAGGCCGGAGCGATCGACGATGATCAGGTTCGACACCTCAGGGACCAGGCCGAAGGTCGTCTTCATGGCGTCCTGAAAGTCGATCAGAATCGGCAGATCGCCGGCTCCGACCTTGATCTGACCGCGTACCAGGCCCTGAACGAACTCCGGCAGCTTGCCACAGCAGGCGACGGCGAGCGTGCGAACGTCCGGCCCTGGCTTTCCGGGCGGAGCCCCTTCCAGTGGGCGAACTTCCTGCTGTCGAGCCAGGATCGGTGGCAGGCCCTTCGCCGTCGGATGGAAGGTGACGTGGAGCCATTCCCCGAGCTTCTTGTTGGCCTCGATACTGGCCCGATCGCCATAGATCAGGACCAGAACGTGACCACGATGCGCCGTCGGGTTGAAAGCCCGATTGTCCTGGTCGGCCAGCGGCAAGGCCGGACACTGACGAACCTTCGGCAGGTTGCCCGGAGCCCGGGCCAGGACCGAGGAAACCAGCAGGCCAGCGAACAACAGCGGCAGGTATCGGCTCATCGGTTCCTCCTTCGCGAGCCGGGCCCTCGTCCCGTCTACGCGGTCCCTTCCGGTGGTCGTCGAGATTCGGCCCGGGCAAAACACCAGATGGCGATCAGCAAGAACAGGGCGGAGTAGGCCAGCACGACCAGAGCACAGGGCCAGGCGGCGCTCCAGGTCATGCCCTGCCAGGTGACGCCCTCCAGGCCGCGCGCGGCCCAGGTCGTCGGCAGGAACAAGGCCAGGTTTTGCACCCAGAGCGGGAGCAGAAACAGCGGCAGCCAGAGACCGCCGAGCATCGAAACGGTCAGAATCGTCAGGATGGCCACGCTGCGGGCCCGGCCCTCGTTGCCGCCGATCGCCGCGACGACCAGGCCGATCGCCGCCGAGAGACAGGCCGCTGACATTGCCAGCAGAACGAAGCCCGGAAACGAGCCGCCGACCGTCACGCCGAAGACGAGCCAACCAAACGTGAACGTGACGCCAATCTGCGCGAGCGCGACGAGAGCGGTCGCCAAGGCCTTGCCAGCGAGCAGAGTGCCCATGCCGATCGGGGCCGTCCGCAACCGCCGCCAGATGCCGCGCCGCCGCTCGCGGAGCAGGAGCAGACCGCTATCCATGCCCCAGAACAGCAGGTACTGCAAGCTCATGCCGCAGAAGCTGTGCGCGAAGACGTTGATGGTGGCCGAACCCGGGCCGGCCAGCGACTCGCTCCGGACGGCGAAGGGCCGCTCGAAATCGGCCGCCTGGGGACCGAGCAACTCGCGGGCCGCCTCGCGGAGAGCGATCTCCGTCAACACCCCCTCGGCGAAGCGGGCCTCCAGGGCCTGGCCGGGCCGGTGCAGGATACGCACCTCCGGCAAGGTGCGAGCCCCCGGTCCCAGCCGACGCAGAGCTTCGCCAAAGCCGACCGGCAGGATGAGGACGACACCGGACGATGCGGCATGCAGTTCGGCACGGGCCGCATCGAGCGGCAGTTCCCGGCCCTGGACGTGGTCGCACTCCTGGAGCGCCTTGACAATGCGACGAGTGAGCGGACTCGGATCTTCGAGAACGATGGCCGCGCGCAGCTGGAACGTCTCGGCTCCCGTCTGGCGATAGAAGACCGCTCCGAAGGCCGAGGCCAGCAGGATCGGGATGGCGAAACAGAGCAGCACGCCACGCCAGTCGGCGAGGAAGAGCCGCAGATCCTTGCGGGCCAGTTCCCAGACCAGCGCGAACGTCGTTCTCATGGGTCGCGTGCATCTCCGGTCAGAGTCTCGGCGGCGGTCACCGGGGCACCGTGCAGAAATCGACGTGCCAGCCGTGACGGGTTCGGGCTCCCGGTCGCCAGGTCCTCAGCGACGAGTCGGCCCTGACGCAGGAGAACCTGTCGATCGCAGGTCGGCTCGTCCAGCAACAGCAGAGCCGGACGATGAAGCAGGGCACAGGCGAGATTCAGCCGACGCTGCATGCCGCCGGAGTAGGTGCCGACCGGATCGTCGGCTCGCTCACTCAGGCGCACCGCGTGCAGCACGTCGGCGATGCGGCGCTGCAACTCGTGCCCGGCCAGACCGTACATTCGACCGAAGAAGCGCAGATTCTCCCGGCCGGTGAGTTCTTCGTAGAGGGCGAGTTCCTGCGGCACATAACCCAGCTGGCGGCGATAGACAAGCGGCTCGCGATCCGGCGAGTGGCCACGCAGGCGGATTCGTCCGGCGGCGAGCGGCAGCAGCCCTGCGCAGGCGGCCAGAGTGCTGCTCTTGCCGGAACCGTTGGCTCCGAGCAAACCGAGGATCTCGCCCGACTCGACAGTCAGAGTGAGATCCTCGACCACGAGTCGCCGGCCGTAGCGGAGGCTCACTCCGTCCAGTGTCAACACCGCGTCCTGGCGGACCATCAGCGAGAGCCTCCCGTGAGAGATCGATTCAGGCGGTTCGATACCGCCCACCTCTTCCGGGGACAAGAGCAAACTCCGATCGCAGACGCTTCCGGCTCGCCTTTCTATAGTGAAAGTGTGACGCACGAAGCGACACCGTCAACGGCCGGAGAGCGCAGGATGGGCAAACGTGTGGTGATCGTCGGTGCCGGTCCCGGCGGCCTGGCTGCGGCCATGCTCCTGGCCCGCTCCGGCCTGCGCGTCACCGTCCTGGAATGCCGTGACCGTGTCGGCGGCCGAACCTCCTGGCACGGCGAACAGGGCTTCCGCTTCGACCTCGGCCCAACCTTCTTCCTCTACCCCCGCGTCCTCGAAGGCATCTTCACCTCCTGCGGTCGCGATCTCCGTCAGGAAGTCGAGCTGACTCGACTCGATCCGCAATATCACCTCGTGTTCGGCTCCGGCGGCGATCTGCTCTGCTCGCCGGACGTGGCCCGGATGGAAGAACAGGTCGCCCGGATTTGCCCGCGCGATGCCGGGCAACTCCGCCGCTTCCTCGACGACAACCGCCTTAAACTGGCCCGCTTTCGGCCCTGTCTGGAACAGCCCTTCCTCAGCTGGCGAGACGTTGTCACCTGGCCGATGCTCAAGCTCCTGCCCCTGCTCCGGCCCTGGGCCTCGATCGATCAGGAACTCGGCCGATACTTCCGCGATCCACGCATCCGACTGGCGTTCTCGTTTCAGTCGAAGTACCTGGGCATGTCGCCATTCAACTGCCCGAGTCTGTTCTCGATCCTGTCGTTTCTGGAGTACGAACATGGCGTCTGGCACCCGACCGGCGGATGCAGTGCCGTCAGCGAGGCGATGGCCCGCGTCGCCACCGATCTCGGGGCGGACATCCGCCTGAACGAGTCGGTCGAGAGCCTGCTCTTCGAGGGCCGCAAGGTCGTCGGTGCGCGGACGGGCCAGGGTGAATACCGCTGCGATGCCCTCGTGATCAACGCCGACTTCGCCCAGGCCATGACGAAGCTCGTCCCCGATCACCTGCGGCGAAACTGGACCGACCGCAAACTCGCGACCAAGAAGTATTCCTGCTCGACCTTCATGATGTACCTCGGCATCACCGGCCGCTACGACCACCTGCACCACCACACGATCTACACCAGCGGCGACTACCGGCGCAACCTGCGTGACATCGAACGCGACCACGTCCTGAGCGATGACCCGTCGTTCTACGTTCACAATCCCAGTGTCACCGATGCGACACTGGCGCCGCAGGGACACAGCTCCCTCTACGTGCTGCTGCCGACGACGCATCAGCATCCGAACGTGGACTGGTCCCGTGAGCGCGAACGCTACCGCCGAGTGGCGCTGGAGCAGCTGAAGAAGGTCGGTCTGCATGACCTGGAAGATCGCATCCGGTACGAACGGATCGTGACGCCGACGGAGTGGGAGCAGGGCTTGCAGATCTACCGCGGAGCGACGTTCAGCCTGGCTCATTCTCTCGGCCAGATGCTGCACCTTCGACCACACAATCGCTTCGAGGACCTGGCCGGGGTCTACCTCGTCGGTGGCGGAACGCATCCGGGCAGCGGTCTGCCGGTCATCTACGAGTCAGCCAGGATCTCGTCCCGGTTGCTGTTGCAGGAT
>CAYYJM010000371.1:0-4980 GCA_964471755.1 uncultured Alcaligenaceae bacterium
TGGTCGTTGATCCAGATCAGCAGTTCCTGAAAGTGCTGATCGACCGCCTGCGGCTTCGGTTTGTAGACGACCCGGGCACCAGACTCGAAGAACGCGATGAGGACGGCTCGACCGCCACGATGCGTGTCGCCGGCGCTCCCTGCGACATCGGCGAGCGGGCCAGAGGCGTCGCCTGGAAGCAGGTCCTGCAACGCTTCCCAGTCGGCGGCCAGATGACCGAGAAATTCGAGACTGAACGCCACCCAGCGATCGATGGTCAGAAGCACCTGACGGGCCAGGACCGGATATTCGCGCAGCAGTGTCAGTGCAGTGTCAGCATGGCGAAGACGCTCGAGGAAACTGGCGAAACGTTCAGCCGGCGTCGCGCCGGTGAGCTGGCCACGCAACCGGGCCACGTTCAGTTCGAGTGCCAGGGTGCGGCCGACCATCCGCAGCAGTTGACCAGGCAGGCCCGAGAGAACCAGCTCCTCGACGGTCTCTGGATCGAAGGGACGACCGGAACAGTTCTCGGCCAGGACACGGGCACCTTCCCGAACACGCTGACGGCCGCGTGTCAGCAGCGGTGCGATCACGTCCAGCAAGCCGATGTTCTCCTCGGCACGCCAGCCTTCCGGCAGATCGATCGGTGGCCAGGATTCCAGGCCGGTGTAGGCGGATTCCAGGTCCGCCAGCCAGTCCAGATCGCCGGTGTACGCAGCGACCGCCTCGACGGGTTCGCCCAGATGATGGAGCAGTTCTGCTTCCGTGAGTTGATCGAGGGCGAGACGCTGCTCGAAGTAGTCGCCATCGCGGAAGGGGAGCTGTGTCCGCCAGCGTTGCAGGCGAGCGGCGGCGCGTTGCTGATCGGGGGCGGGTTCGATTCCCGGAGGACCAGCCCGGCGAGCGGCCCGGCGCTCGGCCAGTGTGGTTGCCAGACACCAGGCGGGAAGGCGGAAGGGATCAGCTGTCATGCGAGATTCTCGACGCAGGGGCGGAAATGAAGGAGGCGAGCGCGGCCCGGTCGGATCGCGCTCGCCCGAAACGTCCGAAGACCCACTGCCAGCAGGATACCGGCAGTGGCTCAACGGTCAAGCTCAGCGGCTGCCGCTGCGGCTGGTGCCAGCGCTGGTGCCAGCTCGCGAGCCGGCGCTGCCAGCGCTGCTGGCGCTGTTGCTGCCAGCGCTGTTGCTGTTGCTCTGGCTGTTGCTGTGGCTCTGGCTCTGGCCGCCCTGGCCACCCTGGTTCTGGTTGTTGCCGCCGCCCTTGTTCAGGCCGCCAGCGAACTCCTCGAGATCCGCCTCGGCCAGTTCGATCTGGCCAGCCGGGTTGGCCGGCAAGGCAGCTCGCTGCTCGTCGGTCAGGCTGAGACGGTACTCTTCGTCCTTCCACGCCCGGATGATGTCAACGCTCATCGTGATTGTCTCCTAAAGGGGGTGGACGAGCGGTGGGGCGGAGAGAACTCGGACGCCCGGCCTGGCCGCCTGCCGAATAAAGACCGCTCGGCTCTTGACCCTTCTGGGGCACATTCTCACCGAGAGAGGCTCGGTTGACAAGTAAAATTTGGCGAAAGAGATAAAATGCATTGTTTGGGAAACAGCAATGACTGGGGCGTCTCTGCGCATCTCCTGAAGGATGCGTAGTTTGGGAAGATTCGAGCGCCTGGGTCAACTCTCGGAGATTTTTGTGAGTAAGGCAGGTTCTGACAATATCTTCCCCGGTCTCGTCGGTTCATCGCCGACTCAGGATGCCGCGAGGTACTTTTCCGGCCTGGATGCGTTCCATTCGTTCGCGGTAGTAGCCCGGAGTGCCCAGTCGCGCCGTGACTGCCAGGAGCGGTGACACCTCGTCGTCAAGCGACTGACCGGTCAGCGCCTTCAGACGCAGGATGTGCAGACGGATTTCCGCCTCCGTACTGTCCTGGCCACGATCACGCAGGCGGTCGAGCTGGTGCGTCCGGACGGTAAGCGCCTGGAGCAGGTCGCCGGCCAACTCGTGATACGCGGCCAGGGCATCGTGATAGTTGTCGTCCGGCGGTCTGCCCAGACGGGCGAACTTCGCCTGGGCGGCGTGCAGGAGACGGGCCGCCTCCTCCGCTCCGGACTGGACCGCCGAGACGGCCTGCCAGAGTTGAGCCAGGGCTCGGTCGTAGGGGGCTCCACGTCGGCTGGCCAGTTCCTCGGCCGTCCGGGCGTGGGCGGCCAGGGCGGCCCAGTCCTCGCGGGCCAGCGACAGCCGGCACAGGCTCAGGTGCGCACCGACGCTGTGATGCAGGGCCAGGTGGCGATCCCGGTCGGCATCGGCCAGTTCCAGCAGACGCAGGCAGAGACGCACCGACTCCTCCAGACGATCCATCTCGTAGGCGAACCAGTGTCGGCGAGCGATCAGCAGGTACTTCCCTTCTCCCTCGTCGGCGACCAGGGTCTCCAGGTAGTCCAGGGCGGCGGCGACCTTCTCGGCATGGCCACGGGGATCGAGGCAGAGGTACGCCGCCAGCAGGTTACAGTGAGCGTGGAACCGGAGCGGATGTTGCTCGAGATTCGGCTGCTGCAAGGCCAGCGTCAGACGGACGGCTCGGTCCAGGATCGTGCGGTAGTCGTCCTGGTAGTAGATGAGCGTCTCCAGGGACCAGTGGTCGAAGAAGAGAATCCACCACGGCTCGTTCAGGGCCACGGCGCGACGTCGACCATCCTCCAGCAGGGCGAGCATTTGGCTGGGCTCGCTGTGGCGATGGCGGTAGGCCTCGGGATGGATTTCGACCAGGGCAAGGCGTTCGCGATCGCCGCGCGCGCTGGCCTGGGTCGCGTACTCGTCGATCCACTCCCAGACGTTCATGCCTCGGCTCCGGAGGTCGGCCCCACCAGTCGGTCGAGAGCCTGGATCAGCCCGCCGAACGCCTCAACCGCCTCGGTCGTCGAGAGCATTCGGCCAGCGAACAGGCGTGCGACCTGGTGCAGCAGTGTCAGGGCCGGCACCAGCTGCGCGGGGGGAAGTTCGGCCAGACGCCGCACGAGTGGGCAGCCCGCGTTGAGATAGAGCGTGCCGCGCAACTCGTCGCCGGCACGGTACTTCGCCTCGACGTACTCCTGGATCAGACCGGCCAGAGGACCGGGCAGGTCGCCGGCTTCGAGGCTCTGCTCTGCCTGGCGAGCCAGTTCCGCTCCCTGCGGGTAGAGCATCAGCGCGGGCACCTCGGGCGGCCGAAAGTTCGCCATCCGCACTGACTGGCCCTGTTCGCGGAAATGCTCGACGAGCCGGGTAAATGGCTCCTCCGCAGTCGGCCGCATCAACGCGTCGGACTCACCGTCGAGTTGGACCAGGGCGATGTCGTGGTGCCGCTGGGCGTACTTCTCCAGAAACGGCGTGACGGAGAACCACGACGCATCGATGGCCGGCACGTCGCGGCCCTCAGCGAGGAGTTGCTCTTGCAGGCTGCCCAGTTCACGCGTGACGAAATAGATTGTGCCGCGTGACAGGTCCAGGTACTCCGGCAGGCTGAGGGGGCCGCGCGTGGTGCGGAAGGTGACGATGTCCTCGATCTGCTCGAAGAATTCCGCGTCGCTGACGGCCCAGCCGGTGATGACATCGGCATGTCCGCGAACGACCTTCTTCCAGGTGGCCGGGTCGGCTGAGGCGAGCCGACGCAGGCCGCGCGTCAATTGTGTCTCCAGGGCCTGGCGGACGAGGTCGAAATTGTCGTCCTGATGCAGGCTCTCGCGGGAGGCCGTCGGCTGGAGCAGCGGACACTCGACGACGCCGCGAACGAAGCGGGCCCACGTCGGCAGCAGATCGCGTTCGCGTTCGCAGATGAACATTCGGCGAATGTAGACGTGCAGGTCGCCGAACTCGCGGACCGAGGCGATCGACCCGGGCGGTACGAACAGGAAGCCACGCAGGGGGACGGTGAGGGTATCATGGCCCAGGTTGACGACGCCGTCCTCCAGCGGCAGCACGGCCAGCGGTCGGGCACCGCGGAAGGCCCGGCCGACGTACTCACGGCAGGCCGTCTCGGCGTCGGCCGCCTCCCACGGGGCCAGCATCAGGTTGAGCGGTTCGTCGTCGTCCTGGACGTGGATCGGCACCTGGAGGAAATCGGCATAGACGCGAACGGCCTCGCGGAGGCTTTCCTCGTTGAGGATGAACGAGGCGGTCGTCTTGATGGTCAGCACGACGCTGGTGCCGACCTCGTCGCGGCTGCCGGGCGTGATGTCGAAATGTTCGTCGCCGGTGGAGTGCCAGCGGAGAGCCGGACCACCCTTGATGGAGCGCGTTTCGAGAACGACCTCGGAGGCGAGCAGAAATGCGGACAGAAAGCCGAGACCGAACTGGCCGATCAACTCGGCGGCCTCGGTGGGTGAGACGAGGGCGAGCCGTTCGCGCAACTCGCGGGTGTAGCCTCGGCCGATGGTGGCCAGGTAGGTGGTGATCTCGTCTTCAGTCAGGCCGTCGCCGTTATCGGCGATGGTGAGCTGGCGGCTGGCGAGGTCGAGGGTGATGTCGATGCGTGGCCGGTAGCCGGGTTCGTCGGCCTCGATCTTGCGACGGACGCAGGAATCGTGGGCGTTCTGGATGAGTTCACGGACACCGACCTTCTTGCTGGTGTAGAGATGCTCGGCGAGCACCTTGAGCAAGCCGGGCAGATGCAGGTTGAAGCGCTGTCGCTGAGTCACCCGGAAAATCCTCCCTGCGTCAGGCCGGCGGACGGTCGATTCGCCGGTCGTGCTAGGAGGATGATACCACGACCGGGGACCTGTGGGAACCGGGCGAAGATTTCGGGCGATCCTTTGTCTGAAGAGGATTTGCCACCCGCGTCGTCAGGAGATGCCGCACACCTTCCAGAGGCCAGCCTGTACAACAACCGGGTCTCTGGCACTACCCATGCTTCCGTGTCGATTTTCCTCAACCGACGCGACCACGGCGTTGACCGGCTACAATGAAAGGAGACCCAGCAACGGAGGCGATGCCGTGAGTGATGCCGGCGAGTTCTGCACGATCGAGGAGGCC
>CAYYJM010000372.1:0-2411 GCA_964471755.1 uncultured Alcaligenaceae bacterium
AGCCGCCTGCAGCGCGCTCAGGGCGTATTCCGGGTTATGGCGGTAGCCATCGAAGAAGTGTTCGCCGTCGTAGAACACCTCGCGGCCCTGGCTGCGCAGATAGGCGACCGAGTCGGCGATCATCCGCAGGTTTTCGTCGAGCGTGGTGCCGAGTACCTCGGTCACCTGGAAGTCCCAGCTCTTGCCGACGATGGTGACCAGGCTCGTCTGGGCCTCGAGCAGAGCCTTGAGGCCGACGTCCTCCTCGGGGCGGATGCCCTTGCGGCGGGTCATGCCAAAGGCGGCGACCTTCGCGTGCTTGAGCGGCAGCTGGCGAACACGCTGGAAGTACTCGAAATCCTTCGGGTTGGAGAGTGGGTAGCCGCCCTCGATGAAGTCCACGCCTAGATCGTCGAGGCGCTGGGTAATGTGCAGCTTGTCGGGCAAGGAGAAGTTGACGCCCTCGCCCTGGCTACCATCACGCAGGGTCGTGTCGTAGATGAAGATCCTCGTCACGGCGGTCCCCCTCCCGGTCGCGTTCGCTCCGGACATGAAGTCGGCCCCGGAGGAACGCTCCAGGGCACCGACTGAAGAAAGTTTAGTCCAGGAAGGGGCGACGACCACCCCTTGACAGGCCGAATGGAGCGGCTATGATGGGAGTAGTGAGACTGAGTCTCAGTTTCCCGCGATCGACAGGATTGCACCCACCCATGAATACCCCCTGCTCCCGCAACTGCTCGGACTGCCCGTCTCGTCTGGTCTGCCGCTGTCTGAAGATCACCGAGGAGGCGGTCGTCCACGCCATCACGGTGCTGGGCCTGCGCACGGTGAAGGAGATTCGCCAGGCCACGGGGGCTGGCGACGGCTGCACCTGCTGTCACAAGCTGCTGGCTCGACTGATCGAGCGTCATTCCGAGCCGGTTATGGCGACACTGCCGGTGCTGGCCGAGGCTTCCTGATTCCCCGGTAATGACCTCGCCACCTGGATTGAGGTTACACCATGGTCGTCGGCCGACTCGCGCCGTCGCCGACGGGAGCGCAGCATCTCGGCAATGCCCGGACCTACCTGCTGGCCTGGCTCTCGGCACGCTCGCAGGGCGGCCGCGTCCTGCTTCGCATCGAGGACATCGATTCACCCCGGATCAAACCGGGAGCGGCCGAGCAGGCCGCCGCGGACCTCCGCTGGCTCGGCCTCGACTGGGATGCTGAACCGATCGTGCAAACGAAGCGCCTGCCACTCTACACTGCCGCCCTGGATCGACTCCGGGCGGCCGAACTCGTTTACCCCTGCACCTGCACACGGGCCGACGTCGAGCGAGCGGCCAGCGCTCCGCACCTGGAACACGAGGGGCCGATCTATCCGGGAACGTGTGCGGGACGAAGTGCGGCTGACGCGGATCGTCTCGAGGGCCAGCCCTTCTGCTGGCGATTCCGATTGCCCGCGACCACGCCCGTTTTCACCGACGAAGTTCTGGGGCCGATCGCGCTCGACCTGCATGAACTCGGCGGCGATTTCGTCCTCTGGAAGGCTCCCCGCTCGGGGCCGCACGGCGAGACGATATCGGCTTCGCCCGCGTATCAACTCGCCGTGGTCGTCGATGATGCCGAGCAGGGCGTGACCGAGGTTGTCCGCGGCGACGATCTCGTTCCCTCGACGCCTCGACAGTTACTGCTCTACGACGCCCTGAAATGGCAACCGCCGCGCTTCACCCATGTACCGCTGGTCGTCGGCCTGGACGGGAGACGACTGGCCAAGCGACACGGTGACACTCGCCTGTCAGCCATGCGCACGGCTGGCGTCGCATCGGAGGCGGTCGTCGGATTGCTGGCGTGGTCGTGCGGTTGGCAGGCGGAGCCGACGCCGATCGCGGCCCGCGAACTGATCGGACGCTTTACGCTGGCGACGCTGCCGCGCGAACCGTTCGTCGTCGGGCCGGGCCTGCTGGCGCGGATCGGCTTCCACATTTAGCCGCCAGCTTGCCGGCGGTGCTTTCAACGAAGACTGCCGACAAGCCGACAGCTAAATCGGGTCGCCTCTATCCAGGAGCCTTCGCCCCTGATACGATGCGGCGGTTGGCCCGGTCACTCTGGCTCTCCCGACCGGGCGTTTTCTCATGGGAGTCGTGCAATGCGGACTGTTTTTGGGGTCGGCCTGGGGCTGGCTTTCGTGTTTCTCCTCGGACCGGTGACGGCAGCGGACAAGGCCACCGAGACCGGGTTCGTGTCCCTGTTCAACGGCCAGGACTTCGCTGGGTGGAAGGTGCCGGCCGGTGACAACGGCCACTGGAAGATCGTCGACGGCGCCATCGACTACGACGCGCAAAGCGAGGCCGCCGGCGAGAAGTCCCTGTTCAGCGTCGGGGAGTACGGCGCCTTCGTCCTGCGTCTCGAGTGGCGCCTCAAGGCCACGCCGTACGTCAATCCCAACGTGC
>CAYYJM010000372.1:2421-4926 GCA_964471755.1 uncultured Alcaligenaceae bacterium
AACGGCAAGGATCTGACCGGCTGGAAGGGTTCGACGAAAGGTTATCAGGTCGAGAACGGCGCGATCGTCTGCCGCAAGGGCGGCAACCTGTTCACGGAGAAGGAGTACGGCAACTTCATCTTCCGCTTCGAGTTCAAGTGCCCCGCCGGCGGCAACAACGGCGTTGGCATCCGCTACTCCGGCACGGGCGATGCCGCCTTCAAGGAAGGAATGGAGATCCAGATCCTCGACGACGGCCATAAGTCGTACAAGGGCATTCAGCCATACCAGGCGCATGGGTCGGTCTACGGCGTCGTCGCCGCCAAGCGGGGCCATCTGAAGCCAGCCGGTGAGTGGAACGAGCAGGAGATCGCCATGGACGGAACCAAGATCAAGGTGACGCTGAACGGCGTCGTCATCGTCGATGCCGATCTCGCTCCATTCGCCGAGGGCAAGGAAAAGACCCCGGACAAGCGCGACCACGCCGGCCTGAAGCGGACGAAGGGCCACATCGCCTTCCTCGGCCACGGTGCGCCGGTCGAATTCCGCAACCTGCGCATCAAGGAAATCAAGTAGCGCCGATCGTCATTGCGCCGCCGGCCTGCCGGCGGCCTTCGTGTCGAACCCCGCCGCTAAGTCAGTGACATCACGGAGTCATCCGCCATGAAATCCACCCTCCACCGTCGTCAATTCCTCCAGACCGGGCTCGCCTCGGGCATGATCCTCGCCGGCCTACCGGCCAGCACCGGAGCCATCGCCGAGGAGAAGTCCCCCAACGAGAAGGTCAACCTCGCCTTCGTCGGCGTCGCCAACAAGGGCGGCGACAACGTCCGGCAGCTCTCCGGCCAGAACATCGTCGCCCTGTGCGACGTGGACAGCAACTACCTCGACCGGGCTGGCGAATCGCACAAGGCCGCTCGCAAGTATCGCGATTACCGCGTGATGCTCGAAAAGGAGAAGAACCTCGACGGCGTCGTCGTCTCGACCTCCGACCACACGCACGCCGGGCCGACCGCCCTGGCGATCACGCAGGGCCATGCCGTCTACTGCGAGAAGCCGCTGACGCACACGGTCGCCGAGGCCCGGCACATCGCCGCCCTGACGGCCAAGCATGGCGTCGTCACCCAGATGGGCACGCAGATCCACGCCGGCGACAACTATCGCCGGGTGGTCGAACTCATCCAGAGCGGAGCCATCGGGCCGGTGACCGAGGTCTACTGCTGGTGCAATAAGGGCTGGTCGAACGGCAAGTTCGGCCCGCCGAAGCCGGTACCGGCCAACCTCGACTGGGACCTGTGGCTCGGCCCGGCGGAGAAGCGTGAGTTCTGCGAAGGCATCCACCCGGCGAACTGGCGGCGCTTCTGGGAGTACGGCTCCGGCACGTTCGGCGACATGGCCTGCCACGTCATGGACCTGCCGTACTGGGCGCTCAACCTGCGCTATCCGAAGTTGATCACCGGCGAAGGGCCGCCGGTCGATGCGGTGGGTGCGCCGAGTTGGGTGAAGTGCAAGTTCGCCTTCGAGGCGACCAAGGATCACCCGGCCCTGAACCTGTACTGGTCCGACGGCGGCGCGCATCACGACCTGGTGGCGAAGACCACCGTCGATGGCAAGCCGCTCAAGAACTGGGGCCTGGGCATTCTGTTCGTCGGCAGCAAGGGGATGCTGGTGGCCGACTACGGCCGACGAATCCTGCTGCCAGCCGACCAGTTCAAGGGCTTCAAGGCTCCGGAGCCGACGATTCCGAAGTCGATCGGTCACTGGAACGAGTTCGCGCACGCGATCAAGACGAAGGGCAAGACGACGTGCCACTTCGGCTACTCGGCCCTGCTGACGGAGTGCATCCTGCTCGGCGTGGCCGCGTTCCGTTCCGGCGTCGAGATCGCCTACGATGTCGAGAAGGGCACGACGAGCAACGAGGCGGCGCGGAAGTTCCTGACGAAGCAGTATCGCAAGGGCTTCGAGATCACCGGCATGTGATCGCTGGCGAGCGGCGCGACGTCAGTCCGCCGGTTCTTGACGCGAGGAGTAATCCGCCGGTTCTTCTCGAAACCGACCGGCGGACTACTCCTCGCCGGTCGGTTCCGTCCCCAGACCGGCACGCAAGCGGTCGATCTGTTCCCCCATCGGCCGAGGTGGGCTGGGCGATCGCCAGGCGAATGAACACCGGCCCCGGCGACGTCAGGACGGAGGCCGCTCCCGCCGTCCAGTCCGCGAGCGTCGCGAAATCATGGACAGATCGAAAGCCCGCACCACGGGCCAGCATCGGGAAGTCCACCCGGCCCGAGCCGGCCGTCGGCTGTCCCCCTGTCACCTCGTACTGGCCGTTGTCCATCACGAGCAGGAAGAGGTCGGCAGGGTGAGCGGCCAGCGTCACCAGGCTGCCGAGGTTCATCAGCATGCAGCCATCGCCGTTGACGACGATCACGCCCCGACCCGGCTGGGCCAGGGCCAGACCCAAACCCAGGGCCGGGGCTTGCCCCATCGACGAGGGCATGTAGGCGAAGTCGAGCGGCGTGTCCGACA
>CAYYJM010000373.1:0-697 GCA_964471755.1 uncultured Alcaligenaceae bacterium
CTGGAACACGAGGAGACGAATCCGTCGCGAACCGGCTCGGAGCGGCGTGTTCACGTCATCAAGACTCCCGTCCTGGATGGCCAGGGACGGATCGGCGGCGTACTCGGCATCTTCTGGGACGTGACCGAACGGCAGCGTCTTAACGATCATCTGCGGCGAACGCAGAAGATGGAGGCGATCGGTCAGCTGGCCAGCGGCGTGGCCCACGACTTCAACAACGTGCTGACCGGCATCCTGGGCAACCTGGCCCTGGTGCAGATGCAGGTCCGCGATCCGGCCATCAAGGAACTGGTCGGCATCGCCGAGCAGGCGGCCTGGCGAGCAGTGACACTGACCGGTCAGCTTCTCGGCTTCTCACGCAAGTCGGTCCTGCGGACCGAACCGCACCTCCTCAACCAGACCGTCGAGGAAGTCGTCGCTCTGGTCCAGCGCACCCTCGATCCACGCATCCGATTGGAGACACGCAAGGCCGAGAATCTCTGGTTGGTCCAGGCCGACTCCGGACAGATGAGCCAGGTGCTGATGAATCTGTGCCTCAATGCCCGCGACGCCATTCTGGAGGTGATCAATCACCGCCAACCGCTGGAGGTGATCGTTCCGTCGCGCGGCCCAGCGGGCGAGCGCCTCGTCGAGGGGTTCTTGCGGTTGGAAACGAGCAACGTCGAGATGGACCGCGGAGTCGGGCCGCAACGGCCGG